>NZ_JBJGZW010000034.1:0-47287 GCF_054050695.1 Blastococcus sp. SYSU D00820
GGGCGATCCTGGCTGAGGATCGAGTATCACCCCGCCCGCCCCCCCCCCCCCCCCCCCCCCCCCCCCCCCCCCCCCCCCCCCCCCCCCCCCCCCCCCCCCCCCCCCCCCCCCCCCCCGACCGTTCCTGCGAGGAGGTCCCATGGCCGCAGCACGCGGCGCGCGCCCCGATCCCGGCCGCGACCCCCTCCACCGGCTGGACGACCCCGACTTCCCGGCCCTCACCATGAGCCAGGCCGCGGACCTGCTCGGCGTCCAGGCCGCCTTCCTGCGCAGCCTGGACGGCTCCGGCGTCCTCCAGCCGCACCGCTCCCCCGGCGGCCACCGCCGCTACTCCCGCCACCAGCTGGCCGTGGCGGCCCGCCTCCGGGGACTGCTCGACGACGGGCACAGCCTCTCCTCGGCCGAGGTCATCCTCGGCCTGCAGGACGAGCTCGCCGACGCCCGGGCGCACAGCGAGGAGCTCCAGGGCACCGTCGACCGGCTGCGCGCCGAGCGCGCCGGCCGCGACGGCGACCCATCCCCGTCGCGACCCTGACCCGCCGAGAGGGGCGGCACCGCACCGCGGTGCCGCCCCTCTCGCGTGTGCGGGGTCACGTGCGCCAGGTACCCAAGGGGGGTATGGTTTCTGGCGTCGGACCGGGACGCACCGCAGGAGGGCACATGGAGGACACCGCCGGGCACGCCCCGCACGGCTACATCCACCGCAAGGACGACTACCTGAAGCGGCTGCGCCGGATCGAGGGGCAGGCCCGCGGCCTGCAGCGGATGGTCGAGGAGGAGAAGTACTGCATCGACATCCTCACGCAGGTCTCGGCCATGACGAAGGCCCTCCAGTCGGTCGCGCTCGGCCTGCTCGAGGAGCACATGGGCCACTGCGTGGTCCAGGCCGCGCAGGCCGGCGGCCGCGAGGCCGAGGAGAAGGTCCGCGAGGCCTCCGAGGCGATCGCCCGCCTCGTCCGTTCCTGAACCCATCCCCGTGAGAGGACCCACCATGAGCACCGCCACCTACACCGTCGTCGGCATGACCTGCAGCCACTGCGTGAACGCGGTGACCCAGGAGGTCGGCGACCTGCCGGGCGTCACCGAGGTGTCCGTCGACCTCGACAGCGGCGCCCTGACCGTGCGCAGCGACGCCCCCGTCGACGACGCGGCCGTGGCCGCCGCCGTCGAGGAGGCCGGCTACCAGATCGCCGGGCGCTGACCCGGCCGGTCCCCCGGGAGGGACGATGAACACCCCCGCCCGCCTCGCCGCGTTCACCGCCGGCCTGGCCGCCGTCTTCGCCGCCACCGTTGGGATCGGCAGCGCCGTCGGCCCGCTCGGCGAGCCCGCGGACGCCGGGCACGAGGGCATGACGGCTCCCGCGTCGGCGACCGCCGAGCCGGCCGCCGGCGCGCCGCTCCCCGGCGGCCTGCAGGTCTCCGACCAGGGCGTCACCCTCGCGCTGGACAGCGGCGTCCTGCCCGCCGGCCCGGCCACCCCGGTCGCCTTCCGCGTGCTCGGCGCCGACGGCGCGCCGCTGACCGCCTACACCGAGGAGCACGGCGAGGACCTGCACCTGGTCGCCGTCCGCCGCGACCTCTCCGGCTACCAGCACGTGCACCCCGAGATGGCCGCCGACGGCACCTGGACGACGTCGCTCGACCTCACCCCGGGCAGCTGGCGGCTGCTGGCCGACACCACCCCGGCCGGGGGCCCCGCGCTCGTGCTGGGCGCCGACCTCTCGGTGCCGGGCGAGTACACCCCCGCTCCCCTGCCCGAGCCGTCGCTCACCGCGGAGGTCGACGGCTACACCGTCGTGCTGACCGGCGAGCTGGTGCCCGGCCGGGAGACGGAGCTGACGCTCAGCGTCAGCCGGGACGGCGTCCCCGTCCGCGACCTGCAGCCCTACCTCGGCGCCTACGGGCACCTGGTGGCACTGCGCGCCGGCGACCTCGCCTACCTGCACGTGCACCCCACCGACGGCGAGCCCGGCGACCCGGGCGTCGCCCCCGGCCCGCACGTCCGGTTCGCCGCCACCGCGCCCTCGGCCGGCACCTACCGGCTGTTCCTGGACTTCCGGCACGGCGACGTCGTGCACACCGCCGCCTTCACCGTGACCGCCGGTCCCGCTCCGGCCGGCGGCACGCCCGCACCCGACACCCCGGCCCACGACGGCTCCGCCGACCACGGCCACGGGAACTGAGGACTTCCGATGGACACCGGCACCACCCCCGCGCCGCACGAGATCGAGCTGCTGATCGGCGGGATGACCTGCGCCTCGT
This sequence comes from Blastococcus sp. SYSU D00820, assembly GCF_054050695.1. Classification (NCBI taxonomy): domain Bacteria; kingdom Bacillati; phylum Actinomycetota; class Actinomycetes; order Geodermatophilales; family Geodermatophilaceae; genus Blastococcus; species Blastococcus sp. SYSU D00820. The sequence continues at coordinate 2,263 of NZ_JBJGZW010000034.1, forward strand.
GCGCGGCCCGCGTGGAGAAGAAGCTCAACCGGCTCGACGGCGTCACGGCCACGGTCAACTACGCCACCGAGAAGGCGCGGGTGAGCTACGCCGACGGCGTCACGCCCGAGGACCTCGTCGCCACCGTCGAGAAGACCGGCTACACCGCGACGGTGCCCACGCCCGAACCGGAACCCGACGCCGAGCCCGCGCGGGACGACGCGGACGGCGCGCTCCGGCGGCGGCTGCTGGTCTCCGCCGTCCTGACCGTGCCGGTGGTCGTGCTGGCGATGGTGCCGGCGCTGCAGTTCGAGTACTGGCAGTGGCTCTCGCTCACCCTCGCCGCGCCGGTCGTGGTGTGGGGCGGCTGGCCGTTCCACCGGGCCACCTGGACCAACCTGCGGCACGGCGCCGCGACCATGGACACCCTGGTCACCCTCGGCACCGGCGCGGCGTTCCTGTGGTCGCTGTACGCGCTGTTCCTCGGCACCGCCGGGGAGCCGGGCATGGTGCACCCGTTCTCCTTCACCCTCGCCCGCACCGACGGCAGCGGCGACATCTACCTGGAGGCCGCCGCCGGGGTGACCACCTTCCTGCTGGCCGGCCGGTACGCCGAGGCCCGGTCCAAGCGGCGGGCCGGTGCCGCGCTGCGGGCGCTGCTGGAGATGGGCGCCAAGGACGTCGCCGTGCTGCGCGGCGGCACCGAGCGGCGCATCCCGGTGGGCGAGCTCGTGGTCGGCGACGTCTTCCTCGTGCGGCCGGGCGAGAAGATCGCCACCGACGGCGAGGTCACCGAGGGCTCCTCGGCCGTCGACACCTCCCTGCTCACCGGCGAGCCGGTGCCGGTGGAGGTCGGCCCCGGCGACGCCGTGGTCGGCGCGACGGTGAACGCCGGCGGCCGGCTGCTCGTGCGCGCGACCCGGGTGGGCGCGGAGACGCAGCTGGCGCAGATGGCCCGGCTGGTCGAGGAGGCGCAGGACGGCAAGGCCCAGGTGCAGCGGCTGGCCGACCGGGTGTCCGGGGTCTTCGTGCCGGTCGTGCTGGCCCTGGCGGTGGCCACGCTCGGCTTCTGGATCGGCACCGGCGCGGGCCTGGCCGCTGCCTTCCCGGCCGCGGTCGCGGTGCTGATCATCGCCTGCCCCTGCGCGCTGGGGCTGGCCACGCCGACGGCGCTGATGGTCGGCACCGGCCGCGGCGCCCAGCTGGGCATCCTCATCCGCGGCCCCGAGGTGCTGGAGAGCACCCGCACGGTCGACACCGTCGTCCTCGACAAGACCGGCACGGTCACCACCGGCCGCATGACGCTGCAGGACGTCGTCCCGGCGCCGGGCGAGGACGCCGACCGGGTGCTGCGGCTGGCCGGTGCCCTGGAGGACGCCTCCGAGCACCCGATCGCCCAGGCGGTCGCCCGCGGGGCGGCCGAGCGCGCCGGGGCCCTGCCGCCCGTCGAGGGGTTCACCAACGTGGAGGGGCTGGGCGTGCAGGGCGTCGTCGAGGGGACGGCGGTCGTCGTCGGCCGACGGCGGCTGCTGGCCGACTGGTCGATGTCCCTGCCCGAGGCGCTCGAGCGCGCCGCCGCCGAGGCGGAGGCCGCCGGCCGGACGGCGGTCGCCGTCGGCTGGGACGGCGCCGCGCGGGGCGTGCTGGTCGTCGCCGACGCGGTCAAGGAGGGCTCGGCCGAGGCGGTCGCCCGGCTGCGCGGCCTCGGGCTGCGGCCGGTGCTGCTGACCGGCGACAACGCCGCGGCCGCCCGCACCGTGGCCGGCCAGGTCGGCATCGACGAGGTGATCGCCGAGGTGCTGCCGCAGGACAAGGTCGACGTCGTCCGGCGGCTGCAGGACGACGGGCACGTCGTGGCGATGGTCGGCGACGGCGTCAACGACGCAGCCGCGCTCGCCCAGGCCGACCTCGGGCTGGCGATGGGCACCGGCACCGACGTCGCCATCCAGGCCAGCGACCTCACGCTGGTCCGCGGCGACCTGCGCACCGCCGCCGACGCCGTCCGGCTGTCCCGCCGGACGCTCGCGGTGATCAAGGGCAACCTGTTCTGGGCGTTCGCCTACAACGTGGCGGCGATCCCGCTGGCGATGGCCGGGCTGCTCAACCCGATGATCGCCGGCGCGGCCATGGCGTTCAGCTCGGTGTTCGTGGTGACCAACAGCCTGCGGCTGCGGCGGTTCGCCCCGCTCTGAGCCCGGATCCCGCCGTTCGCGCGCGGAAGGCGGTCGCCGTTCGCGCGCGAAAGGCGTCAGAGGGCGGGCAGGAGCAGCAGCGCGGTCGGCACGAGCAGCAGCAGCCCGGCCGCGGCCAGCGCCCCGGCGCGGGCGGCGGCCGGCAGGGGGGCCGGCGGCTGCAGCAGCCGGACGACGCGCGCGGCCACCGCTCCCCCGCTGACCGCCAGCGCTCCCGACGGCACCCCCGCCCCGCCGCCGGGCCCGCCCGCGGCGGCCACGATCGCCTGCGCCAGCGTGCGCCGGTGCGCGGCGCCGCCGAGGGCGGCCAGCGCGACGTCGTCGGCGCGCATCTCCACCAGCTCCCGCACCGCCGCGTGCGCCCGGGCGGCGGCCGGCAGCACGGGCAGCGCCGCCTCCCAGGCGACGAACGGCAGCAGCAGCAGGTGGTGGTGCTCGCGCAGGTGCGCCCGCTCGTGCGCGACGACGGCGGCGAGCTGGGCGTCGTCCAGCTCGGCCACCATGCCCGAGGAGACGACGACCAGCGGCCGCGCGCCGGGGATGCAGAAGGCCGCCGGCGCGGGGTGCTCGAGCAGCCGCGCCTCGGGATCCGCGGAGGGCCGGACGACGAGCTCGAGCAGCTCCCGGTGCCGGCGGCGGGCGCGGGCGGTGCGCACCCACGACAGCAGCAGCACCCCGAGCAGCTCGGCGGCGAGCACCCCGGCCAGGGTCAGGGCGACCCAGTGGTCGCCGCGGACCCGCTCCTCGGCCGGGTGCCCGGTGAGCACCGCCCAGCCGGCCTCGGGCAGCGAGTGCCCCCACGGCGCCAGCCCGTGCACCAGCAGCGCACCGATGATCGACAGGCCGCCGGCCAGGCCGATGGCCTGCCAGCAGACCAGGGCGACCAGCGGATCGCGGCGCGGCCAGCGCGCCCGGCCCAGCAGCGCCGGCACCGGCCAGGCCAGCAGCGCGGCGAGCACCGCCAGCGCCGCCGCGGTGGCGGGCAGCACGGGGTCAGCCCCCGGCGAGCAGCTCGCGCAGCAGCCGGGCCTCGTCCTCGCTGACGCTGCCGACGAACCGGGCGAGCACCGCCTGCCGGTCGCCGGAGCGGCCGAGCACCTCGTGCATGAGCTCGGCGGCGTGGTCCTCACGGCTGGCGCGGGCGCGGAACCGGCGCGGGCGGGCGTCGTCGTGCTCGACGAAACCCTTGGCCTCCAGCCGGCCGAGCACCGTGTGCACGGTGGTCAGCGCCAGGCCCCGGTCGGCCAGCGCGTCGCGCAGCTCCGCGGCCGACAGCGCCTCCCCGGCCGCCCACAGCCGGTCCATGACGGTCCGCTCCAGATCACCCAGCGAGGCCATCCGCGCTCCTGTCCTGCGTGTCACACGCTTCTTTTCTACAAGCCGTAGAAGTTTTCTTCTACGCGACGTAGAAAGGATACGTCGGCCCACGACCTGAGGAGAAGCGCGGTGGACGTGCTCGACATCGCCCGCTGGCAGTTCGGCATCACGACCGTCTACCACTTCCTGATGGTCCCGCTGACCATCGGGCTGGGGATCCTGGTCGCGGTCATGCACACGCTCTGGGTGCGGACGGACAAGCCCGAGTGGCTGCGGATGACCCGCTTCTGGGGCCGCATCTACCTGATCAACTTCGTGCTCGGCGTCGCGACCGGCCTGGTCCAGGAGTTCCAGTTCGGCCTGGCCTGGAGCGAGTACTCACGCTTCGTCGGAGATGTCTTCGGCTCGCTGCTGGCCCTGGAGGCCCTGCTGGCCTTCTTCCTCGAGTCGACCTTCCTCGGCCTGTGGATCTTCGGCTGGGGCCGGATCCCGAAGAAGCTGCACCTCGCCGCGCTGTGGGCCGCGGTCATCGGCTCGATCGTCAGCGCGTACTTCATCATCGCGGCCAACTCGTGGATGCAGCACCCCGTCGGGGTCGTCACCGACGACGAGACCGGCCGGCCGCTGCAGGTGGACTTCCTCGCCGTCCTGACCAACAACACCGCGCTGGCCGCCTTCAGCCACGCGATCGTCGCCGCACTCATGGTCGCCGGCGCCCTGCTGGTCGGCATCGGGCTGTGGCACCTGCGCAAGCGGAAGCTCGAGGAGCGCCCGGTCGAGGAGGTCGCGGCCCAGGGTGGGGATGACATGGTGTGGCGCCGCTCGGTGCGCTTGGGCGGCTGGGTGTCGCTGGCGGCGTTCGTGCTGGTCGCGCTCACCGGCGACTGGCAGGGCAAGCTCATGTACCAGCAGCAGCCGCTGAAGATGAGCTCGGCCGAGGCGCTGTGCGAGACCGAGGCCCCGGCGTCGTTCTCGATCTTCGCCGTCGCCAAGTTCGGCTCCAACGAGTGCGACGACGTGCACTCCTGGACGATCCCCTACGTCCTCTCCTTCCTCGCCCACGGCGACTTCAGCACCGCGGTGCCCGGCGTGAACGAGCTGCAGGAGGAGTACGCGGCGGTCTACGGCGCGACCTACCCCGACGACCCGTCGTTCGGCGACCGCGCCGGCCGGCCGATCGACTACACCCCGCTGCTCGCCGTCACCTACTGGAGCTTCCGGCTCATGATCGGCATGGGCGCGGTGTCGGCCGGCGTGGCCGCCTACGCCCTGTGGGCCACCCGGCGCGGCCGGGTGCCGACCTCGCGGATCGGCGTCTACGGCTCGCTGCTCGCCGTCGGGGCGCCGTTCGTGGCCAACGCGACCGGCTGGATCTTCACCGAGATGGGCCGCCAGCCCTTCGTCGTCTACCCGAACCCCGACGTCCCCGTGGACGAGCAGGTGTACTTCTTCACCGCGCAGGCCGTCTCGCCCGGCGTCAGCGCCGGGGAGGTGTGGACGTCGCTGATCTCCCTCGGCCTGGTCTACGGCGTGCTCGCCGTCATCGAGATCGGCCTGATCACCCGGTTCGTCCGCCGCGGCGTCACCACCGGCGACGGAACGCCGACCCCGCCCGCGGTCGACGACGCGGAGCCGGGCACGGGCGGCGGTCCGGACGGCGACCGGCGCGCCGACGACGACGTCCTCTCCTTCGCCCACTGAGCCCGGGAGCTCGACATGGACCTGCAGACCCTCTGGTTCGCCGCCGTCGCGGTGCTGTGGACCGGCTTCCTCCTGCTCGAGGGCTTCGACTTCGGCGTCGCCGCCCTGCTGCCCGTGCTCGGCCGGCGCACCGCCGACAAGCACCTGATGCTGCGCAGCATCGGCCCGGTCTGGGACGGCAACGAGGTCTGGCTGATCACCGCCACGGGCGCGGTCTTCGCCGCCTTCCCCGGCTGGTACGCCACCTGGCTGCCGGCGCTGTACCTGCCCTTCGTGCTGGTGCTGCTCGGGCTGATCGTCCGCGCGGTGGCCTTCGAGTGGCGGCACAGCTCGCACGACCCGCGGTGGGACCGCACCTGGACCACCGTCATCACCACCGGCTCGCTGATCGCCGCGCTCGGCGTGGGCGCCGCGCTGGGCGCCACCACGCTCGGCCTGCCGATCGACGCCGACGGCACGCGGGTGGGCGGCAGCTTCGCCGGCGTCGGCTGGTCGGCGCTGCTCGGCGCGGCCGCGGTGCTCGGCTTCTCGCTGGTGCACGGGGCGCTGTTCCTCGCGCTCAAGGTCGACGGCCCGGTGCGGCTGCGGGCCCGGGCGTTCGCGCTGCGCTGGTCGCCGGTGGCGGGGCTGCCGCTGCTGGCCTGGGCCGGTCTGGTGCACCTGCGCCAGGGCACGCCGGCCACCGCCGTGCTGTGGCTGGTCGCCGCGCTCGCCGTCGTCCTCACCTGGACGCAGGTGCGGCTGGACCGGGAGGGACGGGCGTTCCTCGGCTGGGCGGCCTTCCTGGTCGCCGCGGCGGCCACGCTGTTCGGCGCGGCGTATCCGGTGGTCGTCCCCTCGACCATCGACGCGGCCTTCGACCTCACGGTGTCGGCGGCCTCGGTCAGCGACTACACGCTGACGGTCATGACGTGGGTCGCCGCGGTGGGCCTGCCGGTGGTGCTGGCCTACCAGGCGTGGACCTACTGGGTCTTCCGCAAGCGGCTGACCGCCGAGCCGGTGCACGAGGAGACGCCCGCCGGGGTGGGCGCGTGACCCGCCCTCCGCGCGCGAAGGCCGGGCGCCCCGCTCGCCATTCGCGCGCGAATGGCGGGCCCCGGGGGCCGCTGGCCCCGCTGGCCGGCGTCCCGGGACTGCCCGGGGCGCTGGTCCGCGCCGCGCTGGCCGCCCTCGGCCAGACCGCGGGGCTGGTGCTGCTGGCCGCCGGGCTGGCGCACGCCGTGGCCCGCGCGGCCGGGCACGCCGACGGCGACCTGGCCGGGCCGCTGGTGCTGGCCACTGCCGGTGTCGCGCTGCGCTCGGCGGCCGGCACCCTCGGCGAGCTGGCGGCCGCCCGCGACGCCCGCCGCGCGGAGGAGCGGCTGCGGGCCCGCCTGCTGGACCGGCTGGCCTCCTCCCCCGCCGCGGTCACCGCCGCCGGCGGTCCCGGCCCGGCCGCGGTGCTGGCCACCACCCGGCTGGCCGATCTCGGACCCGGCCTGGCCGCGTACCTCCCGGCGCTCGCCCAGACGCTGGTCGTCCCACCGGCCCTGCTGGCCGTCCTCGCCGTCACCGACCTGCTCTCGGCCGGGCTGGTGGCGGTCACCCTGCCGCTGGTGCCGCTGTTCATGGTGCTGGTCGGCCTGGCCACCCGCGACGGCACGACCGCGGCGGCCCGGGCGCTGGACCGGATCGCCGCGCACGTGTCCGAGCTGGTCCGCGGGCTGCCGGTGCTCGTGGGCCTGGGCCGGGCCGCCGACCAGGCCGCGGCGCTGGCCGAGCTCGGTGACGCCTCGCGCCGGCGCACGCTGGCCACCCTGCGGCTGGCCTTCCTCTCCTCGCTGGTGCTCGAGCTGATCGCCACGCTGTCGGTGGCGCTGGTCGCGGTGACCGTCGGGCTGCGGCTGGTCGAGGGCACGCTGCCGCTCGCGGTCGGCCTGACGGCGCTGCTGCTGGCTCCCGAGGCGTTCGCGCCGCTGCGCGCGCTCGGCTCGGCGCACCACGCCAACGAGGCCGCCGCCCTGGCCGCGACGGAGGCTCGCGCGGTGCTGGCCGCCGAGGACGGCCGGTCGGTCGTCGCGGCCGGTGAGGACGACGACCCGCGCGGCGCCGACCTCGCCGTCACCGGGCTGACCGTGCGGTACCCCGGCCGCGCGGTGCCGGCGCTCCCGCCGGTGGACCTCGCCGTCCGCCCGGGCGAGCTCGTCGCGCTGCGCGGCCCGAGCGGATCGGGCAAGTCGACGCTGCTCGCCGTCCTCGCCGGGCTGGTCGGGGCCGACGCCGCGGTGGGCGGCACCGTCACCGGCGTGCCGGCCGGCGGCGTGGCCTGGGTGCCGCAGCACCCCCGCACCACGGGCGCCACCGTCGCCGACGAGCTGCGCCGGCACGCCGGCTCGGCGCCCGGCGTCGACGAGGTCGTCGGCGAGGCCTTCGTGGTGGAGGCGCTGGCGCGGGTGGGCGCGGAGCACCTGGCCGGCCGTGCCTGCACCACGCTCTCCCCCGGCGAGCTGCAGCGGGTGGCGCTCGCGCGGGCGCTGGTGCGGATCCGCCGCGGCGCCCGCCTGCTGCTGCTCGACGAGCCCACCGCGCACCTGGACGAGGAGGCGACCGCACGGGTCGCCGCGGTGCTCGCCGGCCTGCGCGGCACGGTCACCGTGCTGCTGGTGACCCACGACCCGGCGCTGGCCGCGCCGGCCGACCGCGCGGTGACGCTGCCCGCGCCCGCCGTCCCCGCCGCCGCGCCCCCGGCCCGCCCGCAGCCGGACGACGACCCGGCGCCCGTGCGCGCCCCCGGCGCGGAGCCCCCCGGCCGGCCGCGGCGCGCCCTGGCCCGCGCGGTCACGGCGGGCACGCTGTCGGCCGGTGCCGGGGTCGCGCTCACCGCCGTCTCCGGCTGGCTGATCGTGCGGGCCGCGGAGATGCCGCCGGTGCTCACGCTGCTGGTCGCGATCGTCGGCGTGCGCGCGTTCGGGATCGGCCGCGCCGTCCTGCGGTGGCTCGAACGGATGCTGGCGCACGACGCCGCCCTCCGGCTCGCCGCCGACCTGCGGGTGCGGGTGTGGTCGGCGCTGGCCCGCCAGGGCATCGCCGCCGAGCGCACCCCCGGCGCCGCGCTGGCCCGGGTGGTCGGGGACGTCGGCCTGGTGCAGGACCTCACCGTGCGGGTGCTGCCCCCGGCCCTGGTGGCGGGCACCGTCACCCTCGGCACCGTCGCGGCGCTCGCGCTGGTGTCGCCGGCCGCCGCCGGCGCCGCGGCGCTCGTGCTGCTCGCCGCCGTCGTCCTGGTGCTGCTGGTGCACCGGCGGGTCGACGCCGGCGCGGCCCGGGAGGAGGCGGAGCTGCGGATCGGCGCGCTGCGGGACACCGCCACCGCGCTCGAGGGTGCGGCCGACCTGCGGGCGCACGGCCTCGGGACGGCGACCGCCGCGGACCTCACCCGCGTCGGCCGCCGCCGGTCCGCGGCCGCCCGTACCGGCGACCGCGCCGGGGCCCTCGGCACGGGTCTCGTCGTGCTGGGCACCGGGCTGGCGGCCGTGGTCGCCACCCTCGCCGGCACGGCGGACGGCGTCACCGGCCCGGCGGTCGCGGTGGTGGCCCTCGCGCCGCTCGCGCTGGCCGAGCCGCTGTCGGGGCTGGTCACGGCGCTGCAGCGGCGGGGGGCGCTGGCCGACGCGCGGGCCCGGCTCGACGCCGTCCTCACCGCGCCGGTGCCCGCCGAGCCGGCCGCGCCGCTGCCCGCGCCGGCCCCCGTCGACCGGCTCGCCGTCGAGGAGCTCACTGCCGGCTGGCCGGGCGGCCCGGACGTGCTGCGCGGGCTGTCCGCCGAGGCCGGCACCGGCGGCTGGCTGGTCGTGCGCGGCCCCTCGGGCGCCGGGAAGTCGACCCTGCTGGCGGTGCTCATGGCGGCGATGCGGCCGCGGTCGGGCGCGTACACGCTGGGCGACGTGCCGGCCGAGCGGCTGACGACGGCCGACGTCCGGTCGCGGATGGCCTGGCTGCCGCAGGAGGCGCACGTCTTCGCCTCCACCATCCGCGCCAACCTCGCGCTGGCCGCGCCGCGGGGCGCGCTCGACGGCGCCGAGGGCGAGGCCCGGATGCGCGCCGCGCTCACCGCGGCCGGGCTGGGCGGCCTGCTCGCCGCCCTGCCGGACGGGCTGGACACGCCGGTCGGCGCCGGCGGCACGGCGCTGTCGGGCGGCGAGCGCCGGCGGCTGGCCGCGGCCCGCGCGCTGCTGGCCGACCGCGACGTCGTCCTGCTCGACGAGCCGACCGCGCACCTGGACCCGCCCACCGCCGCCGCGCTGGTGCACGACCTGCGGACGGCGCTGGCCGGGCGGGTGGTCGTCTGCGTGACCCACGACGACCACCTGGAGCAGCCCGGCGACACCGTGGTGACGCTGGACCGGCGGGCGGCGGCGCTGGCCGGCTGAGGGGCGGGACGGGGGCGGGCGCGGGCATGCCGGTGCCGCCGTCCGCGCGGGGCGCGGCGGCGGGCAGCCGGTGCTCGGGGCAGGCGGGCGGGTCAGGCGGCGGCGCGCAGCGGTGCGGGGGTGCCGATCTCGGTGCCGTCAGGCCGGAGGGTGCGCCATCGGCCGTCGGGTTGCCGTTCGACGCGGAACCCGTGGTGCACCTTGGTGTGGTGCCGCTCGCACAGCAGCGCGGAGTTGTCCAGGCTGGTGGCGCCACCGTCGATCCAGTGCACCAGGTGGTGGACGTCGCACCAGTGCGTCGGAGCGGTGCAGCCGGCGAACACGCAGGCCCCGTCCCGGGCTTCGACCGCCCGCCGCAGGTGCGGGGGCACGACGCGGGCGGTCCTGCCGACGTCCAGCGGCTGACCGTCGGGACCCATGACCAGGCGGGTGATCTCCCCGTCGCAGGCCAGCCACCGGGCGCGGGCGGCGGAGATGGCGGCACCGAACCCCATCCGCCCCGCACCGCGTGCGGTAGCGGGAGAGGCGAGGTCGGACAGCGGGATGGTGGCCAGCACCTGGGGCTTGCGGGTGCGCAGGACCGGCAGGTTGCCTGCGGCGAGGGTGTTGTCGATGGCCTGGACGAGGGCGTCGGCCTGCCGCTGGGCGCGGGTGCGGGTGTCGTCGGCGGGCCGGTCGGCCTGGGAATGGGCCTCGATGACGGTCTGCAGCTTCTCCCCGCCGACGGCGTCCAGCGTGCCGGAGAAGGTGACGGTGCCGTCGGCGTGCCGGCTGATCGTCAACGACCGCTGCTCGGTCGGGTCGGGTTCGGGGCCGTCGGGATCGAGGTTGTCGACGTACTTCTTCACCACCTGCACCAGGCTCTCGACCGGCTGGTCGATGGCCACCTGCGTCAAGACAGCGTCGATCACCGCCAGGTCGATCCCCTGCGCCGCCGCGGCCGCGAGCCGGGACGGGGTGACCGCGTCGGCGGCAATGTGCACCTGCTGCGCACTCACCAGCCCCGCCGCGAACGCCTCGGCCAGCGCCGGCAGGTGTTCCAGCGCGCGGCCGTTGCGCACCAGCCGCAGCGCCTCGGGCCCCGCCATCCGGCAGTGGCCCTTCAACCACGAGGTCATCGCCTTCAGCCCGTCCCGCTCGGCCGCCTGCGAGAGGTCCGCCGCCCGCACCTGCCGCGTCAGCTCGGCGTCCCGCCGGTTGCGCTCGGCGACCCCGACAGCGATCACGTCGAGGACATCGCCTCCCGGATCAAGCGTCGAACACATGTACGAAGTCTAACGGAGCGAGGGGTGCGCGGCAAGATGAAAGCGCAGGTCAGAGCCCCGAGCCCAGCCCCAGGAGTGAATCTCGGCCAGGTGCCAGAAGCGCGATTCCGGCTGCGGCCTAGCTCCCCGCCGGCACGTCCACCGGGATCTCCGGCCCCAGCCTCGCCCTCAGCAGCAGCGGCAGGTCGTCACCGGACCAGAAGCTGCCGGGGTCGTACCAGTTGCGCGGCCGGTCGGGCGGCAGCAGCCCCATCGCGGTGTAGGTCGTGGCGACCAGCTCCGCGCAGAACACCGTCTCCGCCGACGTGCCCCGGCGCAGCCGGCCGTTGAGCCATCCCCGCACCAGCCCGCGGGTGGTCGGGAACGGCCGGCCGTCGAAGCGGGCGATGGTCCGCAGGACGGCGTCCTCCATGGCCGGCGTCACCCCGCCGTCGTCGGCGGGCCCGACCAGCTGCCGCAGCCACGCCCGCTGGCCGTAGCGCTGCCGCCAGGTGGTCACCGCGTCGCGCAGGTCGTGCAGCTGCACGCCGCGCTGGTGCTCGCCGGTCCAGGCGTCGGGCAGCGAGCGGCCGAGCTCGGCGTGCCACATCAGCGGCGGGAGGTCCTCGAGCACCACGGCCATGCCGACGTGGTTGACCGGCGCGTTGGTCACCGCCCGGATCGCGCGGTCGGCCAGCGAGGCACCGCGGAACACCCAGACGTCGCCGGTACGGGTCAGCTCGACGGCCTCGTCCAGGGCGAGCGCGCGGGGCGGGGGCACGCGGCTACGTTAGGCGACCGTGCGCCTGCCCAAGCAGACCTGGAAGCTCCTCGGCCTGGCCGGTCTCGCCGGCGTCGCCGCCACCGGTGCCGTGCTGGTCCGCGGCGAGCGGCAGCGCCGCGCCTACTCGCCCGAGGACGTCCGGGCGCGGCTGCACGAGCGGCACGCCGCCGCGGCCGCCGTCCCCGAGCCGGACCCGGAGCCCGCGCCGGGCGCGCCCGCCGGGCGGCGGGCCCGGCTCGCGGCCCGGCTGCGCCGGCGCCGCTGACACCCGGACGCACCGCACGGACGCAGCGCCACCGCCACTCCGGCGCGCGGCCGATCCGGTTCCGGCGGGCGCACGCCCGGGTCGACACTGCTCCCGCCGTCCACGGGGGACCGACCTCGGGAGGGGAAGCGCCATGTCCGACCACCCCAACCTCGCCCGCATGCGGGAGGGCTACGAGGCCTTCTCCAAGGGCGACCTCACCACGCTCACCGAGCTGTGGCGCGACGACATCCGCTGGCACGAGCCGGGCGGCTCGCAGCTGTCCGGCACGTACGAGGGCCCGGAGGCCGTCTTCGGGATGTTTGCCCGCGCCATGGAGATGACCGAGAACAGCCTCCGGGCGGAGGCGTTGCTGGTGTGCGCCGACGACGCGCACGGCACGGCCCTCGTCCGGTTCACCGCGCACCGCGGGGAGCGGCACCTGGACACCCTGTGCGCCCACGTCGCCCGCTTCGACGCGGACGGGCGGCTGGCCGAGTTCTGGAACGCCCCCACCGAGGCGGCGGCCTTCGACGCCTTCTTCGCCTGATCCGCCGGGTCAGCCCGGCGGCAGCACCGGCCCCTCGTCCTTGAGCGCGACGCCCGAGGCGCCGAGCTCCCGGGCCGCCGCGAGCAGTGCGGCGATCGTGTCGGCGGCCTGCCCGTAGGACAGGCCGTGCGGCGGGCGGACGTTGGAGACGCAGTTGCGCTCGGCGTCCACCCGCCCCGGCCGCGGCGCCCAGGTGAGGTAGGCGCCGAGCGAGTCCGCGGCCGACAGCCCCGGCCGCTCGCCGATCAGCACGACGACCGCGCGCACTCCCAGGGCCGCGCCGATCGCGTCGCCGAGCGCCACGCGCGCCTGCCGGGCGACCACCAGCGGTGCCACCGACCAGCCGGGCAGGCGGGCCAGCAGGGCGGCCACCAGCCCGGGCGCGTGCGCGTGCACCGCCCGCGGGGACAGCCCGTCGGCGAGCACCACGGCGAGGTCGGCGCCGGTACGCGGGAGGACGGCGCCGTCGGCCAGCTGCCGGCCCAGGTCGGGGCGCTGCAGGTAGGTGGCGCGGTCGGGCGCCGCCGAGGAGACCTCCAGCACCTCGTGCCCGGCCAGGTCGGTGCGGAGCAGACCGGCGTCCAGCGGGGCGTGCACCGCGTCGCGGGCGGCGGCGTGCGCGGCACGGAACTCCAGCTCGCGCGCCGTGGGCAGCCCGTCGCCGGCCCGGCCGAGCGCGACCCGCGCGCGGGTGGCCCGCCGCAGCGCCGTCCACGGGTCGCCGCCGTTCGCGCGCGAATGGCGATGCGGGCCGGTCACGACGACGCCGCCGCCATCAGCGCCCGCACGGCCGGCGCATCCGCGGGCAGCTGGCGCACCCGGCCGTCGCCGTCCAGCAGGTCCATCCGCGCCAGCCACGCCTCGAACTCCGGCGCCGGCCGCAACCCGAGCACCTGCCGGGCGGTGAGGACGTCGGAGAACGACAGCGACTGGTAGTGCAGCATCACGTCGTCCGAACCGGGGACGGCGATCACGAACGAGCAGCCGGCCGCGCCGAGCAGCAGCACGAGCGCGTCGGTGTCGTCGCCGTCGACCTCGGCGTGGTTGGTGTAGCAGACGTCCACGCCCATGGGCAGGCCGAGCAGCTTGCCGCAGAAGTGGTCCTCCAGGCCGGCGCGCAGCACCTGCTTGCCGTCGTAGAGGTACTCCGGCCCGATGAAGCCGACGACGGTGTTCACCAGCAGCGGCGAGAAGTGCCGGGCGACGCCGTAGGCCCGGGCCTCCAGCGTCTGCTGGTCCACCGGCCGGCCGCCGACGCCCAGGTGCGCCCCGGCCGACAGCGCCGATCCCTGGCCGGTCTCAAAGTAGGTGACGTTCTCGCCCACCGTGCCGCGGCCGAGGGCCAGGGCGCCGGCGCGGGCCTCGGCCAGCAGGTCGAGGGTGACCCCGAAGGCCCGGTTGGCCTCCTGGGTGCCGGCCACCGACTGGAAGACCAGGTCCACCGGCGCGCCCTGCTCCAGCGCGCGCAGCGTGGTGGTGACGTGCGCGAGCACGCAGGACTGCGTCGGGATCTCGTACCGGCCGATCACCGCGTCGACCAGCTCGAGCAGCGCGACGGTGCGCGCCGGGGAGTCGGTGGCGGGGTTGATGCCGATGACCGCGTCGCCGGCGCCGTGCAGGAGCCCGTCGACGATGCCGGCCGTGACGCCCAGCGGATCGTCGGTGGGGTGGTTGGGCTGCAGCCGGGACGCCATCCGGCCGGGCAGGCCGATCGTGCTGCGCAGCCCGGTGACCACCCGCGCCCGCCGGCCGACGGCGACCAGGTCGGCGGTGCGCATGATCTTGGCCGTCGCGGCGACCATCTCCGGGGTCAGCCCGGGCGCCAGCGCGCTGATCGAGGCCTCGTCGCCGGCCGCGGCCCAGGCCAGCAGCCGATCGCGGAACTCCCCCACCGTCAGGGCGGCCACCGGGGCGAACGCCGTCCGGTCGTGGGTGTCGAGGATCAGCCGGGTGACGTCGTCCTCGTCGTAGCCGACGACCTGCTCCTCCAGGAAGGTCGCCAGGGACAGGTCGGCCAGCACGGACTGCGCGGCCACCCGCTCGGCGGCGGACCCCGCGGCGCAGCCGGCGAGGACGTCGCCGGAGCGGGCCGGCGTCGCCTTGGCCAGCAGGTCGGACAGCGTGGGGAACTCGTGGGTGTGGCCGCCCACGGTGCCGCGACGGACGGTCACGCCGGTCAGCGTCGCCGCCGGGCGCCGCGGCGGTCAACCACCGCGGCTCAGAACGAGCGCCACCGCCCGTCGACCGCGTTGCCCTCCGGCCGCGACCGGAACACGTTGCCCTCGCTCGGCGGCCGCTCCTCGCCGCCCAGCGCCAGCGTGCGCAGCAGCGGGCCGACCAGCGCGTCGTACACCCCCGGGAGCAGCCGGAACCCGGCCACGATCAGCGGGTTGAACAGGCCGGCGTGGGTCAGCCGGCGCGGATGCTCCAGCCGGGCCAGCACCGAGCGGGCCACCCGGTCGGCGGAGTAGACCGGCACCGGCGGCCGGCCGGTGCGCCCGGCCCACGTGCCGCCCTGGGAGTAGATGGGCGTGTTCACGCCGCCCGGGGCGACGGCCGAGATCCGGATGCCGGGGACGTCGCGGACCTCCTGCTGCAGCGTCCGGACCAGCCCGAGCTGCCCCCACTTGGCGGCGACGTAGCTGCCCATCAGCGGCGCGCTGACCTCGGCGAGCAGCGAGCTCACCACCACCAGGTGCCCGGCGCCCTGCCGGCGGAAGACCGGCAGCACGGTGCGGGCGAGGTTGGCGGTGCCGTGCAGCGCGGTGTCGACGACGGCCTCGAACGCCTCGCGCGGCACGTCCTCGACCCGGCCGTAGGCCATCACCTGGGCGGCGTGGACGACGACGTCGAGCCGGCCGAACCGCTGCACCACCGTGTCCACCGCCCGCTGCACCCCGGCGGCGTCGGCGACGTCGGCCGGGCAGACCAGCACCTCCGCCGCGCCGGCCGACCGGGCCTCGGCGGCGGTCTCCTCCAGCGACTCCCGGCCGCGGGCGACCAGCACCAGCCGGGCGCCCCGGCCGGCAAAGCGCATGGTGGTGGCCCGCCCGATGCCGCTGGAGGCACCGGTCACGAGGACGGCCGGGGCGCCGTCGGACGGCGGGGCGGCGGGTGCGGACATGCGCGGATCAGCTCCTGGGATCGAGGGACCGAGGACGTCGGGACCAGGGGGGCCGCACCGCACCGCCTCGGCTCGGCGGACGGCGCAGGGCTACCCCGCCGCGGGAGCGGCCATGCCGGGCGGTCACGGCGCGACGCCGTCCAGCAGGTCGAGCAGCCACCCCGGGCCGGTGACCGGCGTGCCGGCGGGCAGCCGGGCGCGCAGCCCCCGGTCGGCGGTCACCACGAGCGGCGGAGCGCCGGCGGCCAGCTCCTCCGCGCAGCCGACCAGGGCGTCGTCGCCGCTGCCGGGCGCGCGCACCAGCCGGACGCCGTCCGGCTCGGGCACGTCCCGCGCCGCTCCCTCGACGACGGCGACGACCTGCGTGCAGGTGCCGCCGGACCCGGGCAGCGCCCGGCCGGGCAGTCCGGCCAGCCGGGCCAGCAACCGGGAGGTCGCCCCCGCACGGTCCCGCCACCAGCCGTCGGGCCGGGCCCCCACGACGTTGGCGACGTCCACCAGCAGCACGGTCATCGCATCCCCTTCGTCCCGCGGGCCCCCGTCGGATGCCGTCCTCCGATCGGGCGACGCGCCTCGCCGGGCGGTTTGCCCGTCCGGCCCGCGGGCACGCCGCGCTCCGGCGTCCGAACCGTTGCAGCGCCGGCGCGGCCCGCCCCGCCGGCTCCACCCAGGGAGCTCCCGATGGCGCGAGACCACCGCATCCAGCAGGACCGCACGACCGAGGGGGCCACCGTCAGCCGGGGCCCCGAGCGCGACGCCGTCGCCGTGCAGCGCTCGGCGTTCGGCGGCATCAAGTGGGGCGCGGCGTTCTTCGGCTGGCTGTCGGCCAACGGCCTGGCCGTGCTGCTCGTCGCGCTGATCTCGGCGGCCGGGGTGGCCATCGGACTGACCCAGGGGCTGCCGACCGAGGAGGAGGCCACCGCGCAGGCCGACACGATCGGCATCGCCGGGGGCATCGCGCTGCTCGTCGTCCTCTTCCTGGCCTACCTCGCCGGCGGGTACGTGGCCGGGCGGATGGCCCGCTTCGACGGCGTCCGGCAGGGGGTGGCGGTGTGGGTGATCGGCCTGCTGGTCGTGCTCGCGCTGGCCGTCGCCGGATACCTGCTGGGCAACCAGTACAACGTGCTCGAGCGGCTGGACCTGCCGCGCATCCCGATCGACGAGGGCACCGCGACCACGGCCGGCATCGTCACGCTGGTCGCCGTCCTCCTGGTCACGCTGCTGGGGGCCGTCCTCGGCGGCAAGCTCGGCACCCGGTACCACCGCCGGATCGACCGGGCCGGCATCACCGCCTGAACGGCTGACGGGGGCTGCTACGGCTCCTACGCTGCCGGCCATGTGCCGGAACATCCGCCCCCTGTCGAACTTCGCGCCCCCGGCGACGGAGGAGGAGATCCGGGCCGCCGCGCTGCAGTACGTGCGCAAGATCAGCGGCACGGCCAAGCCCTCGCGGGTCAACGAGGAGGCCTTCGACCGCGCCGTCGAGGAGATCGCCGCGGCCTCCGCCCGGCTGCTGGACGCGCTGGTCACCATGGCTCCACCCAAGGACCGCGAGGTCGAGGCGGCCAAGGCGCGCCAGCGCGCGGCGCTGCGCTACGGCACGTGAGCGCGTCGATCCGATCGCGCGCAACCGGCATGGTCGCGCAGCTCCACGGGTAGGTGGCGGGCCCTTCCCCCGACCCCGTGGAGCTGCGTCATGGCCCGCAACACCCTCTCCCGCGCCCTGCACGACCTCGGCCTGTCCGCCTGGTTCGGCGGCACCCTGGCCAACGCCGTCGCCCTGAACTCCGCCGCCGGTGAGGCTGGAGGGGAGCGCGGCGCCGGCCGCGTCGCCAACGCCGGCTGGGACCGGTGGACGCCGGTCAACGCCCTCGCCATCGGCGCCCACCTCACCGGCGCGGTCGGCCAGCTGCGCGCCAACCGGCGCCGGGTGGCCGGGCAGGAGGGCGTGGCCGGGATGTCGGTGCTCAAGACCGCGCTGACCGCCGCCGCCCTCGGCGTGACCGCCTACAGCCGGGCGCTGGGCCAGGTGGTCTCCGGCGCCGGCGACGTGCCGGCGAAGTCGGGCACCAAGCCCAGCAAGCGCACCAAGGCCGAGGTCGCCGCCGCGCAGGAGCAGCTGGACCGGCTGCAGTGGGTGATCCCCGCCCTGACGGGGGCGCTCGTGGCGGTCAGCTCGTACGCCGGCGAGCAGCAGCGGCCCTCCGAGGTGCTGCGCGGGACCACCGCCACCACCCGCAGCTGACCCGGGCATAGGAGGCTTTGCGCACGGATCGGGCTCCGGAACGTGCGCGAAGCCTCCTATGCCTCGCTGCTGCGCAGCCCTCGAGGAGCCCCCCGCATGACCACCCGCACCGTCACCGTCTCCGGCAACACCGCCGCCGGGCAGCCCGCCCCGGCATCGGGCACCGCGCCGGGCGCGACCCGCTGCCCGGACTGCACCGACGGGCTGGGCGGGCCGCGGCCGATCGAGCCCGGCACCTTCCGGGCCCGCGTGCACGCCAACCGCGAGGTGGCGATCGCCTGGCGGATCGGCGTCTTCGTCGCCGGGCTGCTGTTCGTGCTGCTCGGCATCGCGCTGACCGTGCTGCCGGGGCCGCTGACCATCCCGCCGGTGCTGGTCGGCCTGTGGGTGTGGTCGACGGAGTTCGACTGGGCGCGGCGGCTGTTCGCCTCGTTCCGGCGCAAGGCGGTCGCCGCGTGGCGGCACGCCCGGCAGCACCCGGTCAGCTCGGCGGCGGTGACCGTCGGTGGCCTGGCCGCCGCCGCGGCCGTCTTCTGGGCGGTCGGGCACTTCCACCTCGTCGACCAGGCGAAGGCCGCGCTCGGCCTCGGCGGCTGACCGGCGCGGCCCGCGGGCGTCAGCCCGAGGTGCCCAGCTCCCGCGGATCCGGCGTGCGGAACGGCGGATCGGCCGGCGCGGGCGCGTCGGCCGGGCCGGCCGGCTCCTCCTCCGGCCGGTCGGGCTCCTCCCCGCCCACGCCGAAGCCGGGCGCCGGCTCGGGTGCGCCGGCGCCGGGATCGGCGGCGGGGATGCCGTCGTCGGGACGGGGCAGGCCGGGTTCGAGGGGCTGGGACATCGACATGTCGCTGCCGGTACCCCGTCCGGTGGACGGGAGGTGACGGGCAGCCGACTTCTGGGCATCCTCCCGCCCCGGGATCGGCCCGGGCACACATGGTGTCGGGGAGGACGGCCATGACGAGGACCGGCACGGGACGACGCAGCACCACCCCGGAGCCCCGCCGCGGGGACCGCACCGACGGCCGGCGGCGGGATCCCGGCGACCAGCGGGACGAGACCCACGCCGAGCGCGTCGACCGCGAGCTGATGGAGCTGCTCAACGAGCTGCGCGTCGCGCTGCCCGGCGTGCAGTTCCTGTTCGCCTTCCTGCTGATCGTGCCGTTCCAGGAGACCGCCGCCCGCGCGAGCGACTTCCAGCGCGACGTCTACCTGATCACCCTGCTCGCCGCCGTCGTCGCCACCAGCCTGCTGATCGCGCCCGCCGCGCAGCACCGGGCGCTGTTCCGCCAGCACGACAAGGAGCAGTTGCTGCGCCGCAGCAACCGCAACGCCTTCCTCGGCCTGATGGTGCTGGCGGTGGCGATCGTCGGGGCGGTGCTGGTCGTGGTCGACGTCCTGTTCACCCGCGGGCACGCCTACGTGGTGGGCGGCGTGGTCGCGCTGCTGCTCGGGTGGCTCTGGATCGGCAGCCCGATGCGGCACCGGGCGCGGGCGCTGGCCGACGAGGACTGACCGCCGGCGGCCGGACACCCGCGCCGCGCGCAGCCGGCAGGCCAGCCTCGCCTAACCTGCCGTCGTGACCACGACGGCGACCGCGGCGCGGCCGGTGGACCCCCCGGCCGCCCCGGGGGCATCCCGGTGGTCGCCGTGGGAGCTGCTCCCGCCCGCCGTCGTGGCCCTGCTGGGAACCGTGCTCCTGCTCCCCGGGCACGGGCTGTGGTTCGACGAGCTCTTCACCGCCGAGGTCGGTCGCATCCCCCTGCGCGACCTCCTCGCCGCCATCGTCGGCGGAGAGGGGACGGCGAGCTACCTGGCCGGGGTCCCGCCGTCCTACAACGCGCCCTACTACCTCGTGGTGCACGCCTGGATGTCGCTGCCGGGCCTGGGCGGCGACACCTCGCTCCGCGTGCTCTCGCTGCTGGCGACGGCGGGCGGGCTGGCCCTGGTCACGCGGGCGATCGCCCGGCTGGCCGGCCGGGCGACCGGCGTGCTCGCGGGGGTGGTGCTGGCCACCGGGCCCCTGGTGCTGGAGCAGGCGGTCGAGGCACGCAGCTACGGCCTCGTGGTGCTGGCCACCGGCGGCGCCGTTCTCGGCCTGGTGCGCTGGCTGCAGGAACCGCCCCGGGGACTGTGGCTGTTCGGCCTGGCGGGCGCGGGTATGGGGCTCGCGCACTGGTACGCGGGAACGGTGCTGGCCGCGTTCGCCGTGGCCGCCCTGATGCTCCGCGGCCGGGCGGCGGTCCGGCCGGCGCTGGTGGCGGTGGTCGCCGCGCTGCCGACCGCCGGGCTGATCACCGTGAACCTGCTCAACGGCACCGGCGCGCGCAACGCCGAGCACCTGCACGACACCGGCGGGCGGGTGGCCGACCTCGCCGTGGAGGCGTGGGCGGGCGGCCGGACGCCGCTGCTCTACGTCACCGTCGCACTCGCCGTCCTCGGCGCCCTGCGTGGCCACGGCGTGCGGGTGGTCGGGATCTGCTGGCTGCTGGTCCCCCTGGCACTGCTGCTCCTCGGCGAGCTGGTGCGCCCGGTGTACCTGCCCCGCTACCTCATGGCGGGCCTGCTGGGGCTGGGCGTCCTGGCCGCCGCGGGGGTGCGGGCCGTTCCGCGGGGCGCCCGCGGACCGGTCGCCGCGCTGCTGGTCGCGCTGTCGCTGCTGGCGAGCTCACCGCTGGCCGTGCGGGAGCCGCGAGAGCGCGCCGACGACGTCGTGCGCGCCCTGGCCGACCTGCAGCGGCCCGGCGAGCCCGTGGTGGCGGCCGACCAGCGCTCGGCGACCGGGCTGGACCACTACGTGCGGCTCCTCGAGCCGCGACTGCGCGCCGACCTCGTCCTCCCGCCCGACGACGCCCCCGCCGGAGCCGACCGGGTGTGGCTGGTGCGCCGGCTCTTCGACGGGGAGCCGGAGCCCACCGACGACGACGAGATCCTCACCGGTGCCGGCCTGCGGATCGTCGCCCGGTACGACTTCCCGGCCACGAAGACCGACCTGATCGTCCAGCTCTGGGAGCGCTGACCGCCGCCCCGACGATGAGTTCCCCGCGGGTGCGCCGTCAATGCTGGCGGAGGCGCCGGACGGCGCCGCGGGAGGGGCTGCCGGTGACGCCGCACGCTGCCCCCGCCGTCCGGCTCGCGGCACTCGTGGCCGACGCCGACGGCGTCCGCGTGCTCGACGGCGTGGACCTCACGGTGCCCCGCGGCACGGTGCACGCCGTCCTCGCCCCGGGCGGCACGGAGGGGTGCACGCTGCTGCGCGTCCTGGCCGGCGAACTGGCCCCGGTGACCGGCCGGGCCCAGGTGCTCGGCCGGGACGTCGGGAGCGCGGACGGTGGACGCGGCGCGCGGATCGCGCTCACCGGGCGGCCGCTGGTCCTGGACGAGCGGCGCAGCGGCGCGGAGCACCTGCGGCTGCGCGCCGAGCTGCTGGGGTTCTCCCGGCCGGGCGCCCACCGGCGGGCGCAGCAGCTGCTCCTGGCCCTGGGACTCGACGACCTCGGCACCGAGCCGGTGCGGCGGTACGACGCGGCCGCGCGCCGCTGCCTCGACCTCGCCCTGGGCCTGGTGCTGCGCCCCGACCTGCTGCTGGCCGGTGAGCCGACGCTCGGCCTGCCGGTCCCCGTCCGCGACCAGGTCACCGAGCTGTTCGGAGCGCTGGCCCGGGCGGGCACCGCGGTGCTGACCGCGACCCGCTGCCCCGCCGAGGCCGGACGCGGAGCCGACCGGGTCACCGTGCTGGCCGGCGGGCGCGTCGTCCCCGAGACCGTCCCCCGCCGCTGCTCCCCCGTCGCTCAGCCGCGGTGACGCACGGCCCAGAGCAGCGACCGCAGCGACTGCGCCGCGCGGGCGCGGGTGCTCCACGCCGAGCGGCCCTCGGTGCGCCGGTCGCGCGCCACGGGCACGCTGGTCACCGGGAGACCGGAGGCACCGACGGCGAGCACGATGCTGGGGGCGTCCCGGGCCAGCACGGCGGCGCGGGCGCGCGGACCCAGCGCGAGGAACGCACCGGCGTCGGGCGGCAGCCCGGTCAGCCGCGCGGCCAGCCTGCGGTGCAGCGCACCGGTGAGCCGCCGCGGCAGCGACTCGTAGCGGCCGCGCCGCCCGGCGAAGACGGCCTCCACGCCACCTGCGGCCCACCGCGCGAGCAGCAGGGGCACCGCCTCCGGCGGGTCCTGCAGGTCGGCGTCCAGGCAGATCCAGACGTCGGCGTCCGGCTCGGCGGCGAGCCCGTGGGCCAGCGCCGCGTGCTGGCCCACGTTCACCGTCAGCACGGTGACCCCGATCCGCGGATCGGCGGAGGCCAGCTCCTGCGCGACGCGCACGCTGTCGTCCGGCGAGTCGTCCACGACCAGCCGCAGCCGCCACTCCCAGCCGTCCAGCGCCGCGGCGAGCCGGGCGGCGAGGGGGCGCAGGGTGGCCTCGTTGCCGTAGACGGGGCTGACCACCGCCACCCGGCGGCCTCCGCCGGAGGTCACCCGGCCGCCCAGGTCCGCGCCAGCCCCTCGGCGAGGTCCACGCTGGCCCGCCAGCCCAGCAGCCGCTCGGCGGCCCGCGGATCGCTGACCCAGTCGTCGCTGTCCCAGGCGCGGCCGGGGTGCGCGCCGGGGACGACGGCGATCGGCCGCCCGGTGACCCGCTCCGCGACGGCGACGAGCTCCTCGGTGGTGGTCTGGACGCCGGTGCCGATGTTGAGCACCTGGCCGCCCGGCAGGGAGTCGTCGAGGGCCGCCCGGACGCAGGCGTCCACGACGTCGCCGACCCAGACCCAGTCCCGGCGGCTCACCCGGGCCGGCGTCGCGACGGGAGTGCCCGTGCGGGCGGCGGCCAGGACGACGGGCACCAGCCGGGTCGGGTGGTCGCCCGGGCCGTACACCTGGAAGGCGCGCAGGACCGCCGAGCGCACCCCGCGCTCGGCCGCCGCCGCCTGCAGCAGCAGGGAGCCGGCCGCCTTGGTCGCGCCGAAGAACCCGCGCGGCCGCAGGGGTGCGTCCTCGGCGAGCGGACCTGCGCCGGCGGCGTACTCGGTGGAGGAGCCCAGCCGGACGACGGCGCGGCACCGGTCCGGGAGGGCGTCGACCAGCCAGGGGCTGGTGTTCACCGCGACGGTGGCCGCCCGCTCCGCCGGGGTGGCCTTTCCCCGCCCGGCGGCCAGGGAGAACACCACGTCGGGATCGGCCGCACGCACGGCGGCGGCCGCTGCGGTCGCGTCGGTCAGGTCGACCTGCGCGCGGGTCACCGCCACGACGTCCCAGCCGTCGGCGGCCAGCCGGGCCACCAGGTGCCGGCCCACGAAGCCACCGGCGCCGGTGACCAGCGCCCGCAGGGGTGCGCCGGTCATCCCGCCGAGCCGACCGGCACCGCGCCGGTCACCGCCGCGACGAACTCGGTGCGCCGGGCGGCCGTCTCGGCCGGGGTCGCCCGGCGCAGCCCGGCCAGGACGGCGAGCAGCCGCGGCACCTCGACGAAGGGGTCCCGGCCGGCCATGTCGGCGGTGAAGGACCGCCGGAGGAAGGTGAAGTCGGCACCCAGCCGGACGAGCTCGGCGGCCAGGAGCAGCGCCGGAACCGGCCGCCCGCCCTCCGGCAGGGTCAGCCCGCCGACGCCGAACGGCTGGCGCGCCACCGCCCGGACGGCGTCCACCGTGCCGTCGACCAGCGGCGTGAACAGCTGGTCGGACCCCCGGTCGATGCGCAGGTCGTTGAGCCCGACGTAGATCCGCGACAGCGGCCGGCGGGCGAGGTCGGCCGCGGCGGCGACCCCGTCGTCGGTCTCGACCAGGATCCCCAGCCCGCACCGCCCGGAGACGAGGTCGAGCGTGCGGTCGACCTCCGCGCAGGTGCGCACCATCGGCAGGAGCAGCTCGTCGGCCCCGGCCGCCAGCGCGTCCTCGACCTCGCCGGCCGTCCACGGGCCGAACGCGTTGAGCCGGCACAGCAGCCGGCCGTCGGTCGCCGCCCGCATCCGCGCCAGGTCCTCGACGGTGTCGGCGTTGATCTGGGTGCCCTCACCGGCCTGCCGGCGGTGCTTTCCGCGGCGTTCCCAGTCGACGACGATGCCGGCGGCGCCGGCCGCGACGACGTCCCGCCCCCAGGCCGGGTCCACCGTGAAGAGGAGCAGATCCACGGGCGTGAGCTTAGGCACACCTAAGTGGATTGTCGTCGGTGGGGCACCCGGCGCGTCAGCGGCAGCCGGGAACCGCCGGGTCGAGGTCCTCCTCCACCGGCATCGCGGCGCCCTCGGCCACCGGTCCGGCCGGGAAGGGCAGCGCCTCGCCGACGACCCGGACGGTGACCGCGTCGCCGCGGGCCGGCAGCTGCCGGTTGCCGGTCCGGGCGCCCACCGTCGCGCCCGAGGGCAGCTCCAGCCAGACGCGGGCGTCGTGGCCGTAGAAGTCGACGGCCCGGACCGATGCCGGCGTGCCGGGCGAGCCGGCCGGCGCGAGGTGCAGTTGCTCCGGCCGCAGCAGGACCTGCGCGGGACCGTCCGGGCACGGGTGCCGGAGGACGACGTCGCCGAGCTCGCACCGTGCCTGCCCGGCGCGCACGTCGGCGGGCAGCACGACCGCGTCGCCCACGAAGGCGGCCACGTCGAGGTCGCTGGGGTCGTCGTAGAGCGTCCGGGGATCGGCCCGCTGCACCAGGCGGCCGCCGCGCAGGACGGCGACCTGGTCGGCCATCGAGAGGGCCTCGGCCTGGTCGTGGGTGACCAGCACCGCGGTGGCCCCGGTGACCGCCAGCGCCTCCCCGACCGCGTGGCGGGTCTCCTCCCGCAGCGAGGCGTCGAGGGAGGAGAACGGCTCGTCGAGCAGCACCAGCGACGGCTCGGGAGCGAGCGCGCGGGCCAGCGCGACCCGCTGCTGCTGGCCGCCGGAGAGCTGGTGCGGCGACCGGCCGGCCAGGTCGGGGTCGAGCCCGACCAGGTCGAGCATCTCCCCGATGCGCCGGTGGTCGCGGCGCTGCCGCCGGGGCAGCCCGAACGCGACGTTGGCGCCGACCGTCAGGTGGGGGAACAGCGCCCCCTCCTGGGGCACGAAGCCGATCCCCCGCCGGGCCGCGGGCACGCTCCGGCCCGCGCCGGCCACCACCCGGCCGCCCAGCTCCACGGTGCCGACGTCGGGGTCGTCGAACCCGGCGACGATCCGGAGCAGCGTGGTCTTCCCGCAGCCCGAGGGGCCCAGCAGCGCGGTGGTGCTGCCCTCGGGCACGTGCAGGTCCACCCCGGTGAGGACGGTGGTGGCGCCGTAGGACTTGCACAGGTCCCGCACGGTCAGGGAGCTCATGAGGGAACACCTCGCTGGGGGTCGCGGGAGAGCAGCACGGTGGCCGGCGCCGCCAGCAGGATCATGACCACGGCGTACGGGGCGGCGGCGCCGTACTCGAGGGCGCTGCTGGCCGACCAGAAGGCCGTGGCCAGCGTCCTCGTGCCGGTGGGGGCCAGCAGCAGGGTGGCGGTCAGCTCGGTGACGACGGCCAGGAACACCAGGGCCGCGCCGGAGCCGAGGCCCGGCGCCAGCAGCGGCAGCGTCACCCGCCGCAGCCGGTCGGCGCCGGTGGACCCGAGGGAGGCCGCGACGTCGTCGAACAGCCGGGGGCTCTGCTCGACGACCGCGCGCACCGGGACGACCGCCCGCGGGAGGAACAGGACGGCGTAGGCGGCCAGCAGGACCGGCACCGTCTGGTAGATCGCCGGGGTCAGCCGGATGCTCGCGGTGACCAGGGCGAGGGCCACGACGATTCCCGGCACCGCGCTGCCCAGGTAGACGCTGCGCTCGAGGAGCGTGGCCGCGCGGCTCGGGGCCCGCACGGCCAGCCAGCCGACGGGCACGGCCATCGCGGTGACGACCAGCGCGGCACCCGCGGCGAGGAACAGCGTCGTGCCGGTGGTCGTGGTGAGGGTCGCCCAGTCCAGGCCCGCGGAGGTGCCCCGGACCATCCAGACCGTCACGCTGCCGAGCGGGAGGACGACGGCGAGCGCGACGAGCGCACCGAGCCCGGCCAGCGCCGGCGCGGTCATCGGCCCCAGCCGCTGCGGGCGCACCGCGCGGGCCACCCCCGACCCGACGCGCGCGTAGCCGCGCCGGCCGCGCAGCCGCAGCTCGGCCAGGAGCAGCAGCAGGCACAGCAGCAGCAGGACCCCGGCCAGCATGGTGGCGCCCGGGCCGTTGAACGTCGCGCGGTACTGGTCGTAGATGGCGGTGGTGAAGGTGGGGTACCGCAGCATCTGCAGCGCGCCGAACTCGGCGAGCACGTGCAGCGCCACGAGCAGCCCGCCGCCGAGCAGCGCCACGCGCAGCTGCGGCAGCTGCACCCGGCGGAACACCGCCCAGCCGGAGAGCCCCAGGCCGCGGGCGGTCTCCTCGAGCGCGGGGTCCAGCCCGCGGAAGGCGGCCACCACGGGCAGGTAGACGAACGGGAAGTAGGACAGCGTCACCACCAGCAGCGCCCCGCCGTACCCGTCGACGCCGGGCAGCACCGAGACCCAGCCGAAGCTGTTGACGAAGGCCGGCACCGCCAGCGGCGCCACGAGCAGCACGTGCCACAGCCGCCGGCCGGGCACCGAGGAGCGTTCCAGCAGCCAGGCCGCGGCCACCCCGAGGACACCGCACAGGACGACCGTCCCGCCGACCAGGCGCACGGTGTTCCAGAGCAGCTCGGCGACCCGGGGCCGCAGCACCAGCTCGGTCACCCCCGCCCAGCCGAGGTCGACGGTCGCGACGGCGACGTATCCCAGCGGCAGGAGCGACAGCAGGGCGACGAGCACCGCCAGCAGGGTCAGGACCGGCGACCGGCGCAGCCCGCGTCCGCCCCGGGGTGCCCGCCGCCGGGGCACCGCGGAGCCGGCGAGCGGCGGGGCAGTGGTCAGAGCAGGCCGACTTCCTGCATCAGCTCGGTGACCCGGCGCTGGTCGAGGGCGCCGGGGTCGAGGGGTGGCGCCTGCAACTGGTCGAGCGGCGGCAGCGCCTCGGCCGAGGCGATCCCGGTGCCGACGGCGTACTCGAGGGCGCTGCTCTCGGCGAGCTTGCGCTGCGCCTCCGGACCGGTCAGGTACTCGACCAGCCGCTGGGCCTCCTCCGGCTGGTCGGTGGAGGCGAGGACACCGGCGCCGGACACGCTGACGAAGGCGCCCGGGTCCTCGTTGCCGAAGAAGTGCAGCCGGGCGTCGTCCCCCTGCAGGGCGTTCTCGGCCTGGTCGCGGTACCAGTAGTAGTGGTACATGACCCCGGCGTCGATCTCGCCCTCGTCGGCGGCGCGCATGACCGCGGTGTTGCTCTGGTAGATCTCGGCGTTGCGCTCCAGCCCCTCCAGCCAGGCCCGGGTGGCCTCCTCCCCGCGGAGGGCGAGGACGGCGCTGACGATGGCCTGGAAGTCCGGGCCGCCGGCGGCGATGCCGATGCGGCCCTCCCACTCCGGCTCGGCCAGCTCGAGGATCGAGGCGGGGAGATCGGCCTCGGCCAGCTGCTCGGGGTTGTAGACGAGCACGGTGGACCGGGCGGCGAACCCGGTCCAGGCGCCCGAGGACGGCCGGTACGGATCGGCGACCTGGTCGAGCGTCGACTGCTCCAGCGGGGCCAGGAGCCCCTCGTCGTCGAGGATGTCGATCGACGGGCTGTTCTCCGTGAGGAAGACATCGGCGGGGGACGCCTCGCCCTCCTGGATGATCTGGTTGGCCAGCTCCGCGTCGTTGCCGTCCCGGAACTCCAGCGCGATCCCGGTCTCCTCGGTGAAGTCCTCGAGCATCGTCCGGATCAGGCTCTCGTGCTGCGCGCTGTAGACGGTGAGGGTCGGTCCCTCCGCCGCCGACGAGTTGCCGCAGCCGGCGAGCGCCGCTCCGGCGAGGAGTGAGGACAGGACGGCGGCGGTCGTCCGCCCGAGCGTGGTAGCGCGCACACAGCGAAGGATAGGGAAGGCACGCCTTATCGGCGTCGACGGGCCGTCGTGGAGGCGCCGGCGCCCCGGCACGATCGCGGCGTGGGCGAGAATCGGCGTCCGTGACCACCGCACTGCCGCCCATCGCCACCGCCCGGTTCGCCGACCTCACGCCGTTCGAGGTCTACGCGCTGTGCCGGCTGCGGGTCGACGTCTTCGTCGTCGAGCAGGAGTGCCCCTACCCCGAGCTCGACGGCCGGGACATCGAGCCCACCACGCTGCACCTCTGGCAGGAGATCGACGGCGAGGTGGCCGCCACCATCCGGGTGCTCGACGACGGCGCCACGCGGGCGATCGGCCGGGTGGCCACCGCGCGGGCGCACCGTGGCAAGGGGCTGGCCGCGCGGCTGATCGAGGAGGGCATCGCGGTGTGCGCCGGGTACCCGATCACGCTGGGCGCGCAGGCGCACCTCGAGGGCTGGTACGAGCGCTTCGGCTTCCGCCGCAGCGGTCCGGGCTACGACGAGGACGGCATCCCGCACGTGCCGATGCGCCGCGAGCCCGCCTGACCGGTCACTCGGCGATCCGCCGCAGCTCCGGCTGCACGCCGTCGGCCTTGTGCACGTTGCTCGACCACACCGGCTCCGGATGGGTGTCGGCGCCGGCCGCGACGTCCTCCGCGGTGCGCAGCTTCGCGACCTTGTGCACCAGCACCCCGAAGCCGATCTTGGCGATGACGTCGGCGACCGAGTAGGCGACCTGCATGACGGTGAACCAGGCGGCGGTGACCTCGGCGAACACCGGCACGGCGTAGGCCAGCGGATAGATGCCGAAGCTGCTGAGCAGCACGATCGTGGCGTTGCGCAGGCTCGCGGCCGCCTCGGGACCCATCGTGGGCAGCGACGCGCGCACCGCGCCGATCAGCGCGACGTACAGGTAGGCGAAGAACGCCGTGCTGATCAGTCCCCAGACGACCAGCGCGACCGCATCGCGGCCGGAGTCGGCGACCTGCGCGCCCATGTAGCCGGTGACGATCATCAGGAACGCCGCCGCCATCACGCCGGCCCGCACCCGCCGGGCCCGGGCACCGGCCAGCGAGCAGACCGCGAGCAGCTCGACGGTCAGCAGCGGCACGGTCACCGACCAGTCGATGAACCGGGTGCCCTCCAGCGTGCGGGCCTCCTCGGTGGCCACGTAGACGCCGTCGGAGAGCCGGTAGCCGCTGTCCCAGTCGCTGTAGAGCAGCGCGTAGGCGACCGTCGCCACCGCGGCCAGGCACAGCGCCGCGTACGCCGAGGGGCGGTAGCGCGCGGACACCTCGTTGCGGCTGGTGATCGAGTACAGCAGGTAGGCCAGGAGCGCGAACCCGGCACCCAGCAGGGCGAACTCGACGACGTCATGCAGGCCGAGCGGAAGGGTCTGCAGCTCGGGCACGGGACGGTCGGACATGCCCCCGCGTGTCCCCGCTGCGCCCTCCGCTCAACCGCCGGAGCAGGATCGCGCCCGTGGAGCCCGCCGACCTGCTGCGCACCGCCGCCGACCGGCTGGAGGCGCTCGCCGCCCGCACCACCGCCGGCGACTGGCGGGCCGGCGGGCTGCTGGCCAGCCGGCCGGAGATCGTGGCGCACCGGGCCGACGGCGGCACCGAGCACGTCGCCGAGGCCCGCGCCGGCACGGCGGCCTGGCTCGTCGCCCTCTCCCCCGCCGTCGCCGCGCCGCTGGCCGCGGCCCTGCGCGCCGCCGCCCCCGTCACCGCGGACGGCGATCCGCTGGCCGACCTCGCGCGGGTGCTGCTCGAGCGGCTGCCCTGAGTGCTCCGGGACCTCCGACCCTGGGCGGGCGGCCGCGGCGGCTAGACCCTCTAGCCATGGCTACGGCATCGAGCCCGGCGGGCACCCGGATCGCCCGCCGGCGCGCCGCGGTCGTGGAGGAGGCGCTCGACCACGCCGAGGCCCTGATCGGCGAGCACGGCGCCGCTGCCCTGAGCGTCTCCGAGGTGGCCCGCCGCATGGGCATCCGCGGCCCCTCGCTCTACAAGTACTTCCCCTCCCGGGCGGCGGTCTACGACGCGCTGTTCGCCCGGGGGCTGGCCGGTCAGCAGCAGGCGGTCCGCGCCGCGGTCGAGGATGCCGCCCCGGGGCTGCCGCGGCTGCGGGCCGGGGGCCGGGCCGTGGTGGCCTGGGCGGTCGGGCATCCCGCCCTGGCCCAGCTGCTGTTCTGGCGGCCGGTCCCGGGGTTCGAGCCGTCCCCCGGCACCTTCGCCCCCAGCCGGGCGGAGCTGGCCGCCGTGCGCGCGGAGCTCGCGGCGGCGGTCCGCCTCGGCCAGCTGCGGGCATCGGCCGACAGCGACGACGCCGTCCGCCTCCTGACCGTCGTCCTCGCCGGCCTGATCTCCCAGCAGCTGGCCAACCAGCCCGGCGTCCCCCACGCCGAAGGCGTCTTCTCCCGGCTCGTCGAGCCGGCGCTCGACATGTTCGTCGCCGCCCACGCCCCCTGAGGAGTCGCCATGCAGACCCTGGACCGTGACGAGGTCAGCACCACGGTCGCCGCTCCGCCGGACCGGGTGTACGCGCTCGTCGCCGACGTGACGCGCATGCCCGAGCTGAGCCCCGACCTCGTCCGCTGCTCGTGGATCGGCGGTGCCACGGGTCCGGCGGTGGGCGCGCGGTTCGAGGCGGTCAACACGACGCCGGCCGGCCGCCGGTGGCGCAACCGCCCGGTCGTCACCGTCGCCGAGCCCGGCCGCGAGTTCGCCTTCGCCCGCACCGAGCCCTTCGCGGGCACCGTGGCGTGGCGCTACCGGCTCGAGCCCGTCGAGGGAGGGACCCGCGTGGTCGAGAGCTACGAGGTCGAGCGGCCGATCACGCGGATCGGCTGGTTCGTCATCGAGCGGGTGTTCCGCGCCGGCGACCGCCGGACGGCGCTGCGCTCGTCGATGACCGCGACGCTCGAACGCCTGCGGGCGGCGGCGGAGGGCTGACCGCGCTCAGACCGCCGTCAGGTCCGCCGCACCGAACGCGGCGTCGAACCGGTCGCACCAGATCACCACGCTGGTGTAGCCGGTGGCGTCCACACCCGGGGGGACGACGTAGTTCTGGTCGCCGATGTTGCCCTTGAGCGCCCCGAGGTCGACGTACTCGTCGTCGAACGCCGCCTCCTCGCCGTTGGCGCCGTTCTGCGACAGGTACACGTACAGCGCCGGGCCGTTGGAGGTCTCGAAGCCCTCGAGCCGCACGATCACCTGCCCGTCGGGCAGCTGCACCACCCGCGCGGTGCCCACCGTCTCGTGCTCGCGGGAGACGAAGGTGCCGGTGGCCAGGTCGACCGGCTCGGCCGGGGGTGCCGGGGACGCCGTCGGGTCCTCACCGCCGGTCTCGATCCCGCCGCCGCTGTCGCCGGCACTCCCGCCGTCCTCCACCGACGCCGACGGCAGCGCCTCCGACACCGTCTGGTCGTAGAAGAGCTTCTGGGGCTGGAACCAGATCAGCACGAAGGCGCCCAGCGCCGCCAGCACGACCGCCGCCACCACGATCCACGTCCGCTTCCGTACCGCCATGGCCGCGCACCATAGGGGCCCTCCCCATGATCGGGAACCTCCGCGAGCGCCGTCCGGCAGCCTGTGGACAACCGGGTGCGGCGTAGCGCCCCGACCGCCCGGGTAGGGCCCCGCCGTGGCAGACCAGGAGGGCCTCGGCGGCTTCGCCGGACGGCTCGGCGCGACCGTGGAGAGCACCGACGACGGCGGGGCGCGGATCGCCTTCGAGGTGGGTGACGAGCACCTCAACCCGGCCGGCACGCTGCACGGCGGGGTGGTCGCCACCCTCGTCGACAGCGCGATGGGCCAGGCGGTGCGCACCGTGACCGGCGCGGACGACGTCCCGGCGACCAGCCAGCTCACCGTCACCTACCTGCGTCCCGGGAAGCCCGGTCCGCTGCAGGTCACCGCCGCGGTGCGCACCCGCGGCGAGCACCTCACCGTGTGCGAGGCCGACGTCGAGCAGGACGGCCGGGCACTGGCGCACGCCGTCGCCACGTTCGCGCTGCTGCACCGCTGAGCGCGGTCACTCCCCCGCCAGCGCCACCAGCCCCGCCGGGCCTGCCTCGCGGGCGGCCCGCTCGCCGCGCGCCCGGTCGGCGGGGCTGCCGCCGGCGGCCAGCCGCTCGGCCACGCCTCGCTGGGTCGGCAGGTTCATCGCGTCCAGCCGCACGTCCAGCCGCGCCGCCCGGGTGAGGACCGCGGTGGCGACCGTGGCCGCGGCCCCGGGGCGGCCGAGGTCGGCGAGCGCGGCGGCGGCCACGACCAGGCAGCCGAGCACCCCGCTGACGTCGTCCTCGGCCAGGTGCCGGCCGGCGGCCCGCAGCGCCAGTGCGCGCGCCTGCGCCGGCTCCCCGGCGGCGAGGGCGAAGCCGGCCAGCAGCCGCTCGGCCATCCCGGCCGCCCAGACGTGGCCCGCCGCCTCGGCGGTGGCCACCGCCTCGAGCAGCAGCGCCCGCCCCTCCTCGGCGCGGCCCTGGGCCGCGGCCGCCGCCCCCGCGACCAGCTGCGCGGTGGCCTCCAGCGGGCCGAGCCCCGCCGCCCGGGCCCGCGGCAGGTTCTCCCGGGCGGTGGCCTCCGCGACGGCCGGGTCGCCGGCGATCAGCGCTCCCATCGCGCGGTAGTGCGGCACCAGGACGGCGGTCACCGCGAGGTCCGGATCGCCGGGGTCGGCGCCGGCCAGCAGCCGCTCGGCCTCGGCGAAGTCGGCGAGCGCGGCCGCGACGTCGCCGCCGAGGGCGTGCAGCGCGCCGGTCGCCGTCCGGGCGCGGGCCCGCAGGGCCGCGGGGGCGTCCGGTGCCGCGGCGAGCGCGGCGTCCAGCCAGCGACGGCCCTCCACCGCGGCTCCACGGCGGTACCACCACCAGTCCAGCCGGGTCGCGGTGCGCAGCGCCTCGACCGGCTCCTCGGCGAGGTCGGTGGCCAGCGCCGCGCGCAGGTTGGGCAGCTCCTCGGCCATCCGGCGGGTGGCGGCGGCCGCGCCCGGGCCCCACATCGCGATTTCCACCTCGGCGGCGACCGACCGCAGCCAGCGGGCCTGGGCCCGGCGGCTGCGGCCGGGGTCGGGGTCGAGCTGGCGGCAGCGGGCGCGCACGGTCTCCAGCAGGCCGAACCGGGTCGGGGTCCGCGCGGTGTCGGCGGCCACCACCGAGCGGCTGACCAGCGTGGCCAGCCGCGGCAGCACCCCCTCCCCGGCGACGGCCTCCGCGGCGTCCACGGTCAGCCCGCCGTCGAACGGCCACAGCCGCAGCAGCAGGTCCCGCTCGTCGGGGGCCAGCAGCGCCAGGCTCCAGTCGATCGCCGCGGCGAGGGTGGCGTGCGGGCTCACCCCGCCGCGGCCGATCCGGGCGTCGAAGGTCAGCGCGTCGTGCAGGTGGCCGGCGAGGTCGTCGAGCGAGAGCAGCCGGCTGCGCGCGGCGACCAGCTCCAGCGCCAGCGGCAGGCCGTCCAGCGCGGTGGCGATCCGCCGGAGCGTCGCCGCGTCGGCGGGGCCGGGCGCCCAGCCGGGGCGGACGGCGGCGATCCGGTCGGCCAGGAGGGCCACCGCGTCCTCCGCCAGCGGCGCGAGCGGCAGCACCACCTCGCCGTCCACCCCCAGCGGCTCGCGGCTGGTGGCCAGCACCGTCGTCCCGGGCGCCCCGTCCAGGACGGCGGCCACCAGGTCGGCGACCTCGTCGAGCAGGTGCTCGCAGTTGTCGAGGACGAGCAGGCCCGGCCGCCGTGCCAGCGCCGCGACGACGTCGTCCGGGCCGGCGACGCCCAGCGCCTGCGCGACCTGGAGCCCGACGAACCCGGGCCCGGACACCTCGGCCAGCCGCACCAGGTCGGCGGCCCCGGGATCGCCGCGGTCGGCGAGCAGCTCGACCACCAGTCGGGTCTTGCCGACCCCGCCCGGCCCGGTGACGGTCACCAGCGGCGCCGCGGCCAGGGCGGCGCGCAGCCGGGCGAGGTCGGCGTCGCGCCCGACGAAGCGGGTGGCCGGCCGGCGCGGCCGCGCGGACGGCGCCGGGTGCGGGGACGGCGCCGGCCGCGGGACGTCGAGCAGCAGCCGCGGGTCCTGCGCGAGGACGGCGGCCTCCAGGCGCTGCAGCTCCTCCCCCGGCGGGATGCCCAGCTCCCGGTCGAGCAGCGCCCGCACCCGGCGCAGGGTGGCCAGGGCGTCGGCCTGCCGGCCGGTCCGGTACAGCGCGAGCACCAGCAGCTCCCAGCCGCGCTCCCGGAACGGGGCGACCTCGGTGCGCGCGACCAGCTCGGGCACCGCGCCGGCGGCGTCGCCCAGCGCCAGGCGGGCGGCCAGCCGCGCCTCGACGGCGGTCTCGCGCAGCTCGGCCAGCCGCGCCCGCTCCGCCGCGAGGTCGTCCTCGCCGACGTCGGCGTAGGGGGTGCCGCGCCACAGGGCGAGCGCGGCGTCGAGCTCGGCCAGCGCGGCCCGCGGCCCGGCCGCCGCGGCGGCGGCGGCGATCCGGGAGGCGGCGACGTCGGCGTCGACCGTGCCCGGCGGGAGGGCCAGCGCGTAGCCGTCGCCGGCGCGGCGCAGCAGCGTGCGGCCGGCGTCGCCGAGCGCCGTCCGGAGCCGGGAGACGTGCGACTGCAGCGTCGCCGCGGCACCGCCCGGCACGCCGTCCGGCCAGAGCGCGCCGGCCAGCCGGTCGTCGGGCACCGGCGCCCCGCGGGCGGCGACGAGGACGGCCAGCAGCCGGCGGGGCGCGGGGCCGCGCAGCTCCTGCACCCGCCCGCCCCGCCGGACCTCGGTGGGTCCGAGCACGCCGATCCAGAGGTCCCCGCTCATGGCGGGAGGGAGCGTAGGGCCGATCGCCGTCCAGCGGCGGTCAAGGTCCGGTCAAGCGCCGCCGCCAGTCTCGGTTCCAGCGCGGCGAGCGGCCGCGGACCACCGAGAGGAGCTCTCCATGACCACCACCCCCGCCACCGACGAGCGCCCGCACGTGCACGACATGGTGGTCGCCCACCGCGTGTTCCGGCACGAGCTGGGCATGCTGCCCGCGCTCGTGGGCGGCACCGCCGAGGGCGACCGGGCCCGCGCCGGCGTGCTGGCCGACCACTATCGGTTCGTCACCGACGTGCTGCACCACCACCACTCGTTCGAGGACGAGCACTTCTGGCCGGTGCTGCTGCAGCGCTGCCCGATGGACGCCGCGCTGATCGAGCGGATGGAGGAGCAGCACGAGCGGGTCGCAGCGCTGCTGGCCGAGCTGCCCCCGCTGTGGGCGGCCTGGACCGGGGACGCCGGCGCCGCCGACCGCGACCGGCTCGCCGCCCGGCTGGCCGCGCTGTCGGCCGCGCTCGAGGAGCACCTGCACGACGAGGAGGTGCACCTGCTGCCGATCATGGAGCAGCACCTGAGCGTCGCCGAGTGGAACGCCTTCGGCGACTCCGCGGCCAAGGCGATGGACAAGAAGAAGGGGCTCTACTGGCTCGGCGTCGGCTTCGACCTGTGCGACGACGCGGAGCGGGAGCGGCTGTGGCACAAGATCCCGGGCTGGGCGCGGGTGCTGTGGCGGCTGGCCGGCGAGCGCGTCTACCGCCGGCAGCTCGCCCGGGTGCGCGGCACCGCCTGACCGCGCCGCCGTCCCTGGCCCGGGAGCCCCGCGGAGGGGGACGATCGGGCCATGACCACTGCGACCTGGAACGGCACCGTCATCGCCGAGTCCGACGACATCGTCACCGTCGAGGGCAACGCCTACTTCCCGCGCGAGGCGGTGCGCGAGGACGTGCTGCGCCCCTCGGCCACCCACACCACCTGCCCGTGGAAGGGCGAGGCGTCGTACTTCTCGCTCGAGGTGGACGGGCAGACCAATACCGACGCCGCCTGGTACTACCCGCAGCCCAAGGACGCGGCGAAGGAGATCACCGGGCGGGTGGCGTTCTGGAAGGGCGTCGAGGTCCGCTGAGAGTCCGGGCATAGGAGGCTTTACGCACGTTCCGGGGCCGAGAACGTGCGTAAAGCCTCCTGTGCCTGAGGTCGTCTCGCGCTACCGGCGCGGGCGGGCGCCCGCGAGGTCCCGCGCCGCCGCGGCGGCGTCGGGGTCCATGCCCTCGGTGCGCTCGTGCCGCTCGATCAGCCGGTGGTAGGCCGTCCACGCCTCCTCGGGCGCGGTGTCGAGGGCGGCGGCGATCTGCTCCCAGCTCGCGCCGCCGCGCAGCGCGGCCCGGAAGCCGACCAGCTGGCTGTCGCGCGCCTTGCGGGCGATCACCTCGCCGAGCGCCAGCAGCTCCAGCGACTCGGGGACGTCGAGGGAGGTCTCGGCGTCCTTGAACGACGCCCAGGAGTCCGGGTCGTCGTCGGCGACGGTGTTCAGGGTGGTGGCCCCGTTGTCCCGCCGGCTGAGGAAGTCCAGGCGGGTGGCGGCGGTCGTCAGCGAGAACTCCCGCTCGAGTGCCTCGGGTGTGATGCTCATGGGTCTCATCCATCCCCGGCCGGCTCGGCGGGTCAAACGCGGTGCGACGCAGATCTCCCGACGCGCGGAGGCCCCGCACCCGATGGGGTGCGGGGCCTCCGGAGCGTGGGGGTCAGCTGTCGACGCCCACGGCCTCCTTGGCGACGGCGGCCAGCGCGGTCTGCGCGGCGCTGATCACGCTCGACCGGTTCTTGTGCGTCTCCTCGTAGCGGATGATCACGTTGATGTCGCGCGGCGAGCGCAGCGCCTTGGCGGCCTTGGCGGCGTCCGAGGTGCCGAGCGAGTCGTAGCCCTTGATCGGCAGCTCGTCGGCGGAGACGTCACCGAGCTCCTCCCGCGCGGCCTGGGCGGCGTCGGCGGCGTCCCGGTTGCCCTCGCGACGGGCGATCCGCTCCGCCCGGCGCAGCGCGGCGCTGCGGCCGACGGTCAGCGTCTCGCGGACGGCGTCGGTGAACTGGCCGGCCTTGCCGGCCACCTCACCGAGCTTCTCGCCGGCCTCCTCGCGCCGCTGCTGGGCGGTGTCGAGCACCTCGTTCACCCGGTTGGCCACGAACCGGTACGGCGCGTTGGCGGCGCGGGCGGCGGTGCCGGCGACGCGCTGGAAGGGGGTGGCCACCAGCGCGGCCGGGCCACCGAGGGCCTCCTCGGCCAGGACGACGGTCAGCCACTCGACGGTCGCCTCGTGCGCGGTGATCAGGCGCTCGGCGAGGTGCTGCACCCGCGGCAGCTCGGCCTTCTGGGCGAGCACCTTGAGGTAGGTGGCGCGGTCGAGCAGCTGGTGCTCGAGCTGCAGGTCCTGCAGGAGGGCCTCCTCGAGCGGCTCGGCCTGCTCGAAGGTGGCCTTGAGGACGGCCGACAGCCGGCCGATCGCGGGGGTCACGACGTCGGGGACCCCGCCGAGCGCGCGCAGCTGCTCGGTGATCAGGCGGGTCCGCTCCGCGGCGTGGTCGGCGTTCTGCGTGAGCTCCCGGCGGACGGCGTCGGTCCGCGCCTGGGCCACCCGGGTGCGCGCGACCTGCTCCTCGGTCTGGGTGAGGAGGACGAGGGCGCGCAGCTGGTTGATGATCTTGGCGTTGTCGGTCATGACGGTGGGAACTCCAGAGATCGGGGATGACCGGACGTCTGGAGAGATGCCCACCGGGGGCCGACCGCTAACTCCTGCAAGCGGATTGCTAGCAGTGAACCCCGTCACGACATGTCGACATGCCGACGTGTCCCCCGGGCGGCCGGGCCTCGTCGCGCGGGCCGCCCGGGGTGCGCCGCTCAGGCGGTCGGCACCGGGGTGGCCGGGGGCACGGGGGGCTTGCGGCGCGTCTCCAGCCGGAGCACCGGCTGGGTGAGCTGGAGCAGCGCTGCTCCGCAGGAGACGCAGTAGGTGCCACGCTGGTCGGCGGTGCCGCAGGTGTCGCAGTGCACGGGGTACTCCTCTCGACGAGTCCGGCGCGGACTCGGGCCAGGAGAACCTGCCACCCCCGAGCGGCCGTCCCGAGCGCCCTGGGACGGGTGGGACGAGACGTCAGCGAACCGTCATCTGCAGCCGGTCGAGGAACGGCAGTTGGCCCCTGACCAGCGCGACCCGCGCCGCGTCCAGCCCGAACCAGGCGGCCCGGTCGATCTCTGGGAACTCCTGCATGCGCCCGGACCGGGGCGGCCACTCCAGCGAGAAGGTGTTGCTGCGGACGGCGTCCGCGTCGAGGTCCCCCTCGGCCGCCCAG
Organism: Blastococcus sp. SYSU D00820; assembly: GCF_054050695.1. Classification (NCBI taxonomy): domain Bacteria; kingdom Bacillati; phylum Actinomycetota; class Actinomycetes; order Geodermatophilales; family Geodermatophilaceae; genus Blastococcus; species Blastococcus sp. SYSU D00820. The sequence goes on from NZ_JBJGZW010000034.1 coordinate 40,078, forward strand.
ACGGCGAGCACCTTGCCCGAGGCCCGCACCTCGCCCAGCGGCACGAGCTCCGCCGCGGGCACCGGGGAGCCGGTCTCCTCCTCGAACTCGCGGCGCGCGGCTGCCAGCGGGTCGTCGTCCGCGCCGTGCTCGCCCTTGGGGATCGACCACGCCCCGGCGTCCTTGCGCGCCCAGAACGGCCCGCCCATGTGGCCGAGCAGCACCTCGCGGCCGGCCGGTCCGGCGCGGTGGAGCAGGATCCCGGCGCTGCGTCGAGGCACCCGCCCAGCCTGTCAGAGCAGCAGGCCCGGGTGCCGACCCCTCAGCGGGCGGCGCCAGCCTGGCCGCTCCCCCACCGCGACCGCACCCGGCGGATCGCCGTCGCCTGCGGGCGGCAGCCCGTGCAGGGGCGCTCCGCACCCTGCCACCCCTCGCCCTGCCGACCACACTGCTGGCACGCCATGACCGACCTCCTCGTCCGTGGAACGGGGCGGGACGGTCGCACGCGGGGCGTGCGCGCCGGAAGCAGCGGCGCGACCGATCGACCAGTTGTCCCCCGGACGTAGCGGGACGTTCACGCGCGGGGGCGTCAGTTCTCGCAGCCGATGCCGTCGCCGTCCCGGTCCAGCTTGGTCGAGTAGCCGGGGTCGCCGCGGTGGATCGGCGCCGCCGGGGCCGGGGGTGCTCGGCACCGCCCCACCTGCCTCACGGGCCCCGGCGTCCCGCGCGCGGATCGGCAGCCCGGCGCGTCCGGGGAACCACCGTGGACGACCCGCCGGCAACGATCGGCACCGTCCGTCACACCCGTCCCAGACGCTCGCGTGGGGTGACCGGACCGGTCCGTCCGGACCGGTAGACAGGCAGCCATGAGCACCACTCCGGACGGCCGGGCGCGCGCGCACGCTCCCGACACGACGGCCCGCGCGGCCGTGGCGATCCAGGCGACGAGCACCCCGGTGCTCAGCTACGCCCTGGCGCACAACCGGGTGCCGGTGGTCTCCCGCCTGGCCTTCACCAACCACGGGGGCGCGGTCCGCGCCGCGACCGTGCGGCTGGGCGTGCGCGACGCCGAGGGCCGCATCGGCAGCGCGGTGGAGGTGCTCGTCGACCTCGACGCCGGGCAGACGACGGTGCTCAGCGACGTCGGCCTGGTCATGGACCCCGCGGCCATGCTGCAGATCGAGGAGCAGCGGCCCGGCTCGATCGAGATCGACCTGCTCGTCGACGGCGAGGACGTCGGCGGCACCGCCGTCCCCGTGCAGGTGCTCGCGGCCAGCCAGTGGCTGGCCGCTCCCGTGCCGCTGGCGCTGGAGATGCTCGCCGCGCACGTGCAGCCCAACCACCCCGCCGTCGGCGTGCTGGTCGACGAGGCGAGCGCGCTGCTGGCCGAGCGCACCGGCGACCCGTCGGTGCAGGGCTACCAGTCCGGGCCCGAGCGGGCCGACGAGATCGTCGGGTCGCTGGTCGAGGCGATGCGCCGCCGCGGCATCCGCTACAGCGAGCCGCCGGCCAGCTGGGCCGACGTCGGGCAGAAGGTGCGCACCCCCGGCGACGTGCTCGACGGCCGGGTCGGCACCTGCCTGGACACCGTCGTCACCCTCGCCGCCGCCCTGGAGCAGGCCGGCATCCGCCCGCTGCTGTGGATCGCCGACGGGCACGCCTTCCTCGGCTACTGGCGCGAGGAACGCAGCGCCGAGAGCGCGGCCACCACCGACGTCGCGCCGCTGGTCAACCTGGTCGACCTCGGGCTGGTCCGGCTGGTGGAGACGACGCTGCTCACCAGCCGCGCCGACGGCGCCGCCCCGGCCGACCTGCACCGCGCCGCCTACGCCGCCTGGCTGACCGGCGACCTCGACCGGGTGCTGGGCGTGACCGACGTGCACCGCGCCCGCCGCGACGGCATCGTGCCGCTGCCGGCCCGCACCCGCGGCGCGGACGGCACCGTGCAGGTCGTCGAGTACCGCCCAGCGGTGCACAGCGTGGCCGCCCGCCCGGTCGAGCGGACGCCGGCTCCTCCGGTGCCCGGCCGGCCCGAGGCGCCGGCGCGGGTGCAGCAGTGGAAGAACAGCCTGCTCGACCTCTCGCTGCGCAACCGGCTGATCAACTACACCGAGCGGGCCGGCCTGCCGCTCACCGTGCCGGACGAGCACCTGGCCACGCTGGAGAACTTCGTCTCCGACGGCACGCCGATCACCCTGCTGCCGGCCGACCGGCTGCCCGCCGTGGCCCGCGAGCGCGGCATCGGCACCGCCCGCGACCTGCCGGCCGACCAGCTCGCCGAGGCCCTCGTCGAGCGCCGCGCCGTGCACGCCGACGTCAGCGAGGGCGGCTACCTCTCCCGGCTGCGCGGGCTGGCCTACAAGGCCAAGACCGTGCGCGAGGAGACCGGCGCCAACAACCTCTACCTGGCGCTGGGGTCGCTGGTCTGGGAGCTGAACGGCCGGCCGCTGCGCTCGCCGCTGGTGCTCGTGCCCGTCGTCCTCACCCCGGCCTCGCGCAACGGCGTCTACCGGCTGGCGCTCGACGAGAGCGGCACCTCCACGCCCAACCACTGCCTGCTGGAGAAGCTGCGCCAGCTGCACGGCCTCACCGTGCCCGGCCTGGCCGACCCCGCCGAGGACGGCTCCGGCATCGACCTGGACCGCGCGCTGACCGCCATGCGCCAGGCGCTGGCCGACTCGGGCCTACCCCACCGGGTGGAGCCGACCGCCGACCTCGCGGTCCTGCAGTTCGCGAAGTACCGGCTGTGGAAGGACCTCGACGAGCACTGGGCCGACTTCGCGGCCAACCCGCTGGTGCACCACCTGGTGCACCAGCCGACCGAGGCCTTCGCCGACCCGGCGCCCGACACCGCCGCCCGCGCCGACCTCGACGAGCTGGCCGCGGCCTGCCCGGTGCCCGCCGACGGCTCCCAGCTGCGCGCGATCGCCGAGGCCGCGGCCGGGCGCACGTTCGTGCTGGAGGGCCCGCCCGGCACCGGCAAGTCCCAGACGATCACCAACCTGCTGACCCGCGCGGTCGCCGACGGCAAGCGGGTGCTGTTCGTCGCCGAGAAGCGGGCCGCGCTCGACGTCGTCGCCCGCCGGCTGGACGCCGTGGGCATGGGGCCCTTCGCACTGGACCTGCACGACAAGGGCAGCAAGGCCGCCGTCGTCCGGGCGCAGGTCAAGGAGGCGCTGGAGCACGCCGTCGCCGTCGACGAGCAGGGCCTGGCCGCCGACGGCGAGGATCTCCGCTCGGCCCGCCGCACGCTGGCCCGCTACGCCGACCGGCTGCACGCCGAGAACGCCGCCGGGCTGTCGTTCTACTCGGCGCGGACGGCGGTGCTCGCCGCCGGCGACGCCGTCGAGCCGATGCCGCTGCCGGCGCCGTTCGTCGCCGCCGCGGAGCCGGAGGCGATGACCGCCGTCCGCCGCGCGCTGGCGCTGCTGCCCGACATCGCCGACCTCGCCCGCCCCACGCCGCGGCACGCGTGGGCGTTCGTCGACTCCCCCGCCGTCGACCTGCTGGCCGCGCAGCAGACCGCCGCCGCCGTCGACGCCGCGATCCGCGAGCTGCCGGCCGAGGAGCAGCTGCAGCGGGCGCTGCGCGAGGTGCGCACGCCCGAGGACCTCGACGGGCTGGCCCACCTGCTGGGCGGCCCGGAGGTGCACCTGGACGTCCTCGACGAGGTGCCGACCGGCCGCTGGCGGACGGCGACCACGACGGTGCTGCGCGAGGTGGCCGAGTTCGCCGCGGCCGTGCACCCGGGCCTGGAGGTGGCCACCCCGCAGGCGCTGGAGCTGCCCCTGGCGGACATGTACGTGGCCGCCCAGACCGCCCAGGCCGCCCGCTGGTGGGCCCGCCGGCGGGGGCTGCGCGCGGTGCGCGACCAGCTGGCGCCGGTGCTGCGGCCGGACGTGACCGTGAAGCTCAAGGACGTCCCGGAGCTCACCGCCTCGCTGTGGCGGCTGCAGACCGCGGCGCACACGCTGGCCGCGCGTGCCTCGGTGATCCCGGGGCTGGCGGTGCCGGCCGGGTGGAATCCCCTGCTGGACCCGGCGCTGCTCGAGGGCCAGGTGGAGTGGCTGCGCCGGGCCGGCGCCGTCGTCGACAGCTCCTCGGACTTCGCCGTCTCGCTGCGGCGCTACGTCGTCGCCGGGCCCGGCCCCGACGCCGCCGCGGCCGCGGCGGTGCGCCGGCTGGCCGACGCCGTCCGCGGGCTGCTGGAGGTGTGCGGCTGCACGGCGGCGCGGCTGGCCGCCTGGGCCGGCGACGACGGCCTGCTGTTCCGCTGGGCGATGACCCGCCCCGAGCGCGGCGTCGAGCACACCGGGCTGATGTCGCTGCGCCGGTGGCTGACGTTCCTCGACACGCTGGAGCCGCTGCGCGCCGCCGGGCTGACCGAGGCGCGCACCGCCCTGGTCCGGGGTGAGCTGCCCGCCGACGACGCGCTGCGCGCCTTCGAGTACGGCATTGCGCTGGCCTCGGTGGCCGAGCGGCGGGACGCCGCCGGCCTGGACGGGTTCGACCAGGGGGTGCACGAGAAGGCGATCGCCCGGTTCACCGCGGCCTCGCGCGCGGTGCGCCGGCACCTGACCGCGGCGCTGCCGGCGTCGGTGCTGGCCGCCCGGCCGTTCGACGCGGCCAGCGGCAACGGCCAGGTCGGCGCGCTGCAGCGGGAGCTGGCCAAGCAGCGGCGCGGGCTGGGCGTGCGCGGGCTGCTGGCGCAGTACGGCGAGCTGGTCACCTCGGTCATGCCGTGCGTGCTGGTCAGCCCCGACTCGGTGGCGCGGTTCTTCCCGGCCGAGGCCGGCCTGTTCGACCTGGTCGTGTTCGACGAGGCCTCGCAGATCCGGGTGGCCGACGCCGTGGGCGCGCTGGGCCGGGCGAAGGCGGCGGTCGTGGTCGGGGACAGCCGGCAGATGCCGCCGACGTCGTTCGCCGAGGTCTCCACCGGCTCCGCGGACGACGACGCCGGTGAGCTGCTGGGCACCGCGGTCGAGGACGAGGAGTCGATCCTCAGCGAGTGCGTGCAGGCCCGGGTGCCGCGGCAGTGGCTGTCGTGGCACTACCGCAGCCAGGACGAGTCGCTGATCGCCTTCAGCAACGCGAACTACTACGAGAACCGGCTGTCGTCGTTCCCGGCGCCCACGCACGGGCAGGCCTCGGCCGAGCCCGACGGCCGCGGCATCTCGCTGGTGCGCGTCAACGGCACGTTCCACCGGTCGGGCGCCGGCCGGCTGCTGCGGACCAACCCGATGGAGGCCAAGGCCGTGGTGGCGGAGATCCGCCGCCGGTTCGACGCCTCGCCGGACGCGCTGCCCTCGATCGGCGTGGTCACGTCCAACGCCCAGCAGCGCTCCTACATCGAGGCGCTGCTGCGCGACGCCGGCGACGAGCGGCTCGTCGAGGCGCTGGACCGCACCGACGGCGAGGGCCTGTTCGTCAAGAACCTGGAGAACGTGCAGGGCGACGAGCGGGACGTCGTGTTCTTCTCGACGGCGTTCAGCGTCAACGACCGCGGGTTCCTGCCGCTGAACTTCGGCCCGCTCAACCGGGTCGGCGGGGAACGGCGGCTCAACGTCGCGGTCACCCGCGCCCGGCGCCAGGTGGTCGTGTTCTCGTCGTTCGACCCGTCGCAGCTGCGCGCTGAGCAGACGTCGTCGGTGGGCGTGAAGCACCTGCGGGCCTACCTGGACCTCGCCGCGCTGGGCACCGACGCGCTGCCCCGCGAGGCCCGGCCGGCCGCGGTCCCCGACCGGCACCGCGAGGAGATCGCCGAGGCGCTGCGCGGCCGCGGGCTGGTGGTGCGCACCGACGTCGGGCTCTCGGAGTTCCGCATCGACCTGTCGGTGGCTCGCCCCGAGCGGCCGGACGCCCCGGTCATGGCGGTGCTGCTCGACGGCCCGGCCTGGGCCCGGCGGCGGACCGTCGGCGACCGCGACGGCCTCCCGGTCGACGTGCTGTCGGGGATGCTGCGCTGGCCGGCCGTGGAGCGGGTGTGGCTGCCGTCGTGGCTGCGCGACCGCGAGGCGGTGCTCGACGCGCTGGTCGCCGCGGTGCCGGCCGCTCCCCCGGTGCCGCCCGCGGTGCCCGTGCCCGTGCCCGTGACGCCGCCGGTCCGGCCGGTGCTGTCGGTCGTGGACGACCGGCCCGCGCCCGCCGCTGCGCCCGTCGTGCCGGCCCTGCCCGCGGCACCCGAGCCGCCGCGCGCGGTGGTGACGCCGCTGCGGTCGGTGCCGGCCGCGGTGCACGCCGTGCCCGTCGCGGTGCCCGTCGCCGAGCCCGTCGCCGAGCCCGTCGCCGTGCCCGTCGCCGAGCCGGAGCCGGCGGTCGAGCTCTCCGTCGTGCCGGAGCCGGCGCCCGAGCCGGAGCCCGAGCCGGTCGCCGTCCCCGAGCCGGCGGCCGGGCAGCCGGCCGGGAAGCCGGCCGCCCAGCCGGCGCCGAAGCCGGCCCGCCGCCCGTCCGCGCGGAAGTCGCCGGCCCAGCTCGACGACGAGCTGCCGTTCGTGCCGTGGGTGCCCCGCACCGCCGGCGAGCGCAAGGTGCTCGACCAGCTGGCCGACGCCCGGGTGGCGCGGACCGTGCGCCGGGTGCTCACGGCCGGCGTCAAGGCGGAGGGGCCGATCCACCGCGACCGGCTGACCCGCCTGGCGGCCGGCGCCTTCGGGCTGTCCCGGGTGACCGAGGCCCGCCGCGACGCGCTGCTGGCGCTGCTGCCGCAGGGCTGCGTGGTCGGCGACTTCGTGTGGTCCGAGGCGACCGACCGGTGCGCCTACTCCGGGTTCCGCCGGCAGGCCTCGAGCGCCGACCGGCCGCTGGAGCACGTCCCGCCCGAGGAGATCGGCAACGCGATGGTGGCGCTGTGCCGGGCCAGTGCCGGCATGACGCAGGACGAGCTGTTCCTGCGCACCGGCGAGGTGTTCGGCTACCGCCGCCGCACGCCGTCGCTGGCGCCGGTGCTGGAGAAGGCGCTGACGCTGGTGGTCGCCAAGCACCGGCTGGTCCGGCAGGACACCGGGTTGCTCGTCGTGCCGCCCGTAGCCGACTAGTTCCTCCGCGCGTCCTCGTGCTCTGCCCACCGGTGTGGGCAGAGCACGAGCTTCCGGGGGGCAACACCCCGGCCCCGTCTTCGTGGGGGGGGGCCCCGGGGGGGGGGGGGGCGGGGGGGGGGCCGGCCCCCCCCCCCCCCCGGCGGGGGGGGGGGGGGGGGGGGGGGGGGGCCGCGCCGTGGGGGGGCGGGGGGGGG
>NZ_JBJGZW010000035.1:0-46188 GCF_054050695.1 Blastococcus sp. SYSU D00820
GGGGCCGGCTCGGCGGGATCGGCGGACCGGGCGGTGGGGGTTGGGGAGTCGGGTGGGGACCGGGTTCGGCCGGCTGCCGCCCCGCCCACCCCCCCGGCCCCCCCCCCCCCCCCGGAGGGACGGCGGAACCGCGGCCCGCTCGCCGCGCGTGACCGGCCGCTGTCCCCCGGCCGGGGGCTGGACGTGCGGTCGCCCGGAGGGGCGGGAACCGACGCTCAGGAGCCGAGCGTGCCCAGCCCGATCGCCAGGGCGGCACCCGCGAGCAGCGCCGGGCCGAAGGGCAGGTGCCCGCGCAGGGTGATCCGGCGGGCGGCCAGCAGCACCAGCGCGACGACGGCCTGGACGACGAAGCCGGCGGCCACCCCGAGCAGCAGCACCGGCCACCCCGGCCAGGCCAGCACCAGGCCGAGCAGCGCGCCCAGCTTCACGTCGCCCATGCCCAGCTGCCCGGGCGCGGCCAGGGCCAGCACGAGCAGGACGACGAAGAGGGCCAGCCCGCCCAGCAGCGCGCGGACCAGCGCCGGCCAGGCGCCCTCCACCGCGGCGGCCGGCACCAGCAGTGCCGCGGTCAGCGCGGTCGCGGGCAGCACGACGCGGTCGGGCAGCAGCCGGTGCCGGGCGTCGACCAGGGCGAGGAGGACGCCGGCGACGGCGGCCACGAGGTAGGCCGGCAGCGCCCAGGACGGCCCGATGCCCACAGCGGTGAGCAGGCACAGCAGCGCCGTCCCGGCCTCGACCCAGGGCGGGCGGGCGGCGGTCCGGCCGCCGGCCAGGACGTCGGCCGGCCGTGCCGGCGACGGCCAGGGGAAACGGCCGGCCGCCCGGTTGACCAGCACGCCGGCTCCCAGCCCCGCCACGCCGGCGAGGGCCGCGACGAGCGCGGTCACCGGGGAGGGGCGGCGGGAGCGGGCACGGCGGACACCCTCGCACAGCCGGCGCGCCCCGCCGGGCAACCCGGCCAGCGCCCGATCAGGTCACCGGCAGGCCGGAGAGACCGGCGACGACGCCGAGGACGGCGCAGACCCCGAGGGTGCGCAGCACCGACCAGCGCAGCCGGAACAGCAGGACGGCGGCGACGACGGCGATGCCGAGCGCGACCGGCCGCAGCGAGGAGAGGTCCGGCAGCTCGAGCGAGACCGGGCCCCAGCCGTACCGGTCGCTCTCGCCGAACAGGGTGTGCACGGCGAAGTAGACGCCGAGGTTCGCGATGACCCCCACGACGGCGGCGGTGATGCCGGTCAGCGCCGCCGACAGCGACCGGTTGCCGCGCAGCCGCTCCATGTAGGGGGCACCCAGCAGCACGAACAGGAAGCTCGGCACGAACGTCACCCAGGTGACCAGCAGCGAGGCCAGCACCGCGGCCACCCACGGATCGAGGCCGCCGGGATCGCGGTACGCCCCGAGGAACGCCACGAACTGCACCACCATGATCAGCGGGCCGGGCGTCGTCTCGGCCAGCGCCAGCCCGCGCACCATCTCCCCCGGCGCCAGCCAGCCGTACACCGACACCGCCTGCTGGGCGACGAAGGCGAGCACGGCGTAGGCGCCGCCGAAGGTGACCACCGCGGTGCCGGAGAAGAACAGCCCCTGCTCGGTGAAGACGCTGCCGGCCCCCGTGAGGAGCGCGACGGCCACCACGGGCGCGCTCCACAGCAGCAGGCCGACGAGCAGCACCCGCAGCGTGCGCCGCGTCGACGGGGCCTCGGTGTGCAGCACGTCGTCGGGCACGACCGGTGGCGGGCCGTCGTCGGCCGGGCCGCCGCCCTTCTCGGCCGGCAGGGCCGACGGGCGCCAGCGCCCGAGTGCCCACCCGACTCCTCCGGCCGCGGCCACCACGACCGGGAAGGGGACCCCGAAGACCGCCAGCGCGACGAACGCCGCGGCCGCGAGCGCCAGCAGCGCCGGCCGGGCCAGTGCCCGCTTGCCCACGCGCACGACGGCCTGGACGACGATCGCGACCACCGCCGGCGCCAGCCCGGCGAACAGCGACGCGACCGCGACCGTGGAGCCGAAGGCCACGTACACCGCCGACAGCACCAGCAGCGCGAGCACGCCGGGCAGAACGAACAGCCCGCCGGCCACCAGCCCGCCGCGGGTGCCGTGCAGCAGCCAGCCGACGTAGGTCGCGAGCTGCTGGGCCTCGGGGCCGGGCAGCAGCATGCAGTAGTTCATCGCGTGCAGGAACCGGCGCTGGCCGATCCACCGCTTCTCGTCGACGAGCGTGCGCTGCATGACCGCGATCTGGCCGGCCGGTCCGCCGAAGGTCTGCAGCGAGATCAGGAACCAGGCCCGCACCGCGGTGCGGAAGGGGATGGCCGGCGCGGGCGCGGCCTGCAGGTCGGTCGGGTCGGGCACGGGACCTCCGGGATCAGGCCGGTTCACGGCCGAGCAGCAGACGGCGGCGGTGGAACTCGTAGAGCCCGTCGAACAGCGGGCCGGAGACGGCGAGGGTGTGCTCGTCGGTGCCGGTCATCGACAGCCCGCGCAGCAGGACGTCGAGCCCGGGGGCCTCGGGGGCGTCGAACCGGCCGTCGTCGAGGTCGGCCTCGTGCACGATCTCGGCGATCTGCCAGAGCACCGGGTCGGTGACCTCGTACACCCGCAGGATGGTCTCGAAGGAGCAGTCGCCGCCGACGTGGCCCAGCGCGACGCCCCGCATGTCGAAGGGGGTGGCGTCGGCGGGCACGTCGGCAGGGTCGTCGACGAAGACGAACTCCGCGGAACCGTCGAGGAACCGGCGGATGAGCCAGGCGCAGGCGGCCCGGTCGATGTGCACGCCGGCGCGGGTGGCCCACCTCATCGGACCCGCTCCCCCGCCGCGACGGCCAGCTCGCGCAGCGCGGCGGCCGCCGCCTCCCGCTCCGGCGGCGGGAAGAAGTCGCGCCGCTGGACCGCCCGCCACTCGGTGCGCAGCCGGCGGTGGGCGCGGGCGCGCTCGGCGTCCGGCTCGGTCAGCGCGGCCGCCGCGGCCGCGGCCAGCGCCCGGTACTCGGCCGCGCGGGCGGCGGCCATGCCGGCGGCCAGCTCCCGCTCCTGGGCGGCCGTGGTGGGGCGGGCCAGCCACACGCCCGCGGTGCCGTCGGCGGCGACGACGTCCTCGGCCAGCCACTCCAGCTGCTCGCGCGTGCGGGCGTCGGCCGGCAGCGCCACCAGGCCGTCGGCCAGCTGGGCCACGCCCAGCCGGCGCAGCCGCCGCCACAGCGTGGTGCGCGGCCCCGAGGGCTCCCGGGGCAGCCGGTAGCTCAGCATCACCCACTCCCCGGCCACGCGTTGATGCAACCATGGTTGCACCACGCCTGTCCAGGATCAGACGGGGACGGCTCCGGTGAAGACCGCCGGGAAGTGCCGCCCGTCGACGTCGACGGACAGCGTCACGTCGCCCAGCTGGTCGCTGGGGATCGCGAACGAGTACACCGCCGCGGCCGTCTGGCCGGCCGCGAGCGTGCCGCCGAAGTCGGCGGTCTCGCGGTCGTAGAGCGGGCCGGCCGCGACGTCGTCGGCCCCGTAGGTGGCGGTGACCACCACGCTGTCGAGGACCAGCGGGCCGGCGGAGCCGTTGACGAGCTCGAGCCGGAAGACCGTCTGCGGCTGGCCGGCGAGCTCGCCCGGGCCGGAGCCCGCGGTGACCTGCTGGCGCGCCTCGACCAGCCGCACGGTCGCCCCGTCCGACCAGCTGGCCGGCGCGGTGAACGGCGCCGGGGCGGCGGTGACGGTGCGCTCGGCCGGGTCGACGCCCTCGCGCGGCACCACCGACGGCGCCGGCTCCTGGGTCACCGGGGCGGAGGTCTCCGGCGGCGGGGCGGTCGTGCCGCCCGGCTCGTCGGTCACCGGCGCCGACGAGGTCGCCGCCGGACCGGAGGACGCCGCGACCGGACCCGGGTCGTCGTCCTCGCCGCCGCCGCGGGTCAGGAGGACGACCGCGACGACGGCCAGCACGGCCACCAGGGCCGGGAGCACCCGGCGCAGCAGCAGGTCCCTGCGGCCGCGCCGGGGCGTCTCGGGTGCACTCACGCGACCGGCCGGGCCGAGACGTCGTCGACGGTCCAGGTCACCGCGGAGGTCGCGCTGCTGGACAGGTAGGCCGAGATCCCGATGCCGCCGGCCGCCTGGAGCGCGGCGGTGGCGTCGGTGCGGCTGACCGTCCAGGTGGTGGGCTCGGTGGCACCGGTCCACACGCGGCCGTCGAGCTTCGTCGTCCCGGTGCCCGAGACCTGGAACCGCAGGTTCAGCGCGGTGCCCGGCGTGTAGGTGCCGGGCAGTGCCACCTCGGCGCCGAGCAGCGTCTCGGTCGAGGAGTTCGGCCAGGCCACCACGCCGACCCGGACGGCACCGCCGGCCAGGAAGCGGACCCGCAGCGTGTACTGCGCGGACCCGACCCGGCGGCCGGCGAGGTAGAACGTCGCCCCGCTGCCGGTCGGCGCCTGGTTGAGCGTCAGCCGCGCGGTCAGGTCGGTGGAGGTCTGCGAGACGCTGCCGAGGTAGGAGCCGCTGTTGTTGCCGGCGCCGGTGGTCAGGGTCGCCACCCCGTTGCCGACCGCCTGCCGGGTCGCGCCGGCCGAGACGGTCCAGGCGCCGCCGAGGTCGGCGGTGCCCAGCCCCCCGGTGACCGTACGGCCGAAGGCGTCGGCCGCGAAGGCCGCACCGGTGGTCGGCGGAGCGGTCACCGTCACCTGGCGGGTGGTGCTGCCGGTGGCCCCGGCGCCGTCGGTGACGGTCAGCGTGACGGTGTAGGTGCCGGCCGTCGCGTAGGTGTGCGAGGCCGTCGGCGTCGTACCGGTGGTGACCGGCGTGCCGTCGCCCCAGTTCCAGGCATACCCGGCGATCGGGCCCTCGGCGTCGGCGGAGCCGGTGCCGTCGACCGCGGCGGTCAGGCCGGTGGCCGTCGAGGTGAACGCGGCCGTGGGGGCGGCGTTCGTCGCGGCGGCGACGGTCACGCTGCGGGCGAGGGTGCCCGTCGCGCCGTCGTCGTCGGTGACGGTCAGCGTGACGGTGTACGTGCCCGCGGTGGCGTAGGTGTGCGACGCGGTGGCGGTGGTGTCCGGCGCCGAGCCGTCGCCCCAGTTCCAGCTGTGGCCGGTGACCGTGCCGTCGCCGTCGGTGGAGCCGGTGCCGTCCACGGCCACCTGCAGGCCGGTCACCGCGGAGGTGAACGACGCCGTGGGCGGCGTGTTGGCCGGCGGCTGGCCGGTGGCCGCCGCACGGTGCGCGGCCACCTGGGCGGCGGTCAGCGTGCCGTTGTAGACGGCGACCTCGTCCAGCGAGCCGGTCAGCGACGCGCCGGCCGGCGCGTTCGGCCAGCCGGCGAGGGTGCCGGTGCCGAACATCCAGTACGCCGTGCCCAGGCGGCCGTTGGCCGAGGTCATGGCCGGGTTGGCGGCGACCTGGGCGCCGTCGACGTAGAGCGTCGTCCCGCCGGTGCCGACGGTGACGGCGACGTGGTGCCACTGGCCGTCGGTGATCGCCGCCGGGCTGCGGACGGAGGTGTAGGTCGTGCCGGCCTGGGTCTGCCGGGTCAGCGCGAAGGTCAGCTGGCCGGCGCTGTCGACGTAGAGCCCGCGGTCGGCGCTGGTGTTGGCCGCGGTGGCGGAGTTGCCGAACTGGGCGATGACGCCGGTGGCGCCGGCGTCGGCGCGCACCCAGGTCTCCACCGAGAACGTGCGCGTCGGCGTCGTGACCGTCGAGGTGGTCACCGCCCGGCCGTTGGCCGTGCCGTTGGTGCCGATGGCGGCGTTGCCGGGGACGGCGCCGGTGACGCCACGGGTGACCCCGGTGCCCTCGGTCAGGTTGACCGTGCCCACCTGGTCGTAGCTGGTGGTGCCCGTCGTCTCGCCGAGCCGCCAGTACTGCGCGGGCCCGTCGGCGAGGACGGCGGCGGCGTACGCGCTGGTCTCACCGGCGACGGTCACGGTGTTGCCCTGGGTGCTGGTCACCGTGTTGCCCATCGGGTCGCTGACGGTGACGCGGTAGGAGGGCGTGGACCCGGCCGGGAGGCTCTCGGTGTACTCGAGGTAGGTGCGGTTCCACCACTGCGACTTGACGGTCACCGTGTGCACCGGCGTCGTCGCGCTGCCGCGGTAGACGCGGTAGGTCAGGTTCTCGTTGTCCATGTCCCAGGACGACGGCCACCGCACGGTGACCTGCCCGGCCGTGTTGGACAGGGCGTTGGGCCGCATCTGGGCCGCGGTGAGCTCCGGGCCGCGGCGGTCGGGGGCGATCGCGCTGCTGGCCATGCGGACCAGGCCCTGCTGGGCGGTGCCGTTGACGTTGGTGAACTCGCCGCCCATGACGAGGTAGTCGGCGTTGCCGGTCAGCGCCCAGGGCCCCTGGCCCTGGCCGGTGTAGGTGCCGGCGTTCAGCGTCGGGAAGAAGCTGAGCAGCGCCGGGTGGGGGCGCCCGGTCCAGCTGGTGTAGCGCGGCGTCTTGGTGGTGGGCGCCAGCGTGCCGGTGGGGGCGACGGTGTTGGCGATGACCCGCTTCCAGACCGTCGGCGACTGGTCGGGGAAGTAGCCCGAGGTCTCGCAGTCGTGCGGGTGACCGGCGGTGTAGACGACACCGCCGGTGGCGAAGGTGTCGTACGGGTCGCCGTGGCAGTCGTTCATCCACACCAGGCCCAGGGTGTACGGGTCCAGCGCGACGGTGCCCTCGTGGTTGCCGATCTGGAAGCCGTAGATGGTCGTGTAGACGACGCCGCCCCAGATGCGCAGGCTGTAGGCGCCGCCGGCGTCGCCGGCGTTGGTGATGCCGAGGTTCCAGGTGCGGGTGTCGCCCCCGGCGGTGTTCACCGAGGCGACCGCGACCGCGGAGGTGCCGTTGACGGTGTCGAACTGGCCGCCGAGGACGACCCGGCTGCCGTCGGGGGTCAGCGCCAGGCCGCGGACGGTGTTGTTCGCCGTCGGCGCCCAGGAGGTCACCGCGCCGTTGCCGGCGTTGAACGCGGCCAGCCGCGTGCGGCTCTGGCCGCCGGCGGTGGTGAAGTTGCCGCCGGCGTAGACGGTGGTGTTGGTGGCAGCCAGGGCGTAGACGGCGTTGTTCGACGTCGGCGCGAAGGTCGTGATGAGCGCACCGGTCGCGGTGCTGAAGGCGGCGATGTGCCCGCGGGCGACGCCGTCGACGGTGGTGAAGTCACCGCCGACGTAGATCCGGGAGCCGTCCGGGGACGCCGTGATCGTGCGGCCCTGCCCGTTGAGGGTGTGGTTGAAGCTCGTGACCAGCGCGCCGGTCGTGAGGTTGAAGGCCAGCAGGTTCGCCCGCGGCGTCTGCTGGGTGCCGGGCGCGGCACCGGCCGGCCGGGCCTGGCTGAAGCTGCCGGTCGCGTAGACGGTGTTGCCGACCGTCACCATCGACCACACGACGCCGTTGACCTGCACGGTGCCCAGCGCGTCGGCGGTAACGGTGGCCGGCACCCCCGCGTCGGGCGCGCTGTCGGCCTGCGCGACCGAGGGGACGGCGAGCCCGAGCACCGCCATCCCGGCGGACAGGGCGAGGGCCAGGACGGCGGAGCTGGCCCGCCGGGCTCGGCGGGGAGCCTGGGCGACGGCAGATGGCATCGGGACGACCTTCGGGCGAGGCGGCAGGAGCCGGGGGACGGGCGGGGTGCGGCCTCGGCCGGGCAACCGGGACCGCTCCGCTCGTCCTCACCGTGAGTGAGCGGCGCCTCCTCCGGGCAGCCGTTCGGGGAGGCCGCGCCGGATGGTGGCGTTGGCACCGTTCACGCTCCGTCAGCGGATGTCAACGAAATCCGCACGGATCGGCAGGTTTCACCTGGTCGGGCGGGGGTATCCGATCCGGTCGCGTTCCGTCTGCAGGGCCAGGTGCTCCTCCGCCACCCGCTCGCCCACCGTCTCGAGCAGCTCCGCCGCCTGCGCCATGCTCCGCGCCGGATCGGGCTCCAGGTCGGCCAGCGCGTGGACCGCCCGGATGCCGGACGCGCGCAGCTCCGCCGCCGGCGCCGTGCACCGGCCGGCGACGGCGACCACCGGCACCCCGGCGGCCGCGGCACGGACCGCGACGCCGACCGGCCCCTTGCCCCGCAGGCTCTGCGCGTCCAGCGAGCCCTCCCCCACGACCACGAGGTCGGCACCGGCGAGGGCGTCGGCGAACCCCGTGACGTCGAGCAGGTACTCGACGCCGGACACGATGCGGGCACCGAGCAGGGCCGCGGCGGCGAAGCCGAGTCCGCCGGCGGCACCGGCGCCCGGCCGGTCGCGCAGGTCCTCCCCCGTCGCCGCGGCGACGAGGTCGGCCCAGCGGGTGAGCCCGCGGTCCAGCAGGGCGACCGTGGCCGGCCCGGCGCCCTTCTGCGGCCCGAAGACCGCGGCGGCCCCCTCCGGCCCGAGCAGCGGGTTGTCGACGTCGCAGGCGACCAGCACCTCGACCGCGGCGAGGCGGGGGTCCAGACCGGCGAGGTCCAGCCGGGCCGCGGACAGCAGGCCGGCGCCGCCCGGCGGGACCGGCCGGCCGTCGGCGTCGGCGATGCGCGCGCCGAGCGCGGTGACCAGGCCCGCCCCGCCGTCGGTGGTGGCGCTGCCGCCCACCGCCACGACGATCCGCCGGGTGCCGCGGCCCAGGGCGTCGGCGACCAGCTCGCCGACGCCGGCGGTGGAGGCCGTCCGCGCGGTGGTGTCGTCCGGCCCCTCCGGCAGGAGCCCGAGGCCCGCCGCAGCCGCCATCTCGACGACGGCGGTGTCGCCGCGCAGCGCGTAGGTGGCCGGCAGCGGGGCGCCCGTGGGGCCGTGCACCGGCACCGTCACCGGGGTGGCGCCGTGCCGCAGCAGCAGGTCGACGGTGCCCTCGCCGCCGTCGGCCACCGGCCGCTCGACCAGCCGGACGCCGGGCAGCCGGCGGCGCAGGCCCCGGCCGAGGGCGGCGGCCACCTCCGGCGCGGCCAGGGAGCCCTTGAACGTGTCGGGTGCCAGGACGACGAGCGGGCCCTCGGGCACGGCGCTCCCTCCTCCGGGCGCCCCGGGCGGGGGCGGCTCCCCCGAGTATCGGGGCAACCGGCACTGGGAGACTGCAGGCGCAGTCGACCAGGATCGGAGACCGTCCGCGGATGAGCGCACCGGGCCACGGGGTGGGCGGACCACCGGGCGCCGCCACGGACCGCGGGGAGCCGCCGTCCTGGGACCGCCGGCTGGCACTGCTGGTCGCCGGCGGCATGTTCATGGAGTTCCTCGACAGCACGGTGATCGCCCCGGCCGCGCCGCACATCGCCGCCGACCTCGGCGTCGCGCCGCTGGACGTCAACCTCGCGGTCACCGCCTACGTGCTCACCCTCGCCGTCGTCATCCCGGTCAGCGGCTGGCTGGCCGACCGGTTCGGTGCCCGCCGGGTGTTCCTGCTGGCGATCGCGCTGTTCACCCTCGCCTCGGCCGGCTGCGCCCTGGCGCCGAACCTGCCGGTGCTCGTGGCCACCCGGGTGCTGCAGGGGCTGGGCGGGGCGCTCATGGTGCCCGTCGGCCGGCTCGTGGTGCTGCGGACGACGCCGAAGTCCGGGCTGATCACGGCGATCGCCTACCTGACCTGGCCGGCACTGGTGGCCCCGGTGCTCGCACCGGCCGTCGGCGGGCTGCTCGCCACCTACGCGGGATGGCGGTGGATCTTCGTGGTCAACCTGCCGCTCGGCGTCCTCGGGTGGGTGCTGGCCCGCCGGCTGGTGCCCGACGTCCGCGGGGCCGAGCGCACGCCGCTCGACGCGCGCGGCGTGGCGCTCACCGCCGTCGGCGTCGCCGCGCTGGTGGTCGGTCTGGAGGCACTCGGCGGCGGGTCCCCGTCCGCGCTGGTGCTGTCCGTCGCGCTGGGCATCGCGGTGGTCGCCCTGGCCGCCGCCGTCCGGCACCTGCTCCGGGCCCGCCGGCCGCTGCTGGACCTGCGCATCCTGCGGGTGCGCACGTTCCGGCTGTCGGCCTCGGGCGGCTCGCTGTTCCGGGCGGTGATCGTGGCGATCCCGTTCCTGCTGCCGCTGTTCTTCCAGCTCGGCTTCGGCTGGACCGCCGCGGAGGCCGGCGCCGTCGTCATCGCGCTGTTCGTCGGCAACATCGCGATCAAGCCGGCGACCACGCCCCTCATGCGGCGGTTCGGCATCCGCCCGGTCCTGGTCGGCGCGCTCGCCGGGTCGGCGGTCTGCCTGGCCGGCATCGCCGCCCTCGGCGCCACCACGCCGCTGCCGCTCACCGTGGCGCTGCTGGTGCTCAGCGGCGCCACCCGGTCCATCGGCTTCTCGGCCTACAACAGCGTGGCCTTCGCCGACGTCGAGCCGGCGCGCATGACCTCGGCCAACGCGCTCTACTCGACGCTGCAGGAGCTGGGCGCCGGGCTCGGCGTGGCGGTCGGCGCGCTGCTCGTGCGGCTGGGCGACCCGCTGGCGGCCGCCACCGGTCTCGCGGCGGAGCCGCCGGCGCCGTACCGGGTGGCGTTCGTGCTGCTCGCCGTCCCGCTCCTGGTGCCGGTGGTGGAGGCGCTGCGCCTGCCGCGGAACGCCGGCAGCAGCGTCACCGGCCGCGGCTGACCCGCCGGCGCCGGCCGGCGAGCACCAGCAGCACCCCGCCCAGCACCAGGGCCGCGCCGGCCCCGGCGACGGGCAGCGCGTCCACGCCGGTCAGGGCGAGCCCGGCGGCCGTGGGGCCGCCCGTCGCGCGGGACGCCGCGCCGCCGGGCCCCGCGGTGGCGGTGCCGCCCGGCCCCGCGCCGGACGGCGGGCCGCCCGCGACCGTGCCGGTCACCGTCGCGGGCGTCGTCGGCACGCTGCCCGCCGCGTTGGTGAAGACGGCGCGGTAGAGGGTCGTCCCGCCGTCGGCGGAGGTGGTGAGCGTCGTCGCGGTGGCGCCGGCGACGTCGGTCCACGTCGCGCCGCCGTCCCGGGAGACCTGCCAGCGCACCGCCGGCGCCGGCGACCCGACGGCCGCCGCGGTGAGCGTCACCGGCGCGCCGGCCGGCACGGTGGCCCCGGCGGGTTCCCCGGTCACGACGGGGAGGACGGGCACGCCGGGGGCGGTGACCACCACGAGCGCGGACAGGACGGCGGTGCCGCCGTCGGGCTGCAGGCCCAGCGCGACCAGCTGCCAGACGCCGGCGGCCGGCAGCACCGGGGCAGCGGTGAAGCCGCCGGTCGCGTCGGCCGGCACCGCGCCGAGGTCCACCGGCGCCGGCGGCGGGGTGGCCGCGGCGGTGCCGGCGGCGACGGCCGGGGCGGTGCCGGAGAGCGGATAGCCGACCAGGGTGATGCGCGCGCCGGGCGCGAAGCCGGAGCCGGAGAGGGTCGTCGGCGCACCGGTGTCCGTCGGGCCGGCGGGTGCGGTGAGGCCGCCGGTGGCCGCGGGCGGGGTGGCCGGCACCGGGAGGCGGAAGCAGCTGCCGGCGCCGTCGACGTCGTTGCGGCCGCCGTCGGTGACGACCTCGCCGCGGGGCGTCGCGCCGAGGACGCGGCAGGTGCCCCCGGCGTTGCCGATCATCTGGACGTTGGTGAGCGTGAGGGGGCCGTGGGTGGCCACGCCGCCCCCGAAGGTCTCGTCGCCGGGGTAGGCCGCGCCGGCGGTGTTGTCGTCGACGTCGGAGTTCTGCACGGTCACCGACCCGGCGCGGGTCCACAGCCCGCCGCCGAACAGCGCGGTGTTGCTGCCGACCAGCGTCTCGTCGACGGTCGCCCGGGTGCCCAGCAGCGCGAGCCCGCCGCCGAAGCCGCTGACCGGCAGCCCGCCGAACTGCTCCTGGAGGACGTTGCCGACGATCTCGCTGTCGACCACCGTCGTCTCGGTGTCGCGGATGGAGGCGGCCAGCACGCCGGCGCCGTAGCCGACGTAGGTCTCCCCCACGTAGTTCCCCTCGACCCGCGAGCCCGACAGCGTGAGCGGGTGGTCGAGGGCGGCGATCGCCCCGCCCCCGTACACGCGGTCCAGGCGGGGCAGCCCGAGCACGTAGACGGCGTTGGCGGTGAACGTGCTGCCGGTGATCACCAGCGGCCCGCCGAGCAGGTGCGGCTGCAAGGGCACCGGCGGCGGCTCCAGGGCCAGGCCGGACCCCAGGTTGGAGACGTAGGCCAGCACCGCTCCACCGGCGGCCATGCCGAGCGCGGCGTTGCCGGTGAAGGTGCTTCCGGTGATCGTCGTCTGCTGCTTCTGGCGGACCGCGATCGCGCCGCCGCCCGAGGACTCCGTCGGGCAGGTGACCGTGTTGCCGGTGAAGGTGCTGTCGACGACCGTGAGGGAGCCGTGCCCGTCGGCCAGGATGGCGCCGCCGCGGTTGTAGGCGTGGTTGTCGTCGAAGGTCACGCGCTCGGCGACCAGGTTGGCCAGGCTCCACACGGCGCCGCCGCCGGGGTGCCCCTGGTCGGTCGAGAAGCCCCGGGTGAGCGTGAGGTCCCGGAGGGTCAGGGTCGGGAGGTCCTCGACCGTCTGGACGTCCGGCCCGCTCTGGACGACGAACAGCGACGTCCGCTCGCCGCCGTCGATGGTGACGTCGGCTCCGGTGCCGCTGATCGTCAGCGTCTTCTCCACGATCACCGTGCTGCCACCCTCCGGCGTCAGCAGGATCGTGCCGTCGCAGGTGATGGCGACCTCGCCGCCGTCGGGAGCGTCGCGGACGGCCTGGCGGAACGCGCCCTCCGTGCACTCGGTGAGGGTGACGGTGCCGGCCGGCGCGGCGGCGGCGACGCCGGCCGCGGGGCCGAGCCCCACGGCGAGCACCGCGGCCGCGAGCAGCGCGATCCGGCGGGTGAGGGCGGGGCGGTCCGGCACGGGGCTCCTCGGCACGGGCGACGTCGCCCGGGCGGGCGCCGCGCGCATCGTGGCAGGTCAGCGCGTCGTCCCCGGCCGGACACGGACCGCGCCGCGACCGGTGGGGCAGCCGGGGCGGACGGCACCGGTGGGACCTGCCGCGTGGCCATCTCCCTCGCCCGACTCCGCGCCGGGGGCGGCTCCGGCCGGTCGCCGCCGTGGCGTTCCGGGGGCCCGCGGACCGGGCATCGGGACCGGGTGGACGACGTCTTCGCCCGGCTGGCCGCCGCGCACGGGCTGGAGGACCGGACGGGCACCTCGCCCGACGGGCTGCCCGAGCGGTACCTCTACTCGGCCGACATGGGCCACCGGTACGCCTTCGGCAGGTGGTGGGGTGCCCCCGACCTCGCGACCAGCGACGTCTGGGTGCTGCTGAACCCGGCCACCGGCGACACCGAGCAGCGCCGCCGCCCGACGCTGGAGAAGTGCATCGCCCGCAGCCGGGCCGGTGGGCGCACGGGGCTGGTGATCGTCAACCTGTTCGCCTTCCGGCACACCGATCCGCGGACGCTGGCGACCGCCGCCGACCCGGTCGGGCCGGCGAACGACGAGGCGTTGCGGCTGTTCACCGCCGCCGCCCCGCGGACCGTCGCCGCATGGGGCGCGCACGGCGGGCTGCACGGGCGCTCCCGCACCGTCGCCCCGCTGCTGTCCGCGCCGCTGTGCCTGGGCACCACGCGCACCGGCGAGCCCCGGCACCCGCTCTACGTGCGGGGCGACGCGGACCTGGTGCCCTGGACCCCGCACCGCTGAGTTCTCGGCTGCCCGCCGGTCCACTCCTCGACCGACACGCACGAGTCCTCAGGAGCCGGACATGGGCCTCATCACCATCGAGCTGTTCGCCACCCTCGACCTCGTCGGGCAGGCCCCCGGCGGCCCCGAGGAGGACCCCGAGGGCGGCTTCCCGTTCGGCGGCTGGCAGGCGCCGCTGTTCGACGAGGTCGCGGGAGGGCAGGTGATGTCGGCGTACGAGGGCACCGACGCCCTGCTGCTGGGCCGGCGGACCTACGACATCTTCGCCGCCCACTGGCCGCACCAGGAGGGCGGCGAGGACGGCGACATCGCCGAGCTGTTCAACCGCATCCCCAAGTACGTGGCCTCCCGGGGCACCCCCGACCTGGCCTGGGCCGGGTCCACCCAGCTGGGCCCGGACCTGCCCGCCGCGGTGCGCGAGATCCGCGACCGGCACGAGGACGTCAAGGTCGTCGGCAGCCTGGACCTGGTGCAGACGCTGCTACGGGAGCAGCTGTTCGACCGCATCGACCTCTGGGTGCACCCGGTCGTGCTCGGCGTCGGGAAGAAGGTGTTCGACAGCGGCGCCGTGCCCACCAACCTCACCCTCCTCCAGCCGGCGGAGACCAGCCCGAGGGGCACCGTCTTCCTCCGCTACGGGCTCGCCGAGGGCACCCCCGGCACCGGCGACATGGCCGCCCCCGAGCGAGGGGTCGACGGCGACCGCTGACACCCTCTCCGCCATGACGGTCGCCCGCTCGATCCTGCTGTTCGTCCTGGCCGCGGTCGCCGAGATCGGCGGGGCCTGGCTGGTCTGGCAGGGCGTGCGGGAGCACCGCGGCTGGCTGTGGATCGGGCTGGGGGTGCTCGCGCTCGGGGCCTACGGCTTCGTCGCGACCCTCCAGCCCGATGCCCACTTCGGCCGGATCCTCGCCGCCTACGGCGGCGTCTTCGTCGCGGGCAGCCTCGTCTGGGGCATGGTCGCCGACGGGTTCCGGCCCGACCGCTACGACGTCGTCGGCGCGCTCATCTGCCTCGTCGGCGTCGCGGTGATCATGTACGCCCCGCGGTCGGCGTGACCGCGGCCCGGTGCGCCGCCCCGATGGCCAGCAGCGTGTCCAGGGCGACCTGGACCGCCGGGGACCGGGGCCCGGGCACGACAGCGACCTGGACGCGCCGGACGCCGGGCTCGTCGACCAGGGGCCGCAGCACGAGGTCGTGACGGCCGACCACGACGGTGAGGTCGTACGTGAGAGCGACGCCGCGGCCGGCGGCGACGAGCGCCTGGGTCTCGACCGGTTCGTCGCCGTGACCGGCGAGCAGCAGCTCCGGCTCGATGCCGGCACGCGCGAGGACGGCGTCCAGGCGACGGGCGGCCGATCCGCTGTGGGCGCGGATCCAGGTCTCCTCCGCCAGGTCACCCACTGCGAGCGCGGGCCGGTCGGCGAGGGGGTGGTGCGCGGGCAGCACGATCCGGAGCGGGTCGTCGAACAGCGGGTGCACCTCGATCCCGGCCGGCGGGACCACGTGCCCGGCGTCGTGCTCGAAGACCAGCGCGAGGTCGAGATCGCCCCGCCGGAGCCCGGCCAGGGCGTCCTCCCGGTCGACCAGCTCGTCGACGACGACCAGCCCCGGGTGGTGTTCCCCGAGCGCGGCGGCGAGCTCGGCGGACAGGTGCACCAGCGCGGAGAAGAACGAGCCGAGCCGGACGGTGCCGCGGCCGAGCCCAGCCAGGTCGCGGACGTCGTCCTCCGCGCGCTGCAGCGCCCTCAGCAGCATCTCCGTGTGGGCCAGCAGCACCCGGCCGGCCTCGGTCGGTCGCACGCCGCGCCGGGTGCGGTGCACCAGCACCGTGCCGAGCTGGCGCTCCAGCAGGCCGACCTGCCGGGACACCGCCGGCTGGGACAGGTGCAGGGCGGTCGCGGCGGCGGAGAAGGACCCGTGGACCAGCACCGCGCGCAGCGTCGCCAGCCTCATGACGTCGAGCACCCCACACCCCTCCCAGCCGGTATGCGCGGAAGTGAGGACGGTCCTGCCGAGATGGGATGAATGCCCGGCCACGGCCTGGCGACCCCTCCCGTGTGGACGTCGAGGGAAGGCAGCCGGCCCGCTGGCGGTGGGCCCGTGCGGGCACGTGGGTCGCGTTCTGCGGCACCGGGGTGGTCGCCGCCAGCTGGGCCGGCCGGGTGCCGGCGGTGCAGGAGCGCCTGCACCTCTCCCCCGGCGGCCTGGCGCTCGCCGTGCTCGCCATCGAGGGCGGAGCGCTGGCGGGCCTGCCGCTGGGCAGCGCGCTGGTGTCCCGCTGGGGCAGCCGGCGCGGCCTGCGCATCGGCTTCGCCGTCTACGCGCCGGCGCTGGTACTGGCCGCCGTGCTGCCGTCCCTGGCGTGGCTCACCGCAGGCCTGGCCCTCTGGGCGGTGGCCAACAGCGTGGTCGACATGGCGCTCAACGCCCAGGGCGTGGCGCTGGAGCGTCGCTGGGGGCGGCCGCTGCTGTCGGGGCTGCACGCGGCGCAGGGCATCGGTCTCCTGGTCGGGGCCCTGGGCGCCACCGCGGCGGCCGCGGCCGGGATCGGCCTGGTGGCCCACTTCGGTGCGGTCGGCGTCGTCGTGCTGTGCTTCGGTCTGGCGGCGACGGTGCCGCTGGTGCAGGAGCCCCGCGCCGAGGGCCCCGCCGCGCGCGCGGGGGCAGCCGGACGCCGGCGGCTGCTGCCGCTGGGCGCGGTGGCGTTCTGCGCGTTCCTCGTCGACGGTTCCGCCACCGCCTGGATCGCCGTCCACCTGCGGACCGACCACGGCACCGGCGCGGCGCTCGCGGCGGCCGGGTACCTGGGGTTCACCGGCGCCGTCGTCCTCGCCCGGCTGGTCGGGGACCGGATCAGCGGACGCGTGGGCCGCCGGCGGATCGTCCGCATCTGCGGGCTCCTCGCCGCTGCCGCGACCGCGGTCGCGGTGACGGCGCCGACCGCGGCCGTGGCGCTGGCCGGCTGGACCGGCGTCGGGCTCGCCGTGGCCCTGCTGGCGCCGACCGTGCTCGGCGCCGCCCCGGACGTGGCGCCCGCCCGGGACGGCACCGGCGTGCCGGCACCGGCGGCCATCGCGACGGTGAGCAGCATCGGCTACCTCGGGTCCTTCAGCGGTCCGCCGCTGATCGGTGCCCTCGCCGGGGTCGTCGGCCTGTCCCCGGCGCTGGCGCTGATCGGCGTCGCCGGGCTGGCGGCGGCGCTGCTCGCGCATGGGATCCCACCGGTCGGTGCCCGGTCTCAGGACCGCCGGACGGCGTAGCGCAGCATGACGACGCCGTTGCCGAACCGGCGCTCCTCGACCAGTTCGAGGTCCATCCGGTCGTCGGCGGCCTCGAACAGCCGGCGACCCCGGCCGACGACGACCGGGTTGACGTAGAGCCGGTACTCGTCGACCAGGTCCAGCCGCCGGAAGGTCTCGACCAGGTCGACCCCGCCGATCGTCATGTCCCCGCCCGGCTGCTGCTTCAGCGCGCGGATCTCGTCGGGGTCCACCTCCGACCGCAGCGAGGCGTTGGGGCCGACCTCCTGCAGCGTGCGGGAGAACACGAGCTTCGGCACCGCCCGCCAGATGCCGGCGAACTCGTGCATGACCGGCGGGAGGTCCGGGTTCTGGTCGGCGGTCGGCCAGACCGCCTCCATGAGCTCGTAGCTGACCCGGCCCTCGATGAAGGCGCTCTTCGTCCTGAGTTCCTCGTTGAAGTGCGCGTGCAGTTCGTCGTCGACCTGGTGCCAGCTGAGGTCGTGGTCCGGTCCTTCGAAGAAGCCGTCCAGCGACAGCATCATGTGCACGACGATCTTCCGCATGCGTCCTCCTGGTCCGTGACGGGTCGGGAGGTGGACGGGGTGGCGCCGAGGAACTCATCGGTCGCCGGAGCGAGCGCTCTCCGCCGCGGCCGCTGATTTCTCGGCTCCCGGCCGGTCCACGCTCCCGACACCCAGGAGAGGACGCCGCCATGTCGGAGCTGCTCGTCGACTTCATCACCTCCCTCGACGGCTACGCATCGGGAGCGGGCTGGCCCGGCTTCTGGGGCGTCGAGGGCCCGGAGTACCTCGCGTGGCTCGGCGAGCAGCCCCAGGTCACGTACCTGATGGGAGCGAACACCTACCGCCTGATGTCGGGCTTCGCCGCGGGCGAGGTCCCGGACGGCCTGGACGGGTTGAGGGCCGAGGAGGAGGCGTCCGTCGACGAGCTCACGCGAGCGCCCAAGGTGGTGTTCTCCTCGTCGCTCGAGGAGCCACTGGCGTGGGCCAACTGCACGCTCGTCCGCGAGGACGCCGTCGAAGCGGTCCGCGCCATGAAGGGGGACGGCTCGGGGCTCCTCAGCACGATCGGCAGCGTCAGCCTGTGCCGGTCCCTGCTGACGGCCGGACTCGTCGACCGCTTCCGGGTCGTGATGTTCCCGGTGATCACCGGGGCCACCGGTGAGGAGCGCATCTACGACGGCTACCCGGACGTCGCCCTCGAGATGATCGAGCACCGGACCTTCGACGGCCGCATCCAGCTGGTGGAGTACAGGCCTCGGGTGCTCGAGCGCCCGCCGCTCGGCGCTCCTGCGTGACGTCGTCCCGTCGGATCGCCCCGGACTGCCCACGGGTCGGGGGCGGACGACGGACGAGTCGGCCTGTACGCCGGGTTCTGTCCTCGGGTGCCTCACGGCCTCCCGATGGGCGGTCATCCATCTAGGCCTGCCGTTGCCGGCAGGCTCGAGCGGTCCACCCGCAGGCATCGGGCGGGCAGCCCTCGAACGCCTGCGCAGGACGGCGGCGGACCGCCGTCCCTTCTCGACCTTGCTCCGGGTGGGGTTTACCGAGCCACACCGGTCACCCGGTGTGCGGTGGTCTCTTACACCGCCGTTTCACCCTTACCAGCCGCTCTGCCGAAGCAGCACCGCTGGCGGTCTGTTCTCTGTGGCACTGTCCCGCGGGTCGCCCCGGGTCGCCGTTAGCGACCACCCTGCCCTGTGGAGCCCGGACGTTCCTCGGCGACGGGGTCTCCCCCGCCGACGCGACCGCCCAGCCGACTCGTCCGTCGTGCCGGCCAGTCTAGTGACTCCGTCGGACGGCGACCTCCAGCCGCTGACCCACACCCCTGGAACAGCCGGCCAATGCCGTTCTGACCTGCATTTTCGTCTTGCTCAGCGGATCTCCGATCGGTAGACTCCGTACATGTGTTCGACGGTTGATCCGGGGGGCGATGTCCTCGACGTGATCGCTGCCGGGGTCGCCGAGCGCAACCGGCGGGACGCCGCGCTGACCCGTCAGGTGCGGGCAGCAGAGCTGGCTCAGGCGGCCGAGCGCGACGGGCTGAAGGCGATGACGTCGTGGCTGAAGGGCCACTGCCGAATGGCGGGGCCCGAGGCGCTGCGGCTGGTGCGCAACGGCCGGGCGCTGGAGCACCTGCCGGCGCTGGCCGAGGCGTTCGCGGCCGGGTTGGTGAGCGCGCAGCAGGTGCACGTCGCCGCCGATGCGGTGACCCCGGCCCGGCTCGCGGCCGCGGCAGCCCAGGGTGTGGATCTGGCGGTTATCGACGCGGTGCTCACGCAGGTGGCGATCGACCAGCCGGTGGAGGACCTGGTGAAGGTGGTGAAGAAGTACGTCGACAACCTCGACCCCGACGGGCCGGAACCGGACCCCACGGAGCTGCGCGAGCTGCACCTGACCAGGAACGGTGACGGCACCCTGTCGATCCGCGGCCTGCTCGACCCCGTGGCCGGAGAGAAGCTGCAGACCGCGATCGAGGCCCACACCCAGGCCGACCGGCCCGCCGGCGACGAGCGCACCCGCGCTCAGCGGCAGGCCGATGCGCTGGTGCAGGTCGTGGACAACGCCCTGGCGTCCGGATCGCTGCCGGTGCTGCGGACCCGCAAGCCGCAGGTGCTGGCGACCATCCCGCTGTCCGACCTCGCCTCCGCCGATGTATCCCGCGGTGCGGGGCGGATGGGGTTCGGTGCCGGCATCTCCGCCGCCCGGGCCCGCTGGCTGGCCTGCGACGGGGAGATCACCCGCCTCGTCATGGGCCCCGACGGACAGCCGCTCGACGTAGGGCGCACCGCCCGCGTCGTCCCCCCGCACCTGCGGCGAGCGGTCGAAGCGCGGGACGGGGCCTGCGTGTTCGCCGGCTGCACCGCCCCGACCCACCGGTGCGACGTCCACCACCTGGTGCACTGGATCGACGGCGGCGCCACCAGCCTCGACAACTCCGCCCTGCTCTGCGAGCGGCACCACACCACGGTCCACTCCGGCTTCCGCGTCGAACGGCAACCCGACGCCGATGGCGCACCTGGCGCCCCGACGGCAGCGAGATCACCACCCCCGCACCGCTGCGCGCCACCGCCGCCTGACCCGAGCACCGTCTGACCCGGCCGCCGCGCCCCGCGCAGCCGGCGGCACCGGCATGCCCCACGCGCGCTCGTGCTCTGCCCACACCCGTGGGCAGAGCACGAGCATCCGGAGGGGGAACAGCTGCCGCGGGCTGATCCGGCCCGCCCGGCTCAGCCCGCGTACAGCGTGAACCCGGCCACCCGCCGGCCGCCGGTCCGGTCCGACGCCTCGGTCACCATGTCGACCTGTCGACGTGCCTGCTCCTCGACCGGGTCGTCCGACAGCGCCTGCAGGTAGCGCCGGTGCGCGGCCAGCGAGGCGACCGCGACGTCCACGACCCCGGTGACGTCGACGGCGTGCGTGGCGCCGACCGGCGTCGAGACCGCCACCCAGCGCACGCCCTGCCACGGCTCGGGATCGGCCAGCTCCGGGAAGATCCACTCGTTGGCCGCGTCGCCCACCGCGTCGAGCGTGCTGCGGCCGAGCGCCCGGTGGTCGGCGCTGTTCCAGTACGCCGGCGCCGCACCGGGCGGGGTCCACGTCTCACCCCAGTGCATGGTGACGACCAGCTCCGGCCGGTGCCGCCGGATCGCCGCGGCGATCGCGCGGCGCAGCTCCAGCCCCTCGACCAGCCGGCCGTCGGGGTGCCCGAGGAACTCGACGACCGAGACGCCCACGAGCGCCGCGGCCTGCCGCTGCTCCTCCTCGCGCACGGGGCCGGCCACCTCCGGCGGGCACCCGGCGATCCCGGCCTCCCCGCTCGTGGCCAGCACGTACCGGACGTCCCGGCCGGCGCGGGTCCATGCCGCCACAGCGGCGGCGCAGCCGTACTCGACGTCGTCCGGGTGGGCGACCACGACGAGCGCGCGCGACCAGTCGTCGGGCAGGTCGGGGAGGAGGTCAGCGGCCACGGGCCACCCGCAGGGCGATCCGGACGAGCGGCACCTGCAACGGCAACCGCACCGCCGCCACCGTCATGGGCAGCGGCGTGCGCGGCACCACCCGGAAGGTGTGCAGGTGCGCCGGCACGAAGGCGACGAGCAGCGCGGCAGCCGCCCAGCCGCCCAGCCGCCGGGTGGCCGGCACCGCCATCAGGCCGGCCGTCGCGATCTCGGCGACCCCCGACGTGGTCACCCAGGCCCGCGCGTCGCCGAGCTCCGGGGGCACCAGCCACTCGTAGGTGCGCGGCCGCACCAGGTGCAGCACTCCCGACCCGCCGAGGGCAGCCAGCAAGACCTTCGCGGTGCGAGGCAGCGACATGGGGTCACCGTAGGGTCCTTCGGGTGTCCCCCGCCGACCTGATCGTCGTCGCCGGCGTCGCGCTGGCCGCCGGGGCCCTCAACTCCATCGCCGGAGGCGGCTCGCTGATCCTCTTCCCCGTGCTGGTCGCGCTGGGCCTGGGGAGCGTGGCGGCCAACGTCACCAACTCGGTGGCCCAGTGGCCGGGCTACATCGGCGGGGTCCTGGGCTTCCGCGCGGAGTACGCCGGGCAGGCCCGCCGCCTGCTGCGGATCGGCGCCATCGCGGTCGCCGGGGGCGTCACCGGGTGCGTCCTGCTCCTCACGACGCCGAGCGACGCGTTCGACGTCGTCGTCCCGGTGCTCGTGCTGCTGGCCAGCGCGATGCTCGCCGTCCAGCCGCTGGTCACCCGCCGGGTCCGGGCCGCCGCGGCCGGGGGCGCGACCCGGGATCCCCGCTGGCTGATGCCCGCCCTGTTCCTGGCCACCGTCTACGGCGGCTACTTCGGCGGCGCGCTGGGCGTGATCCTGCTCGGCGTCCTCGGGCTGGCCCTGCACCGGCTGCAGCTGGCCAACGCGCTGAAGTCCGCGGTCTCGACGGTCACCGCCACGGTCACCCTCGTGGTGTTCGGTCTCTTCGGCCCGGTGCACTGGGTCGCGGTGGCCGTGGCGGCGCCCGCCAGCCTCGTCGGCGGCTTCCTCGGCGCGCGCCTGGCCGGCCGCATCCCGACGACGCCGCTGCGGGTGCTCATCGTCGCCTTCGGGGTCGGCGTCTCGATCTACCTCTTCCTCCGCGTCTGACCCCGTCGCTCCCCCCATGGGGTGGACGGCGCCGCAGCACCTACACCGGGTCCGCCGGCGGACCGATCTGGGCAGCATGGCCACCACTCCGCGCTCCCGGCTGCTGCCGGGCACCCCGCGCTGGGTGCTGGCTGCCGTCCTCGGCCTCGCCGCTTTCCAGGTGGCCGCCGTCGTGCTGCCCGCCGGCGCGCTGCCCGCCCCGGACAGCCCGGTCGGGCTCCTGCTCCGGGCGCCCATGCACGTCGGCATCTGCGCCCTGCTGCTGTGGCGGGCGCGCACGGTCGCCACCGAGCGGACGGTCTTCTGGCGGCTGGCGCTCGGCGCCGTCGTGCTCGGCACGCTGGTGCTCACCTGCGCGGTGCTCGTCCAGGTGCCGGCCGCCGCAGCGGCGGGCGCCGCGCTCCTGGCGTGGACGCCGGTCGTGGCCTTCCCGTTCTTCTACAGCGGCCTGATCCGCTGGAACCGCTACAGCACCAGCCTGGCCGACCCCAACGACGTGCTCAACGGCGTCTCCGCCGTGCTGGCCGTGGTGGCCGTGCTGAACGTGGCCGCGCCGTACCTGCCCGGCGACCTGGCCGCCCGGCCGTTCGGCGAGCTCCAGCCGCTGTTCGCCTACGCCGCGACCGGCGCCGTGCTCGCCGGCACCGCGCTGTCCGTGGTGTTCCTGGGCGCCATGCGCCGGGACCCGCGGATCTGGCTGGTCGCCGGGCTGTTCAGCACCTCGCTGGTGGGCAACGCGGCCACCCTGCTGACCGGCGGTGCGTTCCAGCCCTGGACCGCCGCCGTCGAGCCGCTGGGCATCGCCGCCCTCGCCGTCACCGCCTGCCTGCGCCCGTCCCGGACGGCGCCGCAGCCCACCGATCCGACCGCCTCCACGATCGGCGCCTTCGTGGTGATCATGGCCTCCACCGCGGTCCTGCTGGCGCAGTCGCTGAGCGCGCAGGTCTCCGCGGCGACCTGGTGCGCGGCGCTGGCCGCCTTCGGCGCCGGCCTCCGGATGCTGGTCAACGTCCGGGAGCTGGCCCAGCTGGCCGTCTCCCGCCGCGAGGCGCTCACCGACGAGCTCACCGGGCTGGCCAACCGCCGGGCGGTGCTGCGCCGGGTCGAGGAGCTGGGCCGCGGCGGCCTGCCGCAGGCCTTCGCCCTCCTCGACCTGGACAAGTTCAAGGAGGTCAACGACGGCCTCGGGCACGGCGCCGGCGACGAGCTGCTGCGCCTGGTCGCCGCCCGCCTCGAGCCCGCCCTGCGCGCGGGGGACCTGCTGGGCCGGCTCGGCGGGGACGAGTTCGCCGTCGTCGCGGCCCTCGAGCCCGACGCCGTCCCGGAGGCGGCCGCCACCGCCCTCTGCCGGCGGCTGCACGAGCGGCTCGCCGAGCCGTTCCTCGTCGAGGGCATGTCCGTGCACGTCACGGCCAGCATCGGCAGCACGACGGCGGCCGGTGGCGTCCCCGGCGGCTCCTGCACCCCGACCACGCTCCTGCGGCAGGCCGACGCCGCCATGTACGACGCCAAGCGCTCGGGCACCGGCAGCGCGGTCTACGACGTCGCCCGGCACTCGGTGAGCAGCGGCCACCTCGCGCTGGTCGAGGAGCTGCGCGCCGGCCTGGGCCGCGGCGAGCTCGTGCTGCACCACCAGCCCCAGGTCGACGTCGGGACCGGCCGGGTGGTGGGCGTCGAGGCGCTGGTCCGCTGGGCGCACCCGGTGCGCGGCCTGCTGCCGCCGGGTGAGTTCCTCCCGCTGGCGGAGGTCCACGGTCTGATGGGCACCCTCACCGACACGGTGGTCGCCGGCGCCGTGGCCCAGCTCGCCCAGTGGCAGCGCGCCGGCCTGGACCTGCGCATGTCGGTCAACCTGTCGGCCAGCAACCTGCTCGACACCCGCCTGCCGGAGCGGGTGGCCGGCCTGCTGCGGCTGCACGGCGTGCGGCCGCAGAGCCTGACGCTGGAGGTCACCGAGAGCGTGCTGCTCAGCGACCCCGAGCGCAGCCTCCAGGTGATCCAGGCGCTGGCCGACCTGGGGACGACGGTCAGCATCGACGACTTCGGCACCGGCTACTCGTCGCTGGCCTACCTGCGGGCCCTCCCGGTCGGCGAGCTCAAGCTCGACCGGTCCTTCACCGCCGAGCTGCTCACCGACGCGCGCACCGAGGCGATCGTGGCCAGCACCGTCGAGCTGGCCCACCGCCTGGGGCTGCGGGTGGTCGCCGAGGGCGTGGAGGACGAGGCGACCCTCGCCCGGCTGGCAGCACTGGGCTGCGACGAGTCGCAGGGCTACCTGCACTCCCGCGGGCTGCCCGCCGACGAGCTGGTGAGCTGGCTGTGCGCCGGCGAGCTGCTGCCGGTGGGCTGACCGGCCCGATCACTCCCCGCCGCGGCCGGGCTCCCCGATCGCGATCATCGCCTCGACGGCCCGGCGCGCCCGCGCCGCGGTGTCGGGGTCGACGTCGATGGCCCCCTCCCCGGTGCGCAGCGTGTGCAGCAGCTTCCCGGGCGTGATCATCTTCATGTACCGGCAGGCGGCGCGCTCGTTCATCGGGATGAACTGGGTGCCGCTGTTGAGCGCCCGCAGCTGGTGCAGAATGCCGACCTCGGTGGCCACCAGCACCTGACCGGCCGTCGTCCGCGCCGCGGCCTCGGCCATGCCGCCGGTGGAGAGCACGCGGGTGCGCTCGGCGGGCAGGTCGCCGTGGCTGACCAGGTCCAGCACCGAGGTGGTGCAGCCGCACTCGGGGTGCACGAGGATCTCGGCGTCCGGGTGGGCGGCGACCTGCGCGCGGACGTCGGAGGGGCTGATGCCCGCGTGCACGTGGCACTCCCCCGCCCACACGTGGATGTCCTCGCGGCCGGTGACCCGCTTGACGTGCGCACCGAGGAACTGGTCGGGGCAGAAGAGGATCTCCCGGTCGGCCGGGATGGAGCGGATGACGTCGGCGGCGTTGGACGACGTGCAGCAGATGTCGGTCTCGGCCTTCACCGCCGCGGTGGTGTTCACGTAGCTGACCACGACGGCGCCGGGGTGCTCGGCCTTCCACTCGCGCAGCTGCTCGGCGGTGATGCTGTCGGCCAGCGAGCAGCCGGCCGCGTGGTCGGGCAGCAGCACGGTCTTGTCCGGCGACAGGATCTTCGCCGTCTCGGCCATGAAGTGGACGCCGCAGAAGACGATCTCCCGGGCGTCGGTCTGCGCGGCGACCCGAGACAGGTACAGGGAGTCGCCGGTGAAGTGGGCGACGTCCTGGATCTCGGGCACCTGGTAGTTGTGCGCCAGGATCACGGCGCCGCGCTCGTCGGCCAGCCGCCGCACCTCGGCGGCCCAGCTCTCGTACTCGGCGGGCGACAGGGTGCGCTCGTCGCCGGTCACGGCGGGGGTGGCGGGCGCGATGGTCGCGGTCACGGGTGCTCCAGGTGTCAGCAGCGGGCGGCAGCGGCGTCCCGGTCAGCGCCGGCGGCGGCCGGCTGATTCCGCGGGGATCCCCCGCTCGGCGTGAGCCAGGGCACAGGACCGCTGCGATCTAGGATGCCTGCCGCCGTCTCTCCCGTCCGCAAGGGGCTCCCGATGCGCCGCCGTCCGCTCGTCCTCACCCTCCTGGCCGCCACCGCGCTGGCCGCCACCGCCTGCGCTCCGCAGGAGGAGTCCTCCGACGCCGGCGGCTCCGGCTCGACCGGCGGGTCGGGGTCCTGCACCCCCGCCGACCTCGACACCCTCGAGCCCGAGACCCTCACCATCGCCACCGACGAGCCGGCCTACGAGCCGTGGGTGGTCGGCGACGCGCCGGAGAGCGGCGAGGGCTTCGAGGCCGCGGTGGCCTACGCGGTCGCCGAGGAGCTCGGCTACTCCGAGGACCAGGTCACCTGGACGCGCGTGCCGTTCAACGCCGCCATCCAGCCCGGCCCCCGGCCGTTCGACTTCGACATCAACCAGTTCTCGATCACCGAGGAGCGCCGGCAGGCGGTCGACTTCTCCTCGCCGTACTACACGGTGACCCAGGCGGTCATCACCACCGCCGGCTCCGCCGCCGACGGCGCGACCAGCGTCGAGGAGCTCCGCGGCCTGCGGATCGGCGCCCAGGTGGCCACGACGAGCCTCGACGTCCTCACCGAGGTCATCGACCCCGAGAGCGACCCGGTGGTGTTCAACTCCAACGACGACGCCAAGCTCGCGCTGCAGAACGGCCAGGTCGACGCGATCGTGGTCGACCTGCCGACCGCCTTCTACATCACCTCCGCCGAGCTGGACAACGGCGTGATCGTCGGCCAGCTCGAGGACTCCGGGGAGGGCGGCGACCAGTTCGGCCTGCTCCTGGCCAAGGACAGCCCGCTGACCGACTGCGTGAGCCAGGCGGTCGACGCCCTCCGCGAGGACGGCACCCTGGCCGAGCTCGAGCAGGAGTGGCTCGCCGACGTCGCCGACGCCCCCGTCCTCAACTGAGCTCGACCCTGCCGGGCACCGGTCCGGCCGATCCCCCGAGCGGCGTCGCCGATCCCGCCGTCCTGCCCCCGCCGAGCGCGCTGGAGCTGGACCGGCGGGCCTGGCGGCGCCGCCGGGCGCGTCGCTCGACCCTGGTCGCGCTGGCCTCGACGCTGCTCTTCGCCGTCGTCGCCTACCTGGTGGTCACCCGGTCGCCGGGCTGGCCGCGGGTGCAGGCGACCTTCTTCTCCCCCGAGAAGGCGTGGGAGGCGCTGCCGGAGATCGCCGAGGGCCTGCTGGTCAACCTGCAGGTGCTCGTGGTCGGCGGGATCGCGGTGCTGCTGCTCGGCCTGCTGGTCGCGGTGGTGCGCACCCTCCGCGGGCCGGCGTTCGCGCCGCTGCGGATCCTCGCGACCGCCTACGTCGACCTGTTCCGCGGCGTGCCGCTGATCATCACGCTCTACCTGGTGGGCTTCGGCTTCCCGGCGCTGGGCCTGCAGGGCATCCCGACGTCGCCGTTCGTGCTGGGCACGATCGCGATCGTGCTGACCTACGGCGCCTACGTCGCCGAGGTGTTCCGGGCCGGCATCGAGTCGGTGCACCCCAGCCAGCGGCTGGCCGCCCGCTCCCTCGGGCTCACCCACCGGCAGACGATGCGGATCGTCGTCCTGCCGCAGGCGCTGCGCACGGTCACGCCGGCGCTACTCAACGACTTCGTCGCGCTGCAGAAGGACGTCGGGCTGATCTCGGTGCTCGGCGCGGTGGACGCCGTCCGGTCGGCGCAGATCATGGTCGGCCAGGACTTCAACTTCACGCCGTACGTGGTGGCCGGGCTGCTGTTCGTGCTGCTCGCCGTCCCGTCGGCGCGGCTGGCCGACGCGGTGACGGCGCGGGCACGGCGGCGGCAGCAGAGCGGGTCGCTGCTGTGAGCGTCCTCGAGCTGCGCAACATCGTGAAGGCGTTCGGCACCAACGTGGTGCTGCGCGGGGTCGACCTCTCCGTCGACGAGCACCAGGTGGTCGCGCTGATCGGCGGCTCGGGCTCGGGGAAGTCCACGCTGCTGCGCTGCGCCAGCCTGCTGGAGACGGTGAACGACGGGCAGGTGCTGCTCGACGGCGAGGACGTCACCGACCCGCGGGTGGACGCCGACGCCGTCCGCCGCCGCATGGGCGTGGTGTTCCAGGCCTACAACCTCTTCCCGCACCTGTCCGTGCTCGACAACGTCACGCTCGCACCGACCGCCGTCCACGGCCGGCCCCGGGCGGAGGCGGTCGAGGAGGCACACGCGCTGCTGGCCCGCATCGGGCTGGCGGACAAGGCCGGCGAGTACCCCGACCGGCTGTCAGGTGGGCAGCAGCAGCGGGTGGCGATCGTCCGCGCGCTCGCCGTCCGCCCGCGGGTGCTGCTGCTCGACGAGATCACCAGCGCGCTGGACCCCGAACTGGTCGGTGAGGTGCTCGGCGTGGTCCGCGAGGTCGCCGGCCAGGGCATGACCATCGTGATGGCCACCCACGAGATGGGCTTCGCCCGTCAGGTGGCCGACACGGTGGCGTTCCTCGACGGCGGGGTGCTGCTGGAGTCCGGCCCGCCGGAGCAGGTGCTCGGCGAGCCGGTGCACCCGCGCACCCGGCAGTTCCTGGCCCGGGTGATCGACGCCGGCCGGCTGTAGTTCCACAGCCTGCGGGGTCCGGACGCGGGGGCCGGAGGCCTCCCGGCCGGATCCCGCGGGTGGGCTCAGCGCAGGTCGGGGACGGCACCTGGCCGCGGTGCCGCCTGGAGGGCGCCGATGTGCATGGTGTCGTTGACCAGCCGCACCGAGTGCCGGCCGTCGGTCGACCAGGCGACGGTCGACAGCGACGCCGCGCCGAGGAACAGCCGGTGCACCACGGCGTCGTCGACGTCGAGGGCCGCGGCCAGCATCAGCTTGATCGGCGTCACGTGGCTGACCACCAGCACGGTGCGGCCGCGGTGCTCCCGCAGGATGCGCGCGCGGGCCCGGCCGACCCGGGTGCTGACGTCGGCGATCGACTCCCCGCCCGGGGCCGGCACCGCGACGTCGTCGAACATCCGCCGGGTGGCCAGTGGGTGCCGCTGCAGCGCCTCGGCCAGGGTGAGCCCCTCGAGGTCGCCGAAGTCGAGCTCGACCAGGTCGTCGTCGAAGCCCACCGGCAGGCCCAGCGCGCCGGCGACGATCTCCGCGGTCTCCCGGGTGCGGCGCAGCGGCGACGCGATCACGACCTCGATGCCCAGCCCGGCCGCGCGGACGGCGGCAGCCTCGGCCTCGGCCCGCCCGAGCGCCGACAGCGGCAGGTCGTTGCGGCCGCTGAACCGCCGCTCGGGCGTGTGCTCGGTCTGCCCGTGCCGCAGCAGGTGGGTCACCGTGGTGACCACCGGCGCGCGCTCGGCCACCGGCTGGACGTCGTCCTCGGTGGTGGCCGGCTCGGCGGCGAGGTCACGGTGCACCGGCTTGCCGTCCATGGCGCTGTTGGCCAGCGCGTCGGCGGCGCCGTTCTGCGCCCGCGGCACCCAGGTGTAGCGGACGGCGCCCAGCTCGCGGGCGATCGCGCAGGCCTGCAGCGCGAGCTTCTGCATGTCGGGGTGCTTGACCTTCCAGCGACCCGACATCTGCTCGACGACGAGCTTGGAATCCATCCGCACCTCGACCTCGGCGTCGGAGGCCGAGCCCCCGCAGAGGTCGAGGACGGCCTGCAGGCCGGCGACCAGCCCCCCGTACTCGGCGACGTTGTTCGTCGCCCGGCCCACCGAGGCGGCGCGTTCGGCGAGGACCTTTCCGGTCGCGGGGTCGCGCACCAGCGCGCCGTAGCCGGCCGGGCCGGGATTGCCCCGGGAGCCGCCGTCCGCCTCGACGACGAACCGGCGGCTCACAGTCCGGACTCGGCGGTGCGGACCAGGATCCGCCCGCAGTTCTCGCACCGCACGACCTCGTGCGGATCGGCGTTGCGCACCGCCGCGAGCTCGCGCCCGTTCAGCTCGATCCGGCAGCCCTGGCACTGCCGCGCCTTGAGCATCGCCGCGCCGGTCGTGCCGGTCTGGGCGCGGACCCGGTCGTAGAGCGCCAGCAGCGCCGCCGGGATGGTGGCGGCCGCGTCGGACCGTGCCTGCTCGTGCCGGGCGGTGCCGTCGGCGATGTCGGCGAGCGCGTCGTCGCGCAGCTGCTCGGCGCGCTCCCGCTCGGCGCGCGCACCCTCCAGGCCCTGCCGGGCCTCGGCCAGCGCGGCCTCGGCCGTCTCCAGCTGCTCCATGAGCTCGAGCTCCTGGTCCTCCAGGTCGCCCTGGCGGCGGGCCAGCGACTGCAGCTCGTGCTGGAGGTCGGTCATCTGCTTGGCCGACACGCTGCCGGAGTCCAGCAGCCGCTGGTCCTTCGCCGCACGCTGGCGCACGGTCTCGACGTCGGCCTCGAGCCGCTTCACGTCGCGCTCGAGGTCGCGGACGGCGGTCTCGGCGCGCACCACGGCGTCGGAGAACCCGCGCTCGGCCTCGGCGGCGGCCTCGACCGCGGCGTTCTCCGGGAGGTTCCTGCGCCGGTGGGCGAGCTGGCCGAGCGCGACGTCCTCGGCCGCGAGGGCCAGGAGCTTCTGCTGGTCGAAGTGGTCGGCCTTCACCACATCAACCTACCGGGGCGCAGCCCCGGCCTCTGGCCTCAGGCCCCGTGCAGGGTCCCGCCGCGAGCCTGCGAGCGGTGGGGGGCACGGGGTCCTTCGACTACCGGGGCGCAGCCCCGGCCTCTGGCCTCAGGCCCCGTGCAGGGTCCGGCCGCGAGCCTGCGAGCGGTGGGGGGCACGGGGTCCTCCGACTACCGGGGCGCAGCCCGGCTCCCTGCCCCGGCGGCTCCCGGCGGCGCCGACTCCAGTGGGTCGGGCAGGTCGCGGACGGTGGGGTCCTCGCGCTCGGCGGTGTAGTCGCTGGGCGCCGTCCCGTCGACGCCGTCGTCCACCCGCATCGCCCGGAGGACGACGGTCACGACCACCGCCACCAGCAGGTTGGCCAGCAGCGCGAGGAATCCGGCGTAGACCGACGCCTGGCTGTCGAAGCCGAAGTTCGCGAGCGGATAGGACGACCCGCCGAAGTGCTCCCGGACGACGGAGCCGTCTGGCCCCAGCCGCGGGATGTCGTAGACCATCAGCAGCCCGGTGGCCATGCCCGCGACCCACCCGGCGATCAGCGCGCCCCGGTGCAGCCACCGGGTGAACAGCCCCAGCGCCACCGACGGCAGCGTCTGCAGGATGATCACGCCGCCGATCAGCTGCAGGTCGATGGAGAACTGCGGATCGAGGAAGAGGATCGCCGCGACCGCGCCGAACTTGACCACCAGCGAGACGATCTTGGCCACCCGCGCCTCCTGGTGCGGGGTGGCGTCCTTCTTCAGGTACTCCTTGTAGATGTTGCGGGTGAACAGGTTCGCCGCGGCGATCGACATGATCGCCGCCGGCACCAGCGCCCCGATGCCGACCGCGGCGAACGCGATGCCGGCGAACCAGCTGGGGAACATCTCCTGGAACAGCACCGGGACGACGGTGTTGCCGTCCCCGCCGATCGGCTCCACCCCGGCGGCGATCGCCATGAACCCCAGGAGCGCGATCAGCCCGAGGGCGAGGCTGTAGAGCGGCAGCGCGCTCATGTTCCGCTTGAGCACGTCGCGGTTGCTGGCGGCCAGCACGCCGGTGATCGAGTGCGGGTAGAGGAAGAGTGCGAGCGCCGAGCCCAGGGCCAGGGTCGCGTACCCGAGCTGCCCCGACGCCGGGAGGATCGTGCCGCTGGGGAACTTCTCCTCGGCCGCACCGAAGATCGCGTCCCACCCGCCGAGCTTCGACGGGATCACGATGACCGCCACGATGATCGTCAGGTAGATCAGCGTGTCCTTGACGAAGGCGATCAGCGCCGGCGCCCGCAGCCCGGAGTTGTAGGTGTACAGCGCGAGGATCACGAACGCGACGATCAGCGGCAGCTCGCCCTCGACCCCCATCGCCTTGAGCACCGCCTCGATGCCGACCAGCTGCAGGGCGATGTAGGGCATCGTCGCGACGATCCCGGTGATCGCCACCAGCAGCGCCATCGTCGGGGAGTCGAACCGCGACCGGACGAAGTCGGCCGGGGTGACGAACCCGCGGACGTGGCTGACCGACCACAGCCGGATCACCACGAGGAAGACCAGCGGATAGATGATGATCGTGTACGGGACGGCGAAGAACCCGGCCGCGCCGGCACCGAACATCAGCGCCGGCACGGCGACGAAGGTGTACGCCGTGTAGAGGTCGCCGCCGAGCAGGAACCAGGTGATCCACGAGCCGAAGCTGCGCCCGCCCAGGCCCCACTCG
This sequence comes from Blastococcus sp. SYSU D00820, assembly GCF_054050695.1. Taxonomy (NCBI): domain Bacteria; kingdom Bacillati; phylum Actinomycetota; class Actinomycetes; order Geodermatophilales; family Geodermatophilaceae; genus Blastococcus; species Blastococcus sp. SYSU D00820. The sequence continues at coordinate 31,626 of NZ_JBJGZW010000035.1, forward strand.
TCCAGGTGCATGAGGCTCTGCGCCCGCCGCCACCGCGCGGCGGCGAAGCCCATCACGGTGACCACCAGGAACAGCGCGACGACGATCGTCAGCTCGACGGTGTTGACGCCGTCCACCGCTCAGCCCTCCCCGTCGCGGGGGCCGGTGTCCCGGGCGCCGGAGTCCCGGGCGATGGCGTCACGGGCGATGGCGTCACGGGCGGCCCGCTGCTGCTCGGGGCTGCGCCGGGTCATGCGGTAGACCAGCGCGGTCGTCGCCACCCCGAGCGCCACGAAGGCCAGCTGCAGCCAGTAGAACAGCGGCCAGCCGAAGAGCGTCGGCTCGACGGAGTTGTAGAGCGGCACGACCAGCACCGCGACGATCGGCACGAGCAGCAGCCAGTTCCAGGGGCTGCGGTCGCTGCGCGCCGGCGCGAGCCCCTCGGGTGACCGGCGCTCGCGGCCCGGCGGCGGAGCAGCGGTGGACAACGTCGTCCTCCTCCCCCGGGCCGGGCCCGGCGTTCAGCCCTCGGCCCCCGTGTGCCAGGTCCACGGATCGGTGCGGATCGTCGAGACGACCACCTCGACCCGCCCGGACAGGTCGTCGCGCAACGTCCGCGCGGCCACCGGCAGCCAGGGCCACTCGCTGGCGAAGTGTGCTACGTCACAGAGGGCCGGGCCACCCGACTCCTGGGTCTCCGACGCGGGGTGGTGCCGCAGGTCGCTGGTGAGGAGGACGTCGGCGCCGGCGGCCGCGGCGGCGCCGGTCAGCGAGCCGCCGCTGCCTCCGCACACGGCGACGGTGGCGACCTGCCGGTCGGGGTCACCGGCGATCCGCACGCCCCAGGCGGTGCGCGGCAGCCGGGCCGCGGCGTGCGCGGCGAAGTCCCGGAGCGTGGTGGGCCGCGGCAGCCGGCCGATCCGCCCCAGGCCGGCTCCGGGCCGGCCGGGCACCGGCTCCAGGGGGACGGCGTCGACCAGCCCGAGGGCCGCGGCGAGCGCGGCGTTCACCCCGACGTCGGGCGCCCGGTCGGCGTTCGTGTGCGCGGCGAACAGCCCCGCGCCGGCCCGGACCAGCCGGTGCACCAGGCGGCCCTTGGGGTCGTCGGCCGGGATGCCGTGCACGCCGCGGAGGAACAGCGGGTGGTGGGTGACCAGCAGGCCGGCGCCGGCGGCGACCACCTCGTCGACGACGGCCGCCACCGGGTCGACGGCGAACACCACCCGCTCGACCGGCTCGTCCCGGTCGCCGCACACCAGGCCGACGGCGTCCCAGTCCTCGGCCAGCGCCGGGTCGTAGCGGGCCTCGAGGGCGGCGACGACCTCGCCGAGGGTTGCGGGCACGCGCCGGAGACTAGGCGAGGCCGGGCGGGCCGACGTCGCGGACCATGACCACCCGCCGTCCGTACCGGTCCAGGCCGAGGGCGGCCTCGTGCGCGCGGACCGCGGCCAGCCGGGGCCCCGGATCCGGGTCCTCGCGCCAGCCGCGCCGGGCGTACCAGGGGGCGTTCCACGGCACGTCGGCGTAGGTCGTGAGCGTGATCCGCCGGGCCCCGGCCGCGCTCGCCTCCGCCACGGCGGCCGCCAGCAGCGCGCTGCCCAGCCCGCGCCGGGCGGCGGCCGGGTGCACCGACAGCTGCTCCAGGTGGACGTCGTCGTCCACCCGTTCCAGCACCGCGAACCCGGCCGGCGGCCGGCCGGCGACCAGCACCCGCCAGGCCGCGGCCCGCTCCGCCGCGGACGCCGGCGGCGGCAGGTCGGTCATGCCGAGCGGCCCGAACACCTCGTCGGCGGCCGCCTCCAGGGCGGGGAGGAGGCGGAGGTCGGCCGGGTCGGCGGGGCGCACCGCGTCGTCGTCCGTGGCCACGCGGGCAGCGTGCCAGGGATGGCAGGCTCGACGCCGTGGCGGAGAGGGGGTTGCGGGCGCCGGCGTGGCTGGAGGAGCTGGTCCGCACCACGCCTCCCGCCGTGCCGTGGCGCGACGTCGTCCGCTTCGCCGTCACCGTGCCCACGCCGCTGGCCGTCGCCGTGCTGGTGGCCGGGGGGATCGAGCAGGGCCCGGAGCTCGGCGCGGGCGTCTTCGCCACGACCGGCGCGCTCGCCGGGGCGCTGGCCCCGATGGGCGGCCCGCTGCGGGAGCGGCTGCGGCGCACCGCCGCGGCGGCCGGCCTGGGCGGCATCGGGCTGGTCGTCGGGCAGTACGCCGCGGGCGGCGGCTGGCTGCCGGTGCTGGTCGTCGCGCTGCTCTCGGCGGTGGCCGCGCTGATCAGCGCGGTCAACTCGGCGCTGAGCCTGGGCGCTCTGCAACTGCTGGTCTACACCGCCCTGTCCTCGGGCCTGGTGACACCGCTGCCGATCACCGCCGAGGTCGCCTTCTTCCTCGCCGGCGCGGCCTGGGCCACGCTCACCACGCTGGTGCAGGCCGCGACCGTCGCCCGCGACCCCGACCGCACCGCCGTCGCCGCCGTCTTCACCCGCATCGGCGAGCTGCTCGCCGCCGTGGGCACCGACGACGTCGACGAGGCGCGCCGCCGGCTGACCACCGCGCTCAACGACGCCTACGACCGGGTCATCCGCTCCCGCAGCCACTCCGCCGGGCGGAACCGGGAGCTCTCCGAGCTCGCCGGCGTCCTCAACGCCGCCGCTCCCCTGGTGGAGGGCGCGGTGGCCAGCGTGCGCGCGGGGGTGCCGGTCGACCCCCGCGACGTGACGGCGGTGCACGCGCTGGCCGCCGCGGTCACCGGCGAGCGCGAGCTGCCGCCGGACCGGCCGGCCCCGCTGGAGGAGGGGGCGCCCACCCGGCGGGCGGTGCGGCACGGGCTGCGGCTGGTGTGGAACGTCGTCGGCGACCCCGAGGAGCGCGCCGGCGCCGCGGTGCCGCAGCAGCGGCCGGATCTGCGGACCCGGCTGCGCGACCTCGCCGACCGCACGGTGGCCAGCCCCGACAGCCGCGGCTTCGCCGTCCGCCTGACGCTGTGCATGACGATCGCGGAGATCGCCCGCCAGACCCTGCCGCTGGAGCGGCCGTACTGGGTGCTGCTGACCGTCGCGATCGTGCTCAAGCCCGACTTCGGCTCGGTGTTCACCCGGGCCGTGCAGCGCGGGGCGGGCACCCTGCTGGGCGTGCTCGTCGGCTCGCTGCTCTTGAGCGTGCTGCCCCGCAACGGCTGGGTGCTGGTGGCCATGGCCGTGGCGGCCGGGCTGCTGCCCTGGGCCCGGGCGGCGAACTTCGGGCTGTTCTCCGTCTTCCAGACGCCGGTGATCATCCTGCTGCTGGACCTCGCCCTGCCCGGCGGCCCGGAGCTGGTCGGCGCCCGGCTGGTCGACACCCTGGTCGGCTGCGCGATCGTGCTGGTCATCGGGTACGCGCTGTGGCCGCAGACCTGGCGGGCACCGCTGGACGAGGCGCTGCGCGACGCCGCCTCCGCCCTCGACCGGTTCGTCGAGGCGGCGTTCACCGGCAGCCCGGCCGAGCGCCGCCGGGCGCGGCGGCGCAGCTACCGGGCGCTCACCGAGCTGCAGACCCAGCTGCAGCGCCGGCTGGCCGAGCCGCCCCCGATCAGCACGCGGGCGGCGGCCTGGTGGCCGGTCATCGTGCAGCTGGAGCGGACCTCGGACGCGGTCACCGAGGCGGTCATCGCCGTCCGCACCGGGGAACCGGCCCCCGACCTCGCGCAGGTGGCGGTGCTGCGCAAGGCCATCCGGGAGCTGGAGGACGACGTCCGCGAGCACCGGTCGCCCGACGACGCCGAGATCCACGCCGAGGGCGTGCTCGCCCCCGTCGCGCGGGAGGTCGACGCGGCGCGGCGGCTGGTGCGCGACGCCGCGCCGGGGCGACCCGCGGGCAGCTGAGCCGCGCGGTTGCGCCGCCCCTCCCCCGCCCCTGGGATGGGCGGGTGCCCCTGCCGCCCGGCGTCATGTCCCCGGTCCCCCTCCCGCCCGGCCCGCCGCCACCGGGCTCGCGCACCGTGCGCACCGACGACGGCGTCGACCTGCACGTCGAGGTGGACGGCCCCGAGGACGCCGCGCTCACCGTGGTGTTCAGCCACGGCTTCACCGCCCGCTCGGCCGAGTGGGACCTGCAGCGGGCCGCGCTGCGCGGCCGCGCCCGCCTGGTGTTCTGGGACCACCGCGGCCACGGGCGCTCGGGCTGGACCCGGCTGACCGCGGCCACCATCGACCGCACCGGCCGCGACCTGGGCCAGGTGCTGGACGCCGTCGTCCCCGAGGGGCCGGTCGTGCTGGCCGGGCACTCGATGGGCGGGATGAGCGTGATGGCGCTGGCCCGCCAGCGCCCGGAGCTCGTCGGCGGCCGGGTCGTGGGCGCGTTCCTCCTGGCCACCTCGGCCGGCGGCCTGGTGAGCAGCGGCGTCGTCGGCTGGGCGCTGAAGGTGGTGCGCGCCGTCGGCCTGCTGCCGCTGTACCTGCGCGTCCTGCAGGCGCTCGCGCCGCTGCTGGAGCGGTTCCGCCGCCGCGGCACCCGGATCGGCCGCTGGTTCACCCGGCGCTACCTGTTCGGCCGGGACGACGCCGACCTCGCCGACGTCCGCCTCGTGCAGACGCTGCTGGAGGAGACCCCGTACCCGGTGACGATGGCGTTCTGGGCGACCTTCCTCGACCACGACGAGACCGCCGCCCTGCCGGTGCTGGGCCGGGTGCCGGTCACCGTCGTCGCCGCGACGCACGACCGGCTCACCCCGGTCGGCCACGGCCGCCGCCTGGCCGAGCTGCTCGGCCCCGGCACCGAGCTGGTGGTCGTGCCGGGAGCCGGGCACAGCGTCAACCTGACCCGCACCGAGGTGGTCGACCGCGCGCTGCTCGAGCTGCTCGACCGGGTCGAGCAGCGCCTCCGGGACGACCGCGCGGCCGGTTGAGCAGCGACTGTGCCTCGCGCCACAGCCCGGCTTGCGCCGGCCCCGGGCCGCTCATAGCTTCGCGGAGCACCACGACGGGGACGACGACCTGCTGCCGGCCGCCCGGCAGCGGAACGCGAGGAGCAGACCGTGGACCGCTTGAGCCCGACCGACGCCGGCTTCTACTACGCCGAGAGCGAGAACACCCCGCTGCACGTGGGCTCGGTCGCCGTCTTCGAGGGCCCGGCCCCCACCTACGGCGAGATCATCCGGCTGCTGCTCAGCAAGCTGCCGCTGGTGCCGCGCTACCGGCAGCGGGTGCGGCCGGTGCCGATGCAGCTCGGCCGCCCGCTGTGGGTCGACGACCCGCACTTCCAGATCCTGTACCACGTGCGGCACACCGCGGTGCCCAGCCCGGGCAGCGAGGAGCAGCTGCGCAACCTGGCCGGCCGGGTGCTCGGTCAGCGCCTGGACCTCGCCAAGCCGCTGTGGGAGCTGTGGCTGGTCGAGGGCCTGGAGAACGGCCGCTGGGCGATCATCTCCAAGGTCCACCACTGCATGGTCGACGGCGTCGCCGGCACCGACCTCATGCAGCTGATGTTCGACCTCACTCCCGACGCCAAGCACTCCGAGCCGCAGGACTGGACGCCGCAGCGCTCCCCCTCGAGCGTCGAGATCGTCGCCGGCGCGGTGCAGGAGGCGATCACCGAGCCGCTGCGCCAGCTGACCCACACCGCCGACGTCACCGGCAGCGTCGGCCGGCTGGCCAAGGGCGCGGTGAGCACTACCCGCTCGCTGCTCGGCGGCATCCCGACGCTGGCCAGGCAGCTGACCACCCCGGTGGCCCGGTCGCTGTCGGGCCCGATCGGCCCGCACCGGCGCTGGGCGTGGACCGAGGCGGAGTTCGACGAGCTCAAGGGCGTGCGCACCGCGCTGGGCGGCACCGTCAACGACGTCGTCCTCGCCGCCATCACCCGCGGCTTCCGCGACCTGCTGGAGCGGCGCGGCTCGCTGCGCGACGGCCTGGTCGTGCGGTCGATGGTGCCGATCTCGATGCGGCAGGAGACCGAGCGCAACAAGCTCGACAACCGGATCACCGCCGTCTTCGTCGACCTGCCGGTCGCCGAACCCGACCCGGCCGCCCGGCTGGCCTCGGTGCGCCGGCAGATGGACGAGTACAAGTCGATGATGCAGCTGGTCGACGCCCGCTCGATCATCGCGATGGGCGACTTCGTGGCCCCGACGCTGCTCTCGCTGGGCGTGCGCGCGGCCCTGGGCGCCAGCCAGTTCTACTCGCAGGCGGTCACCACGAACGTGCCCGGCCCGCGGGTGCCGCTGTACGTGCTCGGCCGGCGGATGTGCTCGGCGCACGCCTACGTGCCGATCGCCGGCGGCACGCGGGTGTCGATCGGGATCTTCTCCTACCTGAACACGATGACCTTCGGCATCAACGCCGACTTCGACGGCTTCCCCGACATCGACGTCCTCGCCGGCGGCATCCGGCGCGGGCTCGACGAACTCAAGGAGCTCGCGGCGACCGCCGGCGCCGAGCGGGCGGCCGCCGCCGGCAGCGGGGAGAAGGCGGCCGCCTCCGGCGGGGAGAAGGCGGCGCCCTCCGGCGGCGGGCAGAAGGCCGCCTCCGGCGGCGGCGGCAAGGGCAAGAAGGCCGCGGCCCGCTGAGCCGGCGGTGTGAGGCAGGCGCGGGCGGGTAGCGGGGCCAGGTGGCTGCCGAGACCGACCTGACCGTTGCCGTCACCGGCCCGACCGGCACCTTCGGCGCCGGCCTGGTGCCCCTGCTGCAGGCCGACGACCGGGTGTCGCGGATCGTGGGCATCGCCCGCCGTCCGTTCGACCCGGCCGAGCGCGGCTGGACGAAGATGGAGTACCGGCGCGGAGACGTCCGCGACCCCGAGGCGCTGCGCGAGGCGTTCGCCGGCGCCGACGTGGTGGTGCACCTGGCGTTCCTCATCACCGGCAACGCCTCCCGGGAGACCACCCGGGCGATCAACGTCGACGGCACGCTCAACGTCTTCCGCGCCGCCGCCGACGCCGGCGCCCGGCGGTTCGTCTACGCCTCCTCGGTGGCCGCCTATGGCTTCCACCCCGACACCCCGGAGCTGATCGAGGAGGCCTGGCCGGTGCGCCCGGCGACCCGGCTGTTCTACGCGCAGGAGAAGGCCGAGCTCGAGCGGCTGCTGCGGCTGGAGGCGGCCGACACGCCGTCGCTGGCGCTCTACCTGCTGCGCCCGCCGGTGGTGCTCGGCCCCAACGTGATCGGCGGGAAGGACGTCCTGCCCGGCCCGCTGGCGCCGCTCGGCCGCCGGCTGTTCAGCCGGCCGCGCCGGCTGCCGGTGCCGCTCCCGGTGGTCGTGCCGGAGCTGCCGCTGCAGTTCGTCCACGAGGACGACGTCGGCCAGGCGCTGCAGCTGTGCGTGGTGGCCGCAGGACCGCCCGGGGCCTACAACATCGCCGGGGACGGCGTCCTCACCGCCGCCGACGTCGCGCGGGAGTTCGGCGCGCTGCCCATCCCCGTGCCCCCGGGACCGGCGCAGGCGGCGGCCCGCGCCGTCGCGGCCCTGCCGTTCCTCCCGCCCGCCGCCGAGTGGGTGGAGGCCATGAGCCACCCGGTGATCATGGACACCACCCGGGCCAGGGAGCAGCTGGGCTGGCGTCCGCACTACAGCGGCCTGGAGGCGCTGCGGGACACGTTCCGGGCGGGCTGACCCGGCTCACGCCGGGGAGCGCACCTCCGCGGTCTCGTCCAGCCACGCCAGCACGTGCTCGGCGACGACGCCGGGCACCTGCAGCTGGGGCACGTGGCCCACGTCGGGCAGCTCGACGTAGCGCCACGCCGGGTGCGTGCGCGCCGCGTCGCGGGCGGCGGCGACCGGCACCAGCCGGTCGCGGTCGCCGTGCACCAGCAGCACCGGCTGGGTCACCGCCTGCATCGCCTCCCGGTAGCGGCGCGGGTCGGCGAGCACCCACAGCAGCGAGCGGGCGGCGGCGAGGAACGCCTTGTCCATGCCTTCGACGTCCTGCCGCTCCTCCAGCAGCGTCACCGACCGGTCGATGATCGACGCCGGCAGGCTGTCGGGCTGCACGCCCACCAGGCGCAGCATCTCGCGGACCCGGGTCAGCGGCGTCTGGCGGGTGCGGCGCAGCCACAGGAACCGCTCGCCGACGAAGGGGACGGCGTAGACCGCGAACTGCAGGGCGACGAAGGGGTCCAGCGCACGGCGCGGTCCGGGGATCGCCGGGTCGAGCAGCACCAGGCCGGTGACCGTCTGCGCCGACCGCGCCCCCGCGAACAGCGAGATCATCCCGCCCATCGAGTTGCCGACCAGCACCACCGGGCCGCCGACGACCTCGCGCACGAAGCGGTCGAGCACCAGCACGTTGGCCGGCACGCTGGCGCGCCGGCTGCCCGGCTCGCTGCGGCCGAAGCCGGGCAGGTCGAGGGCGTACACGCGGGCGTGCGGGGTGAGCAGCGGGGCGAGCAGGTCCCAGTTCAGGTGCGAGCCGCCCAGCCCGTGCACCAGCACCAGCGTCGGGCCGTCCGCCCGGCCGCCGAAGTCGATGTAGTGCACCGGCCCGTCGAGGTCCACCGTGCGGCTCTGCCCCGGAGCGCTCGCCTCGTCCACCCGTTCTCCTCCCGCTGGTCGTGCCCCCACCGTGGCACGCGCGCCGCGCCGCCGCAGGGCGCTACCGGGCGGACGTGAGCGACCGCTATGACGCAGGACACATTTGGGCAACATCTGCGTAGCGCGGCGGATGCACCGGGTGTGAGCCAGGCCGCACATTGGTACAGGCCCGTACCGACGGACCGGGAACCGGCAGGAGGACGACGTGGCACGACTGCAGGACGACGGTCCGGCGCTCCCGCTGTACCTCACCGAGCCCACCCGGGCGGTCGCGGACTTCGGGCTGTACCTCGCCGCGCGGCCGCTGCTCCCCCGGCTCCCGCAGGGCGACGCCCACCCCGTCCTCGTGCTGCCCGGCCTGCTGGCCGACGACGCCTCCACCCGGGCGCTGCGCTCGGTGCTGCGGCGGCTGGGCTACCGGGTGCACGGCTGGCGGCTGGGCCGCAACATCGGCCCCACCCCGGCGTGCGTCAACGGCATGCGCCGGCGGCTGGACGACCTCTCCGACCGCTACGGCCGGCCGCTGAGCCTCGTCGGCTGGAGCCTCGGCGGCATCTTCGCCCGCGAGCTGGCGCGCCAGACCCCCGACTCGGTGCGCCAGGTGGTCACCCTGGGCAGCCCGTTCCGGCTCACCCGGCACAGCCAGACCCGCGCCACCCCGGTGTTCGAGCGCTTCTCCCACCTGCACGTGGACACCCTGTCGCTGCCGCTGCAGAGCGAGACGGCGCCGATGCCGGTACCGGCGACGTCGATCTACTCCCGCCAGGACGGCATCGTCCACTGGCAGACGTGCCTGGAGACCCCCGGCCCGCGCACGGAGAACATCGCCGTCTACGCCAGCCACCTGGGCCTGGGCCACCACCCGGCGGTGCTGTACGCGCTGGCCGACCGGCTGGCCCAGCCCGAGGGCACCTGGTCGCCGTTCCGGGCGCCGCTGGTGCTGCGGCCGGCGTTCCCGCGGCCCGACGTCCCGGTGGCGGGCAGCCCGGTCGCGGCGGCGCGGGCGGCCTGAGCGCGGCAGGCCCCCGGCCCGGCTGCGCCGGTGCCAGACTCCCGCCGTGCCCACGCCCGATGACGTCGTCACCGCCGCCGAGGTGCTCCAGGTCCTGGCCGGCTGCCCCGACGACGACCCCCGCTGGCAGGACGTCGCGGCGCCGACCCGCTGGACCGCGGCCCGCACCGTCGAGCACGTCGCCGACGCGCTGGTCTTCTACGCCGGCCAGGTCGCCCGGCGGGCCGACCGCAGGCTGCCCGTGCTCCGCGACGGGCGCTCCGCCCCGCCGTCCGAGCAGCTGGACAACGTGCTGACCGGCGCCCACGTGCTCGCCGGCCAGCTCCGCGACCTCGGCGACGGCCGCGCGTTCCACCCCAGCGGACGGGCCGACGCTGCCGGCTGGGCGGGGATGGCGGTCACCGAGCTGCTCGTCCACGGCACGGACGCCGCCGGGGCCCTCGGCATCCCGCTGGAGCTCCCGGAGGACGTCTGCGCCCGGACGGTGGCGCGGGTCTTCCCGTGGCTGGACGCCGCCGCCGCGACCGGCGGCGAGCTGCTCCTGGCGGTGACCGGCCGGGCCACCGTGGCCGGCGTGCCCGACGACCCGCAGTGGTGGTGGCAGTCCGCGCCGCTCGCGGAGTGGGACGGCGCGCCCCGGCAGCGGACCGTGCGGCCGGGGTGGCACTGACGCGGGACCAGAGGTGGGCGCGGCAGGGATCGAACCTGCGACCGCTCGCTTGTAAGGCGAGAGCTCTCCCGCTGAGCTACGCGCCCCGCACGCCCCAGCATAAGGACCCGCCTGCCCCCCGCCGCTCGACGCTCGCGACGGGAGCCTGCAGGCGGGCCCCGGGTGGTGGGGGGGGGGGGGGGGGGGGGGGGGGGGGGGGGGGGGGGGGGCGGGGGGGGGGGGGGGGGGGGGGGGGGGGGGGGGGCCGCCCCCCCCCCCCCCCCCCCCCACCCCGTGGTGGATCAGGCGGCCAGCTGCGCGACCGCGTCCTTCCAGCCGCTCTGCTGACGGGCGTCACCGGGCTGGTTGACCTCGGCGAAGGCGATCTTCCCCTCGGCGTCGACCAGGAAGGTGCCACGCACGGCCATGCCGGCCTTCTCGTTGAAGACGCCGTAGGCCTGCGCGGTCACGCCGTGCGGCCAGAAGTCCGACAGCAGCGGGAAGTCGAAGCCCTCCTTCTCGCGGAAGGCCTTGAGGCTGAAGACGGGGTCGGTGCTGATGGCGAGCACCCGCACCCCGGCGTCGGTGTAGGTGGTCAGCTCGTCCCGCAGCTGGCACAGCTCGCCGGTGCAGATGCCGGAGAAGGCGAACGGGTAGAAGACCAGCAGGACCGGCGTCCCGCGGAGCTCCGCGAGGGACACGACCTGCTTGTCCTGGTCGGGGAGGCTGAACTCGGGCGCGACGTCACCGACGGAGAGGCTCATGGCCTGAGATCGTGCCGCACGCGGCGTCCCGCCCCGACGCTGGGGCGGTCATCGCCGGGAGCGCGCCGCCTTCGGCGTGACCAGGCGGATGCCCGACCACTCCTTGGCCGCCGAGATGCTGCTGGTCTGCTGCAGCCCCGCCGTGGGCGCGACCTCGGTGACGTCACCGGGCTCGACGTGGCCGGGGCGGCCGGACTTGGGCACCAGCAGCCAGACGACGCCCTCGTCGGCCAGCGACGTCAGGGCGTCGGTGAGGGCGTCGAACAGGTCGCCGTCGTCCTCGCGCCACCACAGGACGACGACGTCGGCGACCTCGTCGGTGTCCTCGTCGACCATCTCGCTGCCGGAGACCTCGACGATGGAGTCGCGCAGGTCCTCGTCGGCGTCCTCGTCCCAGCCGAGCTCCTGCACGACCATGCCCGGCTTGATGCCCAGCCGGGCCGCCATGCTGGCGCTGCCCGAGTCGACGCTCATCCCTGCTGTTCCTCCATGGGGTAGGTGGCGGTCGCACGGCCGCCGTCGAGGTGCTGCCCGGCCGCGGGCCGGGGAGGTGCGGGAAGGGGGGTACCCGACGGCGTGGGGACGGACAGGACCGGCGGGAGACTCACCCGCAGCCTGGTCATGTCACCCCTTCCGCCCTCGGTACTGCGCGCGCCGGCTGTTCGGTACGCGTGGGCGGAAGCGTAGGGCATGCCTGGTCAGGCGCAAGCGCTCCGCGAGGGCTCGTCGGCCCGCGCGCGCCGTGCGACGCGAGTTCCGACAGGGACGCGCGCGTGACTCGGGGCGCACGGCGGGAGACGATGGGCGCATGAGCGCACCGCAGCAGTCGGACGGCGATCCCGCCCGCGACGGAGGCCAGCCCCGGTCGGTCATCACCGACGGGCTGCCCAGCCAACTGGTCGACACCGACCCCGACGAGACCCAGGAGTGGGTCGATTCCCTCGACGCCGTCGTCGACCACGCCGGCCGCGGCCGCGCCCGCTACCTGATGCTGCGGCTGCTGGAGCGCAGCCGGGAGCAGCAGGTGGGCGTCCCGGCCCTGCGCAGCACCGACTACATCAACACCATCCCGCCGGAGCGCGAGCCCTGGTTCCCCGGCGACGAGCACGTCGAGCGCCGCATCCGCGCCTACATCCGGTGGAACGCCGCGATCATGGTGCACCGCGCGCAGCGGCCCGGGATCGGCGTCGGCGGGCACATCTCGTCCTACGCGTCGTCGGCGTCGCTGTACGAGGTCGGCTTCAACCACTTCTTCCGCGGCAAGGACCACCCCGGCGGCGGCGACCAGATCTGGTTCCAGGGGCACGCCTCCCCCGGCATCTACGCCCGCGCCTTCCTCGAGGGTCGGCTGTCCGAGCAGCAGCTCGACGGCTTCCGCCAGGAGGTCAGCCACCCCGGCGGCGGGCTGTCGTCCTACCCGCACCCGCGGCTGATGCCGGACTTCTGGGAGTTCCCCAGCGTCTCGATGGGCCTGGGCCCGATGAACGCGATCTACCAGGCGCGGTTCAACCGCTACCTGCACGCGCGCGGCATCAAGGACACCTCCGACCAGCACGTCTGGGCCTTCCTCGGCGACGGCGAGATGGACGAGCCGGAGTCGCTGGGCCTGATCGGCCTGGCCGCCCGCGAGGAGCTGGACAACCTCACCTTCGTCGTCAACTGCAACCTGCAGCGCCTCGACGGCCCGGTGCGCGGCAACGGCAAGGTCATCCAGGAGCTGGAGTCCTTCTTCCGCGGCGCCGGCTGGAACGTCATCAAGGTGATCTGGGGCCGGGAGTGGGACGCGCTGCTGGCCGCCGACCGCGACGGCGCGCTGGTCAACCTCATGAACCAGACGCCGGACGGCGACTACCAGACCTACAAGGCCGAGGACGGCGCCTTCGTCCGCGAGCACTTCTTCGGCCGCGACCCCCGCACCCGCAAGCTCGTGGAGAACATGAGCGACAAGGAGGTCTGGAACCTCTCCCGCGGCGGGCACGACTACCGCAAGGTCTACGCGGCGTTCAAGGCGGCGCAGGAGCACAAGGGCCAGCCCACGGTCATCCTCGCCAAGACCATCAAGGGCTGGACGCTCGGCAGCCATTTCGAGGGCCGCAACTCCACGCACCAGATGAAGAAGCTGACCGCCGAGGACCTCGCCCTCTTCCGCGACCGGCTCTACCTGGACATCCCCGACTCGGCGCTGGACAAGACCCTGCCGCCGTACTACAAGCCCGACCCCGACTCCGACGAGATGCAGTACATGCTCGAGCGGCGGCGGGCCCTCGGTGGGGCGGTACCGCGGCGCCGCTCGGAGTTCAAGGCGTTGAAGGCGCCCGAGGACAAGGCGCTCGACGTCCTGCGCCGCGGCTCCGGCAAGCAGGAGGTGGCGACGACGATGGCGTTCGTCCGCCTGCTCAAGGAGCTGCTGAAGGACCCGGAGCTCGGCCCGCGGTTCGTGCCGATCATCCCGGACGAGGCCCGCACGTTCGGCCTGGACTCGCTCTTCTCGTCGCACAAGATCTACAACCCGGCCGGGCAGCGCTACACCTCGGTCGACCGCGAGCTGATGCTCGCCTACAAGGAGTCCGAGCAGGGCGTGATCCTGCACGAGGGCATCAACGAGGCGGGGTCCACCGCGTCGTTCACCGCCGTCGGCACGTCGTACTCGACGCACGGCGAGCCGATGATCCCGATCTACATCTTCTACTCGATGTTCGGGTTCCAGCGGACCGGCGACGGCTTCTGGGCCGCCGCCGACCAGATGACCCGCGGCTTCGTGCTCGGCGCCACCGCGGGGCGGACGACGCTCAACGGCGAGGGCCTGCAGCACGAGGACGGCCACTCGATCCTGCTGGCGCACACCAACCCGGCCGTGGTGACCTACGACCCCGCCTTCTCCTACGAGGTCGCGCACATCACCCGGGACGCCCTGGTGCGGATGTACGGCAACGACCCCGGCGCGCCGCTGGGCGGGCACCGGTCGCCGGACGTCATGTACTACCTGACGGTCTACAACGAGCCGTTCCACCAGCCGGCCGAGCCCGAGGACCTCGACGTCCAGGGCCTGCTGGCCGGCATGTACCGCTACGCCCCCGGCCAGGGCGACGGGCCGAGGGCCCAGGTGCTGGCCTCCGGTGTCGCCGTGCCGTGGGCGCTGCGCGCCCAGGAGCTGCTGCGCGAGGACTGGGGCGTGGCGGCCGACGTCTGGTCGGTCACCTCCTGGACCGAGCTGCGCCGGCAGGCCGACGAGTGCGAGGAGTGGAACCTCCTGCACCCCGGCGAAGAGGAGCGCGTGCCCTACGTGACCTCGCGCCTGCAGGACGCCCCCGGGCCGGTCGTGGCCGTGTCGGACTGGATGAAGTCCGTCCCCGACCTGATCGCGCCGTTCGTCCCCGGCGGGATGGCCACGCTCGGCACCGACGGGTTCGGGCTCTCCGACACCCGCCCGGCGCTGCGCCGGCACTTCCACGTGGACGCCGAGTCGATCGTCGTCCGCACGCTGGCGTCGCTGGCCAAGCGCGGTGAGGTCGACCGCGACGTCGTCCGGCAGGCCGTCGAGAAGTACCAGGTGAACGACGTGCAGGCGGCTCCCGCCGAGGAGCGGACCGACCCCAGCCCCGCCACCTGAGCCGGCGGTGGGGGGGGGGGGGGGGGGGGGGGTGGGGGCCGCCCCCCCCCCCCCCC
>NZ_JBJGZW010000036.1:0-43759 GCF_054050695.1 Blastococcus sp. SYSU D00820
CCCCCCCCCCCCCCAGCCCCCCCCCCCCCCCCCCCCCCCCCCCCCCCCCCCCCCCACCCCCCCCCCCCCCCCCCCCCCCCCCCCCCCCCCCCCCCCCCCCCCCCCCCCCCCCCCCCCCCCCCGCCCCCCCCCCCCCCCCCCCCCCCCCCCCCCCTCGGGGGTGTCCTCGGCCGGCGTGGCGAGCTCCAGGTGCACCCGGCCGTGGTCGGCGTAGACCCGCCGGGTGCGGCGGGCCAGCGGCGGCTCGAACAGGCCGCGGACGGCGGTTCCGAGGCTGCGCACCGAGCCGTCGGGCAGGGGGTCGGCGCCGGTCAGCACGGTGCCGACGGCGCGGGTGCCGGCGACCGCCGCGGCCGAGCCGAGGTCCAGCGAGGCGCCGGCGACCGACCGCAGCGCCCGCACCGCACCCCGCGCGGGACCGGCCTGCAGCAGCGGCGCGGTCACCGCGGGCACGGCGGCCAGCCCGGCACCGGCGGCGGCGAGGCGGGTGGCGCCCGCCAGCGCGCCGAGAGCCGGGGCGATGCGGTTGCGCAGGACCATCGGGCGACCTCGGACGGCGGTGTCCTCCGCCCGGCGGGCTCCCCGGGCGGTGGGTAGACGGTACGCCGGAGCGGCTCAGCCCACCTGTTCGATCGACGCCGCGTGGCGGCGGGCCAGCTGGCGGTAGGTCTCCGGGTTCTTCTCGACCCAGAACGCCGCGCTGCCGGTGAGCGGGCCACGGACGCGGGCCGGTGCGCCGACGGCGAGCACGCCCTCGGGGATCTCCGCGCCGGGCGGCACGAGGCTGCCGGCGGCGATCATCGCGCGGGCGCCGATGCGGGCGCCGTCCTGGACGGTGGCGCCGTTGCCGACCACCACCTCGGCGCCGATCACCGAGCCGTGCACCACGCAGACGTGGCCGATGGTCGCGCCCGGGCCCACTTCGGTGACCGGGTCGGTGCCGCCGTGCAGCACCGAGTTGTCCTGCACGTTCGCGCCCTCGCGGATGACGATCGGGCCGAAGTCGGCGCGCAGCACCACGCCGTACCAGATCGAGGCGCCGGCCTCGACGGTGACGTCGCCGACCAGCGTGGCCGTGGGCGCGACCCAGGCGTCGGGGTGGACGCGGGGCGCACGGCCCTCGAAGGCGAACAGCGGCACGGGCGATCTCCTGTCGGTGGGGGCGGCGGCCAGCGTAGGACGGCCGGGGGGTCGTGCCGAGCCGGATGTCCGGAGAGCGGGCCGCCTGCGAGGCGGTCGAGTACGTCTGTCCGCGGGCCATGAGGCGTCCGGCTGTGCCGCCCCTCGGGTCACTCGCCAGCGCGACGGCGGTGGCACCTTGCGCCGAACGCGCGCGGGGAGGTGGACCCCCACGAGATCGTGGCGGAGGGAGAGGCCGACACCGTCGTCATCCCGGTCATGTCCGGACCGCTTCCGGTGCGAGGCCGGATGGTGCGGGGTCAGGCGTCCGGTGCTCGAGGTGCAGGCGGCTGGGGACGGCGAGTTCGCCTCGCGGTCGCGATGCCCCTCTCGACGCTCGGTAGATGGTTCGGCGGCCGGCAGCGCGCTGACCGTCAGCAGTCGGTGATCACCGACGGGTCGCATGTCGACCTCGTCCACAGGCACCAAGCTCGTCCACAGACAGCTGACCTGCTCGTTCCTGTCGTACCCGTGGAGCAGAATCGCACATGTGTTCGAGGGGTTCGGGGTCGGGTTGACCGTGGCGCAGTCGCTGCCTGCCGCCGCGCGTCCGCCGCTGCTGGCCGGGCAGCGTCCGGCGCGGCTGTCCGACGTGCTGCCCCCGGAGACGCGCACCGATGCCGAGCTGGCCGTGGAGCTGGAGCGGGTGCAGCAGTTGCGGTCGCGGCTGGCCGGTTACGAGGTGGGGCTGGTGGCGGAGCTGGCTGCGCGTCGGCCCATCACCGACGACCCGGCCCCGAACACCCCGGGTGCGGCGTCCCCGGGCTGGGCCGCGGATCCGCTGCCCAGCGAGGTGAGCGAGTTCTTCCCCGACGAGCTCGCCCTGATCGTGAACGTGTCGCGGACCGAGGCCAGCAAGCTGCTGGCGGTCGTCCTCGACCTGCGCCACCGGCTGACCGCCACCTGGGCCGCCCTGGCCGACGGCGAACTCGACTGGCCCCGCGCCCGCGCCATCGCCCAGGAACTCGGGGTCGAGAAGGCCGGGCAGACCGCTCCGGACGTGGTGCGGGCGGTGGAGGCGCTGGTGCTGCCGCAGGCGATGGAGTTGTCGGTCAGCGGGGTGCGGGCGGCGGTGCAGCGGGAGCTGCAACGGCTGGACCAGCAGGCCGCCGACCGGCGGCGGGAGCAGGCGAAGAAGACCGCGAACGTGGAGCACCGGGCTCTGCGCGACGGGATGGCGCGGCTGGAGGTCACCGGCACCGCCGAGCAGGTCGCCGCCATGCACGCCACCGCCGACCAGCTGGCCCGCGCCGCCAAAGCCGACGGGCACGACCGACCCATCGGCGTGCTGCGCGTGGCGGCGCTGCACGCCCTGATCACCCGGCCCTGGGACGACACCCGCCCACCGGTCACCGCGCACATCACCGTGCTCGCCCCACTGCCGGCGCTCCAAGCCGCTTGCGAGGGCGGGTCGGTCGGCGCGGTCGACGGCCAACCCATCACCGCCGCCCACCTGCGGCAGGTGCTCGAGCAGCTCGACGCCCTGTGCCCCGGCGGGCTGCAGGCACCCCACGGCGGCAGCCTGGACATCGGCCTGGTCGACCCCGGCACTGGCCAGCTCCGCGCCACCCTCAGTCGGTCGCAGCTCGAACGCCTCGCCCGGCGAGGCTGCCGCGACCACCCCGACGACGCCACCCGCGGCGGCGGCAACTGTGGCTGCGCGGTCCTGGGCAGACCCGAGCCGGTCGACGGCTACCGGCCGCCGATCCCCACCGACCGGTTCGTGCGCACCCGCGACCAGCACTGCCGCATGCCCGGCTGCCACCACCGGGCCGGCTGGGCCGACCTGGACCACGTCATCCCGCACGCCGCCGGCGGCGCCACCGCCTGCGACAACCTCTGCTGCCTCTGCCGGCGCCACCACCGGCTCAAGACCCACGCCCGCGGCTGGCGCTTCACCATGACCCCCGACGGCGCACTCACCGTCACCACGCCCAGCGGGGTCACCCGGATCACCCGGCCACCCGGCCCCGACTGGTACCCCGGCCCCGCACCACCCCTCCTCACCGGCCAGGCGCCGGATGCCGTCCCCGCCGCCGAACCACCGCCCTTCTGACCGCACCGCCACCCCGACGCCGGTGGCCCCTCCTGGGGATGGGAGGGGCCACCGGTCCCGGCCCACGGCTGCCCGGAGGTCGACATGTCCGCAAGCCGACGAATCGAGGAGCCGACGAATCGAGGAGTCGAGGAGGCGAGGTGTCGCCCAGTCCGCCGCACTCTCCAGCTGTCCCGGCACACCCACCCGGCGGTCGGGGAGACTCGACGCCGTGCCCGCCCCCGCCCCCCTCGTGACCCTGCACCTGTGGGGCGTGCCGGGGCGCGCCGTTCCCCGGGCGGTGGCGCACATGGCCACCGACCGGCGGCCGCTGCGGCACACCCCGGGTCTGCGGTTCGCCAAGCTGCTCGGCACCGGCAGCGGTCGCACCTTCACCGTCCGGGACGCCGATCCCCGCCGCTGGGGGCTGCTCGCCGTCTGGGACGACGAGGCCACCGCCGACGCGTTCGCCGGGGGTCGGCTGACCGGCTGCTGGCGGGACCTCGCCGACGAGGAGTGGTCGGTGCGCCTGCGTCCGCTGACCACCCGCGGCCGGTGGTCGCGCCAGGAGCCGTTCGGCACGCCGACCCCCACCCGCTGGAACGGGCCGGTCGCCGCGGTCACCCGCGCCCGCCTGGTGCTGCGCCGCGCCGCGCGCTTCTGGAGCGCGGTCCCGCCGGTCTCGGCCGACCTGCACCGCTCCCCCGGCCTCCGGATGGCCCTCGGCATCGGCGAGGCACCGATCGGCCTGCAAGGAACCTTCAGCGTCTGGGACGACACGGCCGCCCTCAACGCGTTCGCCTATCGCCGCCCCGCGCACACCGCGGTCGTCGACCGCACCGCCCGCGAGGGTTGGTACGCCGAGGAGCTCTTCGCCCGGTTCGCCGTCCTCGGCAGCCAGGGCACCGTCGACGGCCGCGACCCGGCCGCCGCCCCGGGCCTCAGCGCGGGGTGACCGTCAGGACGTGACCGTCAGGACGTCGGCCACCGGTCGCCGGTTCGTCGGCGGCGTCCGGTCGCTGGACGGGTAGCCCAGCCGCAGCAGCATCTGCGGGTGGCCGACCAGCGACAGCCGCGAGCGCAACTGCGTGCGGGTCGCCGGCCAGTCCAGCGCCTGGGTCAGCGGCGACGAGGCCAGCCCCGCCACCGTCGCCCGCAGCAGCACCTGGCCGAGCGCCCGCCCGGCGGTCAGCCAGGCCAGCCGGTCGTCGTTGTCGGTGCCCATCAGCACCACCACCGGCCGCTCGGGCACCGGCGGCGGCGCATCGGGGTCGGGGTTGTGGAACGGCGACCGGTCGGCCGGCCGCGAGCCCACCACGAAGTCCCGGATCAGCCAGTTGGACGGCCGCGTCGCCGGGTCCTCCTCCGGCACCGCGCCGACCGGGATGCCGTCGACGGCCGCAGGGTCGGTGCGCAGCCACTGCTGCAGCTCCTCGACGTACTCGGGCTCGCCCTGCTCGATCTCCTCGGCCCGCGAGATGAGGAAGACCGTGGCCACCTCCTCGTCGGACTCGGTGATCGGCTTGAACCACACCGAGAACGTCCCCGCCGCCCGCTGCAGCTCCTCCAGCAGCTCGACCGGCACCGCCTGCGGCAGGAACGGCGCCCGCTCGGTGTGCCGGGTGCCGATCGCCGCCCCCAGCGCCCGGTCCTCCTCCGTGGCCTCCGCCGGCCCGGTCACCGTGATGGTGGCCAGCAGGTCGGCGTCGCCGTCGTCCGGCTGCACCTCGACCTCGGCGGCGAGGCCGGCCGCCCGCAGCGCGACCACGGCGAACTCGACGGCCACCCCGCAGCTGATGACCCGCTGCCGCCCGCTGGGGTCCAGCGTCCGCAGCGCCCGGGTCGGATCGGTGCGGACGTCGAGCCGGTCACCGGCCGCGGTGAACAGCCACGGCTGGGTGTTGTGGATCGACGGGGCCCGGGTCGCGGCCTCGACCACGCGGGTCCACTGCTGCTGGTCCACTGCTACCTCCCGATCGGCCCCATGGGGGACGGCGCTCGCGTCCTGCCTACCCCATGCGCGCCCGGGCAGCAGCACCGCTCCTGCCCCGACGGTCAGCCGGCCGGGAACACCCGTGCCTCCGCGGCCGCCCAGGCCGCCGGAGAGCCGGCCGGCCGGTACTCCACCAGCGGCTGGGTGGTGCGCAGCAGCCGGCGCAGCTCGGGCAGCCCGCCCTCGAGCGCGCCCAGCGCCCGCGCCTGCACCAGGGCGTTGCCCAGCGCGGCGGCCTCCACCGGCCCGGCCAGCACCGGCCGCTCGCAGGCGTCGGCGGTGAGCTGGCACAGCAGCGCGTTGCGCGCGCCGCCGCCGACCAGGTGCACCACGTCGACGTCCTGCCCGGAGAGCTCGGCCGCCCGGCGCAGCGTCCGGCGGTAGGCCAGCGCCAGGCTGTCGACGATGCAGCGCACCGTTTCCGCCTGGCTCTGCGGCGGCGCCTGCCCCGACTCGGCGCAGGCCGCCGCGATCCGCGCCGGCATGTCCCCCGGCGGCAGGAACCGCGGATCGTCGGGGTCGACGACGGCGGTGAACGCCGGCACCCGCGCGGCCGCGGCCAGCAGCTCGGTCAGGTCGGCCGGCAGCCCGGACGCTGCCCACGTGCGCAGCGACTCCTGCAGCAGCCACAGCCCCATGACGTTGTGCAGATAGCGCACCGTGCCGTCCACGCCGAGCTCGTTGGTGAAGCCCGCCGCCCGGCCGGCCTCGGTCAGCACGGGCTTCTCCAGCTCCACGCCGACCAGCGACCAGGTGCCGCACGAGACGTAGCCGAACCGGCGGTCCCGGGCCGGCACGCCCACGACCGCCGACGCCGTGTCGTGCGAGCCGACGGCGAGCACCGGCACCGCGCCCAGACCGGTCTCCGCCTGCACCTCGGGCAGCAGCTCCCCCAGCCGCTCCCCCGGCTGCCGCAGCGGCGGCAGCAGCTCGCGCGGCAGTCCCAGCCGGTCGAGCAGCTCGCCCGACCACTCCCGCGTCGTCGCGTCGAGCAGCCCCGTGGTCGATGCGTTCGTGACCTCCGCACCGCGCGCGCCGGTCAGCCAGTACGCCAGCAGGTCCGGGATCAGCAACGCCTGGCGGGCGGCGGCGAACCGCGCCGTGGGCCGCGCGGCGGCCAGCTGGAAGACCGTCGTGAAGGGCAGGTGCTGCAGCCCGTTGACCCGGTACAGCTCGTCGGCGGGGACGGCGGCGTGCACCGCCGGCACCGCCGTCTCGTGCCGGGCGTCCCGGTAGTGCACCGGGTTGCCCAGCAGGGCGCCGTCGGCGTCCAGCAGGCCGACGTCCACCGCCCAGCTGTCGATGCCGATGCCGTCCAGCCGCCCGGCCTCCCGGCCGGCGGCCCGCAGCCCGTCGAGGACCCCGGCGTGCAGCGCCAGCACGTCCCACGACAGCGTCCCGGCGGTACGCACCGGCCGGTTCGGGAACCGGTGCACCTCGGTGAGCTCCAGCCGGCCCGGCCCCACCCGGGCCAGCATCACGCGGCCACTGGAGGCACCGAGGTCGACCGCCGCGACGGTGACCTCGGTGCTCACGGCGTCGCCTTCCGCGCGCGAGAGGCGGTCGTCACCGGAGGAACGCCGCGGCCACGCCCGAGTCCACCGGCACGTGCAGGCCCGTGGTGCGGGTCAGGTCGCCACCGGTGAGGGCGAAGACGGCGTCGGCGACGTGGTCGGGCAGCACCTCGCGCTTGAGCAGGGTGCGCTGCGCGTAGAACTCGCCCAGGTCCTCCTCCTTGACCCCGTACACCGCCGCGCGCGAGGCGCCCCAGCCCCCGGCGAAGATCCCCGACCCGCGGACGACGCCGTCGGGGTTGATGCCGTTGACCCGGATCTGGTGCGGGCCGAGCTCGGCGGCCAGCAGCCGCACCTGGTGCGCCTGGTCGGCCTTGGTGGCGCCGTAGGCGATGTTGTTCGGCCCGGCGAACAGCGAGTTCTTGCTGGAGATGTAGACGACGTCGCCGCCCATCCCCTGCTCGATCATGATCCGGGCCGCCTCGCGGGAGACGAGGAAGCTGCCCTTGGCCATGACGTCGTGCTGCAGGTCCCAGTCGGCCTCGGTGGTCTCCAGCAGCGGCTTGGAGATCGACAGCCCGGCGTTGTTGACCACCAGGTCCACCCCGCCGAAGGCCAGCACGGCCTCGCGGAACGCCGCGGCGACGGCCTCGGCGTCGCTCACGTCGGCGGCCACCCCGATCGCCACGTCGGAGGAGCCGATCTCGGCCGCGGCGGCCTCGGCCTTCGACCGGTCGAGGTCGGCGACGACGACGCAGGCGCCCTCGGCGGCCAGCCGGTGCGCGATCGCCCGCCCGATGCCGCTGGCCGCACCGGTGACCAGCGCGACGCGGGTGGCCAGCGGCTTGGGCTTCGGCATCCGCTGGAGCTTGGCCTCCTCCAGCGCCCAGTACTCGATGCGGAACTTCTCGCTCTCGTCGATCGGCGCGTAGGTGGACACCGCCTCGGCGCCGCGCATCACGTTGATCGCGTTGACGTAGAACTCACCGGCCACGCGGGCGGTCTGCTTGTTCGCGCCGAAGCTGAACATGCCGACGCCGGGCACCAGCACGATCGCCGGGTCCGCGCCGCGCATGGCCGGCGAGTCGGGGGTGGCGTGGCGGGCGTAGTAGGCCGCGTACTCGGCGCGGTAGGCCTCGTGCAGCTCGCGCAGCCGCGCGACGACGTCCGCCACCGGGGCCGACGCCGGCAGGTCGACGACCAGCGGGCGCACCTTGGTGCGCAGGAAGTGGTCGGGGCACGAGGTGCCGAGGGCCGCCAGCGGCTGCAGCTTCTCCCGCGAGAGGAACTCGAGGACGACGTCGGCGTCGGTGAAGTGCCCGACCTGCGGCCGGTCGGTCGAGGCCAGCCCGCGGATCACCGGCGCGAGCGCGGCGGCCCGCTGCCGGCGCTCGGTCTCGGGCAGCGGCTCGAAGCCCGGGACGACGGGGCCGAACGGCTCCGGCTTGCCGCGCTCGGCGAGGAACCGCTCGGCGGTACGGATGATCTCCAGCGAGTGCGCCTCGCACTCCTCGCTGGTGGCGCCCCAGGCGGTGATGCCGTGCCCCCCGAGGATGCAGCCGATGGCCTGGGGGTTGGCCTCCTTGATCGCGGCGATGTCGAGGCCGAGCTGGAAGCCGGGCCGCCGCCAGGGCACCCAGACCACGCGGTCGCCGAAGCACTCGCGGGTCAGCTCCTCGCCGTCGGCCGCGGTGGCCAGCGCGATGCCGGAGTCCGGGTGCAGGTGGTCGACGTGGGCGGCGTCGACCAGCCCGTGCATCGCGGTGTCGATCGACGGCGCGGCCCCGCCGCGGCCGTGCAGGCAGTAGTCGAACGCGGCGACCATCTCGTCCTCGCGCTCGACGCCCGGGTAGACGCCGACGAGGGAGCGCAGCCGGTCCAGCCGCAGCACGGCCAGGCCCGACTCGGTGAGGGTGCCGAGGTCACCGCCGGAGCCCTTGACCCAGAGCAGCTCGACCGGGGCGCCGGTGACCGGGTCGGTCCCGGTGCCCGCGGCGGAGGTGTTGCCGCCGGCGTAGTTGGTGTTGCGCGGGTCGGCGCCCAGGCGGTTGCTGCGCGCGATGAGGTCCGCGACGACGGGGTTGGTCACGAGTGGTGCTTCCTTCCAGAGAGGTCGGGGGGCCTTTCGCGCGCGAAAGGCGGTCAGGGAGCTGCCAGGTCCTCTTTCAGGCGCCCCAGCCGGCCTGCTGGCCGCCGACGCGCTCGCGGGCGATCCGCTCCTGGTGCCCGGAGGCGGCGTAGGCGCGGTAGGGGTCGGCGTCCAGGCCGCGGCTCTCGCGCAGCTCCGCCAGCAGCGGGCGGACGTCGGTCGAGTAGGCGTCCATCAGCACGCCGTGCGCGCCGAGCACGTCACCGGCGACCTGTGCCTCGCGCAGCGCCGTCCGGTCGACCAGCAGCGCCTTGGCGGTGGCCTCCTGCACGTTCATCACCGAGCGGATCTGGCCGGGGATCTTCGGCTCGATGTTGTGGCACTGGTCGAGCATGAAGTTGACGCCGGCCTCGGGGCGCAGCGCGTCGTTGCCGACGATCTCGTTCATGATCCGGAACAGCTGGAACGGGTCGGCCGCGCCCACGATGAGGTCGTCGTCGCCGTAGTTGCGCGAGTTGAAGTCGAAGGCGCCCAGCCGCCCGACCCGCAGCAGCTGCATGACGATGAACTCGATGTTGGTGTTCGGCGCGTGGTGGCCGGTGTCCAGCACGACCTGCGCCTGCTCGCCGAGGGCCAGGCAGTGCAGCAGCGAGGTGCCCCAGTCGGGGATGTCGGTGGCGTAGAAGTACGGCTCGAAGAACTTGTACTCGATCAGCAGCCGGTGCCCGGGGTCGAGCA
The DNA here is from genome assembly GCF_054050695.1 of Blastococcus sp. SYSU D00820. Classification (NCBI taxonomy): domain Bacteria; kingdom Bacillati; phylum Actinomycetota; class Actinomycetes; order Geodermatophilales; family Geodermatophilaceae; genus Blastococcus; species Blastococcus sp. SYSU D00820. Next base: position 9,549 of record NZ_JBJGZW010000036.1, read on the forward strand.
GCGCGTAGATCTCCTGCAGCGACTCGGCCAGCCGGTCCTGCCGGGCGCGCAGGTCGTCCTGGCCGGCGTAGTTGGTGCCGTCGGGCAGCCAGAGCTTGAGGTCGGTCGAGCCGGTCTGGCGCATGACCTCGACGCACTGCGCGTGGTGCGCGATCGCGCGCCGGCGGACGGCGGGGTCGGGATGGGTGAGCGAGCCGAGCTTGTACTCGTCGTCCTGGAACAGATTGGAGTTGATCGCGCCGATCGAGACCCCGAGGTCGGCGGCGTGCGCGGCGAGCTTGCCGTAGTCGTCGACGAGGTCCCACGGGATGTGCAGCGACACCCGCGGCGCGACGCCGGTGAAGCGGTGCACCTGCGCGGCGTCCTCGAGCTTCTCGAAGGGGTCGCGCGCCACGCCCGGCTGGCCGAAGACCTTGAACCGGGTGCCGGAGTTGCCGAACGCCCAGGAGGGCAGCTCGATGGTCTGCTCGGCCAGGGCGGCGAGGGCTCGCGTCCGCAGGTCGTCGGTCACGTCGGGCTCCGATCACGGCTTGTGAAACGATTCATGTGCTGGCATGACGCACCCTACGCACGTCGCTGCTAACGTGTCAAAGCACCCGGCCGCGCCGGTTGAGACGATTCAGCCCGACCCGAGGAGCCGCGTGACGAGCAGCATCCGCGACGTCGCCGCCCACGCCGGCGTCTCCGTCGGCACGGTCAGCAACGTGCTCAACCGGCCCGACCTGGTCGCCGCCGGCACGCGCACCCGGGTGCTCGACGCGATCACCGCGCTGGGCTTCGTCCGCAACGAGTCCGCGCGCCAGCTGCGCGCCGGCTCCAGCCGCACCGTCGGCCTGGTGGTGCTGGACATCGCCAACCCGTTCTTCACCGACGTCGCCCGGGGCGTGGAGGACGTGGTCAACGCCGCGGGCCTGGCGCTGATCCTGTGCAACTCCGACGACCGGCCGGCCAAGGAGGCCGCGCACCTGTCGGTGCTGGCCGAGCAGCGCGTGCAGGGCGTGCTCATCACCCCCACCGCCGAGCTGACCCCCGAGCTGGAGGCGCTGCGCGCCCGGGGCGTCCCGGTGGTGCTGGTCGACCGCCGCGCCCCCGACGCCGACCGCTGCGCGGTGGCCACCGACGACGTGCTCGGCGGCCGGCTGGCCGCCGAGCACCTGCTCGAGCGCGGGCACCGGCGGATCGCCTTCATCGGCGGGACGTCGGGCCTGCCGCAGATCCAGGAGCGGCGCGCCGGCGTGGAGGCCGCCGTCGCCGAGGCCGGCGACGCCGACCTGCTGGTGCTCTCCCCGGAGGAGCTCACCGTCGCCGGCGGCCGCGAGGCCGCCGCCCGGGTGATCGGCGTGCCGGCCGCCCGCCGGCCCACCGCGGCGGTCTGCGCCAACGACCTGCTGGCGCTGGGCGTGCTGCAGGAGATGGTCCGCCACGGGGTGCGGGTGCCCGACGAGTTCGCGATCGTCGGCTACGACGACATCGACTTCGCCGCCGCGGCGGCGGTGCCGCTGACGTCGGTGCGCAAGCCGCGCGCCGAGCTGGGCCGGCGGGCCGCCGAGCTGCTCCTCGACGAGGGCCGTACGGGCCACGTGCACCAGCAACCGGTCTTCGAGCCCGTGCTCGTCGTCCGCGAGTCGAGCATGGTCCGCCGGGATGCGGCGAGGGACCGGGAGGGAGCCCGATGAAGGTCGCGCTGTTCGCCACCTGCCTGGTGGACACGATGGTCCCGCAGGTGGCCCGGGCGACGGCGGTGCTGCTGCAGCGCCTGGGGCACGAGGTGGTCGTGCCGCCGGGGCAGGCCTGCTGCGGGCAGATGCACGTCAACACCGGCTACCGGCGCGAGGCGGTGCCGATCGTCGCCAACCACGTGCGGGCGTTCAGCGGTGCCACGTCGTCGGGGGTCGAGGCGGTCGTCGCGCCGTCCGGCTCCTGCGTGGCCTCGATCCACCACCAGCAGGCCATGGTGCTGCGCCGGGCCGGGGAGGAAGGGCTCGCGCAGGAGGCCGAGGCGCTGGCCGCGCGCACGTACGAGCTGAGCCAGTTCCTCGTCGACGTCCTCGGCGTGACCGACGTCGGCGCGTACTACCCGCACCGCGTCACCTACCACCCGACCTGCCACTCGCTGCGGCTGCTGCGCGTCGGCGACCGGCCGCTGCAGCTGCTGCGCGCGGTGCGCGGGCTGGAGCTGGTCGAGCTGCCCGCGGCCGACCAGTGCTGCGGTTTCGGCGGCACGTTCGCGGTGAAGAACGCCGACACCTCGACGGCGATGCTGACCGACAAGATGGCCAACGTGCTGTCCACGCACGCCGAGGTGTGCACCGCCGGCGACGCCTCCTGCCTGATGCACATCGGCGGGGGGCTGTCCCGGCTGCGGTCGGGCACCCGCACCGTCCACCTGGCCGAGATCCTCGCCTCGACGGAGGAAGCCGTGTCCCCCCAGCAGAGCACGACGCCGGCGGTGTCCCGGTGACCCAGGTCTTCCTCGGTCTGCCGACCGCTCCGCGCGGGGTCGGCAACCTCCGCGGCCACCGCCCCTTCCCCGACGCCGCCCGCGACGCCCTGCGCGACGGCCAGCTGCGGGCCAACCTCGGCCACGCGACCACGACGATCCGCGGCAAGCGCGCCGCCGTCGTCGGCGAGGTGCCCGACTGGGAGCAGCTGCGCCAGGCGGGCAGGGCCCTCAAGGCCGCGACGATGGCCCGGCTCGACGAGCACCTCGAGGAGCTCGAGCGGCAGGTGAGCGCGCGCGGCGGCACCGTGCACTGGGCCCGTGACGCCGCCGAGGCCAACGCGATCGTCACCCGGCTGGTGCAGGCCACCGGGGCCGACGAGGTGGTCAAGGTCAAGTCGATGGCCACCCAGGAGATCGGCCTCAACGAGGCGCTCGAGGCCGCCGGCATCGCCGCCTGGGAGACCGACCTCGCCGAGCTCATCGTCCAGCTCGGCGAGGACAAGCCCAGCCACATCCTGGTGCCGGCGATCCACAAGAACCGGTCGGAGATCCGCGAGATCTTCGCCCGCACGATCCCCGGCGTCGACCCCGGTCTGACCGACGACCCGCGGCAGCTGGCCATGGCCGCCCGCGCCCACCTGCGCGAGCGGTTCCTGCGCGCCCGGGTGGCGATCAGCGGCGCGAACTTCGCCGTCGCCGAGACCGGCACGCTCGCCGTCGTCGAGAGCGAGGGCAACGGCCGGATGTGCCTGACCCTCCCGCAGACGCTGATCACGGTCATGGGCATCGAGAAGCTGGTGCCGACCTGGCGCGACCTGGAGGTCTTCCTCCAGCTGCTCCCCCGCTCCTCCACCGGCGAGCGGATGAACCCCTACACCTCGCTGTGGGCCGGGGTCACCCCCGGCGACGGGCCGCAGGAGTTCCACCTCGTGCTGCTCGACAACGGACGGACGGCGGTGCTCGCCGACGAGGTGGGCCGGGAGGCGCTGCACTGCATCCGGTGCTCGGCCTGCCTCAACGTGTGCCCGGTGTACGAGCGCACCGGCGGGCACGCCTACGGCTCGGTCTACCCGGGCCCCATCGGCGCGGTGCTCTCCCCGCAGCTGACCGGCGTCGAGGACAACGCCTCGCTGCCCTACGCCTCCAGCCTGTGCGGCGCCTGCTACGACGCCTGCCCGGTGGCCATCGACATCCCCTCGATCCTGGTGCACCTGCGCGCCGAGCACGTCGAGGCGCAGGAGCGGCTGACCGTCGAGGCCGCCGGGTTCCGGGCCCTGGCGCGGGCGATGAGCAACCCGCGGCTGTGGCGGCTGGCCCAGCGCGCCGCGGGCCTGGGCCGGTTCCTCGCCCGCGGCCGGCCCACGCTGCCGGCCACGCTGCCCCCGCCGGTCAGCGGCTGGACCCGCACCCGCGACCTGCCGGCGCCGCCGGCGAAGACCTTCACGCAGCAGTGGACCGAGGAGCACGGCCGGTGAGCAGCGCCCGCGACGAGGTCCTCGGCCGGATCCGCACCGCCCTCGGCGAGCGCCGGCCGGCACCCGAGGTGGTCCGCGACTACCGCACCACCGACGACCGCGCGCCCGCGGAGCTGCGCGCCGTCCTCACCGACCGGCTGGAGGACTACCGGGCGACCGTCGTCCGCTGCGCTCCCGACGGGATCGGCGCCGCGGTCGCCACCGCGCTCGGCACGGTGGGGGTCGACCCGGCCGCCGTCGTCGTCGCCCCCGGGGTGCCCGCCACATGGCGGCCGGCCGGCAGCCGGGAGGACGACGGCCGCGCCGCCGTCGACCTGGTCGCCTTCGAGGCCACCCTCACCGGGGTGGCCGTGGCGATCGCCGAGACCGGCACGCTCGTGCTCGACGGCTCGCCGCTGTCCGGCCGGCGGGCCCTGTCGCTGCTGCCCGACGTGCTGGTCTGCGTGGTCGAGGCCGGCCAGGTGGTCGGGGGCGTGCCCGAGGGCCTGGCCCGGCTCGACCCGCTGGCCCCGCTGACCATGGTCAGCGGCCCGTCGGCGACCAGCGACATCGAGCTGCAGCGGGTCGAGGGCGTGCACGGCCCGCGGACGCTGCTGGTCGTGCTGGCCGCCTGACGGTGCCCTAGCCGCGCAGCTCCGGGAACTGGTCGTCACGCCACTCCCGGGCCTCGGTCGCGTTGGCCGCGGCGCCGGCGGCGAGCTCCTCCTCGCGGCCGCGCAGCTCGACCCGGCGGATCTTGCCGGAGATCGTCTTGGGCAGCTCGTAGAACTCGATCCGGCGGATCCGCTGGTAGGGGTTCAGGTGCTCCCGGGCGTGGGCGAGGATCGAGCGGGCGGTCTCCTCGGTCGGCTCGTGGCCCGGCGCGAGGGCCACGTAGGCCTTGGGCACCGCCAGCCGCACGGCGTCCGGCGCCGGCACCACGGCGGCCTCGGCGACCGCCGGGTGCTCGATCAGCACCGACTCCAGCTCGAACGGGCTGATCTTGTAGTCGCTGGCCTTGAAGACGTCGTCCGTGCGCCCGACGTAGGTGATGTAGCCGTCCGCGTCGACGCCGGCCACGTCGCCGGTGTGGTAGTACCCGCCGGCGGTCGCCTCGGCGGCCCGCTCGGGATCGCCCTGGTAGCCGGTCATCAGCGGGAGCGGGGAGGCCGACAGGTCCAGGCAGATCTCCCCCTCCCCCGGCCCCTCGACCGGCCGGCCGTCGGTGCCGACCAGCACCACCGGGACGCCGGGCAGCGGCCGGCCCATCGACCCGGGCCGGACCTCCGAGCCCGGCGTGTTGCCGATCTGCGCGGTGGTCTCGGTCTGCCCGTAGCCGTCGCGGATGGTCAGCCCCCACGCCCGCCGGACCTGCTCGATGACCTCCGGGTTCAACGGCTCCCCCGCGCCGATCAGCTCGCGCAGCGAGCCGGGGCCGCCGGAGAGGTCGGCGTTGATGAGCATCCGCCAGACCGTCGGCGGCGCGCAGAACGAGGTGACCTCCCGCTCGCGCAGCAGCGCCAGCAGCGAGGGCGCGTCGAACCGGCGGTAGTTGGAGACGAACACCGTGGCCTCGGCGATCCACGGCGCGAACAGGCAGGACCAGGCGTGCTTGGCCCAGCCGGGCGAGGAGATGTTCAGGTGCACGTCGCCGCGCTGCAGGCCGAGCCAGTACATCGTGGTCAGGTGGCCGACCGGGTAGCTGACCTGGGTGTGCTCGACGAGCTTGGGCCGCGACGTCGTGCCGGAGGTGAAGTAGAGGAGCAGCCGGTCACCGGGCGCCGTTCCCGGGTGCGGGGTGGGCGTGGCCTCCCGGCCGGCGGCCTCGCGGAGGTCGGCCCAGCCCTCCACCGGGCCGACGCTGATCCGGCCGTAGTCGCCGGGCACCGCGTCGAACTTGGCCGTGTCGGCGGGGTTGCAGACGACGAACCGGGCGCCGCCCCGCGCGATGCGGTCGGTCAGGTCGGCCGGGCCGACGGCGGTCGTCGTCGGCATGACCACCGCTCCCAGCTTGAAGACGGCGAGCACGACCTCCCACAGCTCGACCTGGTTGCCGAGCATGACCAGGACGGCGTCGCCCCGGCCGACCCCGCGCTCGGCCAGCCAGGCGGCCAGCCGGTCGGAGGCGTCGGCCATCTCGGCGAAGCTGCGCTCGGTGGCGGCGCCGTCCTCCTCGACGATGACCAGGGCGGGCCGGTCGTTGCCCCGGGCGATCGCGTCGAACCAGTCGACCGCCCAGTTGAACCGGTCGCCGAGGTCGGGCCAGCGGAACTCCGCCACCGCCCGCTCGTGCTGCCCGCGCAGGGCCAGCAGCTGGTCGCGGGCGGCCCGGTAGGCCTCCGTCGCACTGGTGGTGGTCGCGCTCATCCCCACGGCTCCTCCCCCGGCGTCGCCCTCGGCGCCGGCTCCCCGACATGCCTACCGCCTCGGGCGGCGGCCGGCACGCAGGGGCCGCCGGTCAGCCGCGGGCGGCGGCCGCGAGGCCGGCCAGCCGGTCGAGCTCGGCCCGCGGCAGGTCGGCGCCGAAGTCCTTGGCGAACCGGCGCATCGGCATCGAGCCGATCATCGTGAGCATCTCCGCGTGCATCTCCCCGGCGCCCTCCGGCATGCGGGCGAGGAAGGCCTCAAGGAGCGGCGGACCGGCCACCGGGTGCCCGAACCACTCGGCCACCGAGGAGTCGAGGTCGAGCACGGGCACGAGGTCGTCGCCGGCCAGGGTCACCGTCTGCTCGGCGACGACCGCGGCGGCGCTCTCGCCGACCTGCACGGCGTACTCGCCGGGGGCGACCACCCAGCCGCCCTCCCGCACGTCCCAGTAGGCGAACGCCCGCCGGTCCAGCCCGAGGGTCACCGTGCGGGTCTCCCCCGGCTCGAGCACCACCGTCGTGAAGGCGCGCAGCTCGCGGGCCGGGCGGCGCACCGGGCCGGCGGTGGTCGCGACGTAGACCTGGACGACGTGCCGGCCGGCCCGATCGCCGGTGTTGGCGACGGTGACGGTGGCGACCGCGCTGTCGTCGCCGGTGACCTCGACGGTCAGGCCGGTGGTCTCGACCGTGGTGTAGGACAACCCGTGGCCGAACGGGAACCGCGGCGCGACGCCCGCGGTCTCGGTGTGCCGGTAGCCGACGAAGACGCCCTCGCCGTAGCGCACGGTGCCCTGCTCGCCGGGGAAGGTCAGCCAGCTGGGGTTGTCGGCCAGCCGCCGCCAGACCGTCTCGGCCAGCCGCCCCGACGGGTTGGCCGCGCCGGTGAGCAGGTCGGCCAGCGCGGCACCGCCGGCCTGGCCGAGCAGCCCGCCGTCGAGCACCGCGTCGACCTCGTCGATCCAGCCCTCCAGGGAGACCACGCCGCCGTGGGAGAGCACGACGACGGTGCGCGGGGCGGCCGCGGCGACCGCGCGGATCAGCTCGACCTGCCCGGCCGGGAGGTCCAGGGTGGTGCGGTCGAAGCCCTCGGACTCGTCGGCCTCGGCCAGCCCGGCGAACACCACGGCGACCTCCGCGGCGCCGGCCAGCGCCACCGCCTCGTCGAGGTCGGTGCCGTCGGCGAAGGGCAGGTCGGCCCCGAGCTGCTCGCGGAGGACGTCGAGCGCGGCGTCCACCCGGGTGGCGTTGACCCGGGAGCTGCCGCCGCCCTGGAAGCGCGGGCGCACCGCCTGCTCCCCGACGACCGCCACCCGGGTTCCGCGAGCCAGCGGGAGGGTGCCGCGCTCGTTGGTGAGCAGCACGGCGCACCGCGCGGCGAGCTCGCGGGCCAGCGCGTGGTGCGCGTCGACGTCAACGTCGACGTCGCCGGCCGGCTCGGCGACGTAGCGGGCCAGCGCCGCCACCCGCGCGGCACTGGCGTCGACGTACGCCTCGTCCAGGGCGCCGGTGGCCACGGCCTCGACCACCTCGGCGTCCCCGGTGCCGTTGTCGCCCGGCATCTGCAGGTCCAGGCCGGCGCGTAGCGCGGCCACCCGGTCCTGCACCGCACCCCAGTCGGAGACGACGACGCCGCCGAAGCCCCACTGCTCGCGCAGCACCTCGGTGAGCAGCCACCGGTTCTGGGAGGCGTGGACGCCGTTGATCCTGTTGTAGGCGCACATCACCGTGGCCGGCCAGGCCTCGGTGACCACCCGCTCGAAGGCGGGCAGGTAGATCTCCCGCAGCGTGCGCTCGTCGACCTCGGCGCTGATCCGCATGCGCTCGGTCTCCTGGTTGTTGGCGGCGAAGTGCTTGACCGACGCGCCCACGCCCTGCGACTGCTGCCCCTGCACGTGCGCGGCGCCCAGGACGCCGGCCAGCAGGGGGTCCTCGGAGTAGTACTCGAAGTTCCGCCCGCACAGCGGGGACCGCTTGATGTTCACCCCGGGCCCCAGCACGACGGACACGCCGAGCGCGCGGGCCTCGCGGCCGACGGCCGCGCCGATCAGACGGGCCACCTCCGGGTCCCAGCTGGCGCCGACCGCCACCGCCGGCGGGAAGCAGGTCGCCGGCCGGCTGGCCATCAGCCCGACGGCACCGAAGTCGCCCTCCTGGCGGCGCACCCCGTGCGGGCCGTCGGTGAGCACCAGCGACGGCAGGCCGGCGGCCTCGACGGGTGAGGTGGACCAGAAGTCCCGGCCGGAGAGCAGGCTCGCCTTCTCCTCCAGGGACAGCGCGGACAGGTCGGGAGCGGTCGGCGTCACGTCCCGATCCTCCGGACCGGCCGGGGCGATGGCGTCCCCGGCTGCCATTGACCGGCAGACCGGTCGGAGCCACCGACACGCCGTGCAGTCTCCGCAAGTTTGCAGTCTCCGCAAGATCTGCGGCAGAATGGTGTCGTGACCGAGCCGGGGCTGCGCGAGCGGAAGAAGATCGCCACCCGCCGCGCGCTGCACCGGGCCGCGCTGGAGCTGGTCGGCGAGCACGGGCTCGACGCGGTGTCGGTCGACGACATCGCCGCCCGCGCCGAGGTCTCCCCGCGCACCTTCTTCAACTACTTCTCGTCCAAGGACGAGGCGGTCATCGGCACCGTGCCCACCGCCCGCGACGACCTGGTGCAGGAGCTGCTGGCCCGGCCGGCCGGGGAGCCCCCGGTGGAGTCGCTGCGCGCGCTGGCCCGGGAGGACGTCGCCGACATCGTCGGGGACGCCGAGCTGTGGCCGCTGCGGCTGCGGGTGGTCGACGCCAACCCCGCGCTCAAGCCGCGGCTGTCGGCGAGCTTCAGCGAGGCCGAGAACATCCTGGCCGCGGCGATCGCGGCCCGGCTCGAGCTGCCGCTGGACGGCTACCCGACCCTGCTGGCGGCGGTGCACTCCACGGTGATGCGCACCGCGCTGCACCGCTGGACCGGCAGCGGCTTCGCCGTGTCGCTGCAGGACCTCGTCGACGAGGCCTACGACCTGATCGCCGCCGGGCTGCCGCTGCCGCCCCGGTAGCCGCCCTCCCCTGATCCCCCGGACCGTCCCCGACGGTCCGGCCCTCCGCATGTCCCCGAGGAGCTCCATGCCTGCCGCACCGCCCGCCACGACCCCCGTCGTGCTCACCCGGCGGCGGATCAACGTCATCTTCTCCGCGCTGCTGGCCGGCATGTTCGTCGCGGCGCTGGACCAGACGATCGTCTCGACGGCGATGCCGACCATCGTCGGCGACCTCGGCGGCGTCTCGCACATGGCGTGGGTGACCACGGCCTACCTGCTGGCGACCACCCTGGTCATGCCCGTCTACGGCAAGTTCGGCGACCTGTGGGGCCGGCGCACGCTGTTCCTCGTCGCGATCGCCCTGTTCACCGTCGCCAGCGTCGGGCTCGCGCTGTCGCCGGACTTCACCTGGTTCGTGATCTGGCGCGGCGTCCAGGGACTCGGCGGCGGCGGGCTGATGATCCTGTCGCAGGCGATCATCGCCGACATCGTCCCGGCCCGGGAGCGGGCGAGGTACATGGCGCCGATCGGCGCGCTGTTCGCGATCTCGTCGGTGGCCGGCCCGCTGGTCGGCGGCTTCCTCACCGACTCCCCCGCCCTGGGCTGGGAGTGGTGCTTCTGGATCAACCTGCCGGTCGGGCTCGCCGCGCTGGCCGTCGGCTGGTTCGCTCTCACGCTGCCCCGCCGGCGCAGCAGCGCGCCCATCGACTACGCGGGCATCGTGCTGCTGTCGGGCACCACCGCGGCGCTGGTGTTCGGCACCGAGGAGGCCGGCCGGGCCGGCTGGACCTCGGGCCTCGCCCTGGCGCTGCTCGGTGCGGTCGTCGTGCTCGGGACGGCGTTCGTGCTGGTCGAGCGGCGCGCTCCGGAGCCGATCATCCCGCTCTCCCTGTTCCGCAACGTCACCTTCGTGATGGCCACCGGCATCGGCGCCTGCGTCGGGCTCGGCATGATCACCGCGGTCTCGTTCCTGCCGACCTTCCTGCAGATGACCTCCGGCGCCTCCGCGGCGGTCTCCGGCCTGCTGATGACGCCGATGGTCGCCGGCATGGCGCTCGGCATCCACGGCTCCGCGCCGATCCTGGTGCGCACCGGCCGCTACAAGGTGTTCCCGATCGCCGGCGTGCTGCTCATCGCGGCGGCCCTGACCTGGATGACCACGCTCGCGGGCGGCACCCCCATGTGGGCGGTCGGCTGCATGATCTTCCTGGTCGGCCTCGGCATGGGGCTGGTCATGCAGAACGTCGTCCTGGCGGCGCAGAACGCCGTCTCCCCGCACGTGCTGGGAGCGGCCACGGCCACCAACAACTACGCCCGCGAGGCGTCGATCAGCGTCGGTGTCGCCGTCTTCGGCTCGCTGTTCACCAGCCGGCTGGCCGCCGGGCTCGCCGACGCGCTCGCCGCGCACCCGGACCAGGCCGCCGCGGCCGGCATCGCCGGCCCGGACAGCGTGGTGCCGTCGACGGTCCAGCGGGCGGCCGAGCCGCTGCAGACGGCGATCGTCGACGCCTACGCCGGCTCGCTGGCGCCGATCTTCGGCTACCTGCTGCCGATCATGGCGGTCGGCCTGGTGTTCGCCCTCCTGCTCAAGGAGGTGCCGCTGTCGGAGGTGTCGGGGATGGTGGCCCGCGGCGAGGCGGTCGCCGACCCGGGCAGCACGTCGTCCGACGAGCGGCCGGTGGCCCAGCCGGCCTGACCCCGGCGCATCCGCGCGCGGTGCCCGGCGCGAAGTCCCGGGCGTGTTCGTCCTCGCCGCGGCCGTGCCGGGGCTGCTGGTGGTCGTCGTCGGCTACGTGGTCGGCCGCGGCCTCTGGACGGCGCTCGCCGGCGACGGCGGCGCCGAGCCCGCCGGCTGGTGCACCGGGGTGCTGCTGCTGGCCGTCACCGTGGTCGTGCTGCTGCGTCGGTACCGGAGGCGCAGGCGGCGCTGAATGGTCAGTGCAGCGACCGGTCGGCGGGCCCGGTGGCCCAGCGGTGGAAGCGGACGACCAGCCCGGCCCGGGTCGGGGCGCAGCAGTACGGCCCGGCCGCGACCGGCACGCCCTCCGGGAACGGCGCCACCCGCACCAGCCGGAACGGCTCGTCGTCCACCCGCGCCCGGACGGTCACCGCGTCGCCGGCCCGGCTGGCCCGCACCGTGACCGTCCGGCCGGCCCACTCCGGCACCGGGGCGACCGACCAGTCCGAGCGGCCGAGGGTGACCACCGCGCCGAGCTGCGGCACGCCGTCGGAGACCTCGACGCCGGTCTTGAGCCAGGTCTCCGGGCCCGCCCGCAGCACCAGTCCCGCCTGGTCGAACTGCCGGTCGTAGCCGACCTCGAAGGCGACCTCCACCGCCCCGGCGTCGGGTAGCGGGGCGAGCAGCGCGTGCGCGTCGTCGTGCACGAACCCGTACGCGGTGTGCCGCCAGGCGTCGCTGCCCTCGGCGGCGGTGACCAGCAGATCGGCACCGTCGGCCCTCGCGGCGACCGGCGGCACGGTCCAGCTGCCGGCGGCCCAGGGGACGGCGTCCATCAGCGGGTCAGGTGCGCGACGAGCGCGTCGGCGACGGCCGCCATGCCGGCGGCGTTCGGGTGGTAGGGCGCGAGCCCGCCGCGGGCCAGGTCGCCGAACACCCAGCCGGTCACCCACGGCTGCGCCGACCCGACGGCGTGACCACGGCTGATCGCCGAGGCGCGCAGCAGCTCCGCGCCGGCGCCGTCCGCTGCCTCCGCGGTGGCCGCCTCCAGCCGCCGGCCGACGTCGGCGCAGAACGCCCGGTCCTCCTCGCTCATCGGGAAGGCCGGCGTCGCGTCGTCCGGGACGACGGTCAGGTAGTCGACCAGCACGATCCGCGCCCGCGGCGCCCGCTCCCGGACGGCGGTCACCAGGCCGGCCAGCCGCGCCGGCAGCGCGGCCAGGGCGGGGAGCACCGCGGCCTGGTCGACCGGCGTCCCGAAGAACGCGCCGGAGCCGGCCGGGGCGCCGGCGGGGTCGGCGCGGTACGAGCAGCGCAGCAGGGTGAGCAGGTACTCGACGTCGTTGCCGCCCACGGTGACGGTGACCAGGTCGGCGTCGCCGGTCACCGCGTCGAGCTGCGGGGGCACGGTGCCACCGGCCATCAGCGCCTGCGGCCGGGTCAGGACGTCGTCGATGGTCGCGCCCCCGGAGCTGACGTCGACCAGGGCGTACCCCAGGCGTTCGGCGACCAGGTGCGCGTAGTTGCGCGCCGACCGGCCGCAGCGCGGCTCGACCAGCGGCTCGATGCCGGGGCCGGCGGCGAAGGAGCTGCCGAGGGCGACCGCACGGGGCACGGTCAGCTGATCCCCGGCCGCCGGTCGGCCCACGGCGCGGCGAGCTCCAGCTGGCGGCCCAGCCGCAGCAGCAGCTCCTCCGAGCCCAGCCGGCCGAGGAACTGCACGCCCATCGGCAGGCCGTCGGGCGTCCAGTGCAGCGGCAGGCTGATGGCGGGCCGGCCGGTGACATTGGCCAGCTGGGTGTAGGGCACCCAGCCGAGGTTGCTGTCGACGATCTGGTCGACCAGCCCGGTCAGCTTCATGACCCGGGTGGTGCGGGTGCGCAGGAGGGCCTCGCTGGCCAGCCGCAGGGGCGCGGGGGTGTCGAGGGCGCCGATGCGGATCGGCGGCTCGCCGAGCGTCGGCGTCAGCAGCAGGTCGTGGGTGGCGTGCAGCCGGGCCAGCCCGGCGATGTGCTCGCGGCGCCGCTCGTCGGCGGCCTGCAGCTCGACGCCGCTGACCGCGCGGCCGAGCGCGGCCATCACCCGGGTGTCGACCTCGAAGTCGCGGTCGCGGCAGCCGGTCAGCCGCTGGATCCGGTCGATCTCGATCGCCTGGTGCACGAACCAGATGGTGAGGAAGTCGCGGGCCAGCTGGGCGTCGTCGTGCGGCGGATCGACCTCCTCGACCTGGTGGCCGAGGTCGGTGAGCAGGGCCGCGGCGGACTCCACGGCGCGGACCGCCTCGGGGTGCGCCGTGCCCCGGATCGCCGAGTACGTCGTGTAGCCGATGCGCAGCCGGCCCGGCGGCCGGTCGAGCCCGGCGGTGAGCGGCACCTCGGGCAGGGCGGGGGCGAAGGGGCTCATGGCCTCGGGCCCGGCGAGCAGGTCGAGCATCACGGCGGTGTCGCGGACGGTGCGGGAGACGACGCCGGTCGTGGCCAGCCCGTTGAGCGGCTCGCTCTCCACCGGCCCGGCCGGCACCAGCCCGCGGCCGGCCTTGAGGCCCACCAGGCCGGTGCACGCCGCCGGGATGCGGATCGAGCCGCCGCCGTCACTGGCCGCCGCGACCGGCACGATCCGCGCCGCCACGGCCGCCGCCGCCCCGCCGGACGAGCCACCGGGGGTGCGGTCGCGGTCCCACGGGTTGCGGGTCGGCCCGAACGCCTCGGGCTCGGTCACGCCCTTGGACCCGAACTCCGGGGTGGCCGTCTTGCCGAAGACGACCAGCCCGGCGTCCAGCCAGCGCTGCACCACCGTGCTGGTGTGCTCGGCCGGGCGCCCGGCCAGCGAGCGGCTGCCGGCCGAGGTCGGGATACCGGCGATGTCCTGGTGGAGGTCCTTGAGCAGGAAGGGGACGCCGGCGAACGGGCCGGTCAGCTCGCCGGCCACCTGCTGCTCGGCGTAGTCGTCCAGCCGCAGGCAGATGGCGTTCAGCTGGGGGTCCAGCCGGTCGGCGCGGGCACGCGCCAGCTCCAGCAGCTCCGCGGCGGTGACCTCGCCGGCCCGGACGGCCGCGGCCAGCCCGAGCCCGTCGTGCTCCGTGTACTCCGACTCCTGCACCGGGGGAACCTATCCGGTCGGATCAGCCGACCGACTGCCCGCCGACCCCGGAGACGTCGACCGTCCCCCCGGCCGCGCCGGTGGCGAAGACGCCGAGCCGGACGCTGCCGAACCCGGGTGCGTGCGAGGCGTCGAGCAGCCGCGCCGCGCCCGAGCCGACGCCGACGGTCCCGGCGGCGGTCGTGGCCCCGAACCGGTACTCGGCCCCGTCGCAGGCGATCGTCAGGGTCACCGGCCCGTCCCCCGGCAGGGCCACGGCGGTCTCCGCGACGAGGTCGGCGGCCCGGCGGCGGAGGGTCACCCGGCGCCCCCGGTCGTCGGAGGTGACGGCCAGGTCGTAGTGGTGCTCGGAACCCGTGTAGGCGGTGACCCCGGCCGCGGTGGCCGGCGGCAGCCGGTCGATCGTCGCGGTGAACGTCGCCGAGTGCTCGGTCTGCCGCAGGAAGACGGCGCTCACCGCGCCCTCGTCGTCCAACCGCGCGGGCGTGACCGGCAGCTGCACGCGGCCGACCGCGGCGTCGACCGTCAGCCCGGCGACCGGGAAGTGGCGGGTGCTCCAGCCGGCCAGCCACGGGGCGTCCCCGCGCTCCCGGCCGGGCGACCGCGGGAGGCCGGGTGCCGGCATCTCCAGCTCGACCGTGCCGCCGTTGCCGATCACCGGCCAGCCGTCCCGCCACTCGACCGGCGCCAGGAACGTCTCGCGGCCGAGCAGGTCGGGGCCGCCCAGCCGGTCGGCCCGGGTGGCCAGGAACAGCGCCCACCAGCGTCCGTCGGGGGCCTGCACCAGCTCGGCGTGGCCGGTGCACTGGATGGGGTGCAGCATCCGGTGCCGGTGGGTCAGCACCGGGTTCGTCGGTGCCGGCTCGAACGGGCCCCAGGGCGAGGAGCTGCGGGCCACCGTCTGCATGTGGCCCCTCTCGGTCCCGCCCTCCGCGGCGAACAGGTAGTACGTGTCGCCGACCTGGTAGAGGTGCGGACCCTCGATGTCGTTCGAGCAGAAGCCGGTGACGCCCTCGGTGATGGGGCGGGGCGCCGCAGCGAGCCGGCCGGTGGAGGGATCGACCTCGGCCTGCACGATCGGGCCGAGGCCGGTGGCGGCGTTCGCGAGGTCGAACGAGCGGCGGGTGTAGTAGCAGGTGCCGTCGGCGAACAGCAGCGACGGGTCGAACGCCTGCCCGTCGACCCAGGCGGCGTCGGACCACTCCCCCGCCGGGTCGGTCGTGGAGACGATGAAGTTGCCGACGTTCCCCCCGCGCCGCCCCAGCGCCGGATCGAGGGGCGCGGTGTTGGTGCACGCGACGTAGAAGGTGCCCTCGGAGTACCGCAGTGTCGGGGCGTACAGCACGAACGCGCCGTCCCCGCCTCCCGGGCGGAACTGCTCCGGCCGGGTGACGGCGTGACCGATCAGCTCCCAGTGCACCAGGTCCGTGGAGTGGTGGATCGGGATGCCGGGCCAGAAGTCGAAGGTGCTCGTCGCCAGGAAGAAGTCGTCGCCCACCCGGCAGACCGACGGGTCCGGCGACACGCCACGGACGACGGGGTTTGTGAAGGTCCCTGTCATGCGCTCTCCTCATTGGTGCCTGTGTAGACGAACGACCGCACCAGCAGCGTCCCCCGGGCGCACCAGACGCCGCCGAGCCGGCCGGTCATGCCGCCGGCGACCTCGGTGGACACGTACCGGCCGTCGAGCCGGCCGAGCTCCACGACCGTCCCGTCGCGGGCCACCAGCCCGGCGGCCAGCACGTCGGGCGCCAGCGCGGTCGAGGAGAAGTGCCCCTCACCGGGCAGCGTCCGGATCTCCAGGACGACGTCCGTCCCGGGCTCGACCGGCGCCTCGCCGAGCACCGAGCGGAACGGCCCCACCGAGGCGACCGCGCGCACCCGGTCCCCGGCCACCTCGAGGTCGAGGTGGTGCCGGGCGTCCATCCGCAGCGACAGCCCGCCGGCGGCGCCGTCGGCCACCGCGACGGTGGCGCGGAACCGGGCGGACAGGTGCTCCTGCCGGCGGCCGGCGAAGGCGAGGTCCTCGCTGCCGGGATCCGGGTCGGTGGCGGTCAGCCGCCAGCCGCCGTCGGCGCGGGTGAGCAGCTCGGCCGGAAACCGCCGCGGCGCCACCCAGGAGGCGGGCAGCGCGTCGCCGGAGAGCTCGTCGGCCTCGACGCGGACGTCGGGCGGGGTCAGCCACTCCCCCACCCGCGGCCAGCCGTCGGCCCACTCGACCTCGGCGGCGAAGGTCTCGCGGCCGAGGACGTGGAACTCGGGGCTGGCGCCGCGCGGCCGCACGCCGTGGAACACGACCGCCCAGCTGCCGTCGGGCCGCTGCACCAGGTCGGCGTGCCCGGTGTTCTGCACCGGCGAGTCGGTGCCCCGCGCGGTGAGCAGCGGGTTGGCCGGGCACGCCTCGAACGGCCCGGCCAGCGACGGCCCCCGGGCGACGGTCACCGCGTGCCCGCGCTCGGTGCCGCCCTCGGCGATCAGCAGGTACCAGAGGTCGCCGACCCGGTAGAGGTGCGGCCCCTCAGGGAACTTGCCCCCTGTGCCCTGCCAGAGCGGCCGCCGTCCGGTGAGCGCCGCGCCGGTGACCGGGTCGACCGCCTGCTGCACCAGCCCGGCCGGCCCGCCCGCGCCGAAGCCGGCGTAGCTGACGAGCAGCGTGCCGTCGTCGTCCCAGGCGAGGTCGGGGTCGATGCCCCGCACGTCGGGCATCCGCACCGGCTCCGACCACGCGCCCAGCGGGTCCTCGGCGGTGACCAGCACCTGCCACCCGCCGTCGGCGAGGTTGGTGGTCACCAGCCAGAACCGGCCGTCGTGCCAGCGCAGGGTGGGCGCGGTGATGCCGCCGGAGCCCGGCGCCGCCGACACGTCGAGCTGGGACGGCCGGGCCAGCACCGAGCCGACCTGCTCCCAGGAGAGCAGGTCGGCCGAGCGGTACAGCGGCACGCCGGGGGCGTACTCGAAGCTCGAGTGCACCATCCAGTACGTGTCGCCGACCCGGACCACGCTGGGGTCGGGGTGGAAGCCGGGGACGACGGGGCGGCGGGGGCTCACTCCGCGTGCGCGTCCGGGTCGAAGAACAGCGCCGGCTTCTCGACCGGCGCCGGCACCGCGTACTCCCGGGTGAAGGAGTGCCGGCCGGAGCCGACCTCGACCGGCGCGCTGCCGTCGGGCAGCACCACCTCGGCGGTCGTGTTCGGCGGCACGGTGACGTCGAGGGTCAGCGTGCTCCCCTCGACCGACCAGGCCACGGCGGCGGCACCGTACGGCGTCTCGTGCGTCGCCTCCGCCGAGGTGATGCCCGGGCCCGGCTGCGGGGCGAACCGCAGCCGGCGGTAGCCCGGCGCGGCCGGCGCGATGCCCGCGACCGTGCGGTGCAGCCAGTCGGCGACCGCGCCGAGCGCGTAGTGGTTGAACGACGTCATGTCACCGGGGTTGATGCTCCCGTCGGGGAGCATGGAGTCCCAGCGCTCCCAGATCGTCGTCGCGCCCATGGTGACCGGGTACAGCCACGACGGGTGCTCCCGCTGGAGCAGCAGCTCGTAGGCACTCGGCAGCTCACCGGCGTGCGTGAGCGCGTCGGTGACCAGCGGCGTGCCGAGGAAGCCGCTGGCGATGTGCCAGCCGTCCTTCAGCACCTGCTCGGCCAGCAGCCGGCCGGCGTGCACCCGCTGGGCCTCGGTGAGCAGGTCGAACTCCAGCGCCATCGCGTAGGCCGTCTGCGACGGGAAGGCCACCCGGCCGTTCGGGGTGACGTACTCGGCGCGGAACCGCTCCGCAGCCCGCTCGCCGAGCTCGGCGAACCGGGCCCCGTCCCGGCCGAGCACTCCGGCCGCCGCGGCGACCGTCCGGGCCGACCGGGCCAGGTAGGCGGTGGCCACGCACTGCCAGGGGGTGCGCGCCGCGGCCGGGTTGTCCGGCGGCGCGGCGGTGTCCAGCCAGTCGCCGAAGGAGAAGCCGCCCTCGGGGAAGTCCAGGTCGGCGCCGGCGCGGCCGGCGAAGGCGTCGATCCAGGCGACCATCGACTCCCACTGGTCGGCCAGCATGCCGGCGTCGCCGGTGCGCTGGTACAGCACCCACGGGACGACGACGGCCGCGTCGCCCCAGCCCACCTCCGGCTGCTGCGGGAACGGCAGCAGCGGCAGGAACGGCACGTACATCGGCACCACGCCGTCGTGGTCGCGCAGCTGCTCCTCGGCGAGGTCGGTCAGCCAGGAGCGCAGCATCCCGGCGGTGTCGTAGAGGAACGACGCCGTGGGGCTGAAGACCTGCAGGTCGCCGGTCCAGCCCAGCCGCTCGTCGCGCTGCGGGCAGTCGGTCGGGACATCGAGGAAGTTGCCCCGCATGCCCCAGACCACGTTCTCATGCAGCCGGGTGACGTCGGGGTCGGAGCAGGCAAAGCTGCCGGTGCGGCGCAGGTCGGTGTGCAGGACGACGGCCGCGAGGTCCTCGGCGCGCAGCTCGCCCGGCCAGCCGGAGACCTCCGCGTAGCGGAAGCCGTGGAAGGTGAACCGCGGCTCCCAGGTGCGGGGGCCGGCGCCGTCGAGCACGACGACGTCGGTCGCGTCGGCGCTGCGCAGCGGGCGGGTGCCCAGCTCGCCGCCCTCGAGCACCTCGGCGTGTCGGAGGGTGATCTCGGTGCCGGCCGGGGCGTCGGGCAGGGCCAGCCGGATCCGGCCGACCAGGTTCTGGCCGAAGTCGACCAGCACCTTCCCCGACGGCGAGGTGGTGATCGCCTGCACCGGCAGGGTCTGGGTGCGGCGCACCGGCGGGCCGGTGGGGGCGACGAGGACGGCCGGGTCCAGCTCGCCGAGCTCGACCGGGGTCCACGCGCCGTCGTCGAAGCCGGGCGCCGACCAGCCGGGCCGCTCGCAGCGCAGGTCGGCCGTCTCGCCCTTGTAGAGGCCCGAGCGGGTGATCGGACCGGCGGTGGTGGACCGCCAGCCCTCGTCGGTGGTGAGCACGGTGCGGGTGCCGTCGGGGTGCTCGACCTCGAGCTGGAAGAACAGTCCG
Source organism: Blastococcus sp. SYSU D00820 (assembly GCF_054050695.1). NCBI lineage: Bacteria > Bacillati > Actinomycetota > Actinomycetes > Geodermatophilales > Geodermatophilaceae > Blastococcus > Blastococcus sp. SYSU D00820. Next base: position 28,613 of record NZ_JBJGZW010000036.1, read on the forward strand.
GTGCGGTCGCCGTAGAACGCCTTCTTCCCGGTGAAGCCGAGGGAGCCGCGGTACCAGCCGTCGGCCAGCTGCGCGCCGAGGACGTTGGCGCCCTGGCGGAGCAGGGCGGTGACGTCGTGCGTGCGGTAGCGCAGCCGGTGCCGGTAGCTGGTCCAGCCCGGAGCCAGCACCTCGTCGCCGACCGTCGCGCCGTTGACCTCGGCCTCGAACACGCCGTGCGCGGTGGCGTACAGCCGGGCGCGGGCGACCGGCTTGTCCAGCGTGAACTCGCGGCGCAGCAGCGCCACCGGCTCGGCGACGTCGTCCGGGAGCACCGGCTGCACGAGCCGCGCCGTCCAGTCGGCCGGCGAGAGGAGCCCCGCCTCGACGACGGTCTCCTCGCTCCAGGCCGACGGCTCGGCGGCGTCGACGCCCCAGACGCGCACGCGCACCGACCGGCGCTCGCGGCTGGCCAGCGCAGGCGCGCCCCAGGGCACGAGCACCGACTCGGCGGAGTCGACCCGGCTCGACGACCAGGCCGGCCCCTCCTCCGGCGCGATCTCCAGCTCGTAGGCCCCCTGCCGCCAGCCGGGCTGCTCGGTGCGGGTTCCCCACGACAGCCGCGGGGCGGGCTCGCCGATGCCGAACGGCTCGCGGTGGTGCTCGACGGTGACGGGCGGGACGGTCAGGTCGCTCATCGGGGCTGCTCCAGGAGGGTGTCGGCGAGGTAGCGCACCGAGCGGTCGACGATCCCGTCGACGTCGTTGAAGTCAAGCCAGACGTGTCCGGCGCCCTCGATCGGCACCAGCTCGACCTGCGCGCCGGCGGCGGTCATGGCCGCGGCCAGCTGCTCGCTCTGGGCGAAGGGCACCAGCCAGTCGGCGGTGCCGTGGACCAGCAGGAACGGCGGCGAGTCGGCGCGCACGTGGTTCACCGGGCTGGCGTCGGCGAGCGTGGCGCCGGTGAGCCCGCGGAGCAGGTGGTCCTCCGGCGGCACCCGCATCTCCTCGGGCAGCAACGGGGCGATCTGCGGCGGCGGCGGCATCCGCGGCATGGTCTCCAGATCGGCCAGGCCGTACCAGTCGACGACGACGTCCACCGCGCTGGACGGGCCGACGACGCCGTGGCCGCCCTCGAGATCGTCGCGGGAGCCGGTCAGGCCCAGCAGCGCCGCGAGGTGCCCGCCGGCCGACTCGCCCCACGCGCCGATGCGGGTGGTGTCGACGCCGAGGTCGCCCGCGAAGTGCCGCAGGTAGCGGACCGCGGCCTTGACGTCGTGCAGCTGCGCGGGGAACGGCGCCTCGAGCGCGTGCCGGTAGTCGACCGTGGCTACCGCCAGCCCGGCCGCCAGCAGCGCGTCGAAGACCTGGTTCTCCCGGAGCGTCTCGGGCAGGTGGCGGCGGTCGCCCATCATGAACGCCCCGCCGTGCACCCAGACCACCAGCGGGGCGGGCTGCTCGGTCGCGGGCACCCACACGTCCAGCTGCAGCGGCCGGTAGCCGAAGGCCACGGCGTAGGTGACGCCGGAGAAGTGGCGCGCGCCGTCCGCGCGCCAGGTGGCCGGGGGCGGGGGCAGGAACCGGGCCGGGCCGATCCACTCGGTCGTCGTCGCGGTCATCGGGGGCGCTCCGCACTGGTCGTGTAAGAGTGCTCGCCGGGGCCGGCGGTCGCGGTCGTGCCGTCGGGCAACACCACCTCGGCCCGGGTCCCGGCCGGGACGACGACGCGCAGGTCGAACCGGTCGCCGGCGCGCCGCCAGGCCACCTCGATCGTGCCGTGCGGTGACTCGTGCGCCGTCTCGGTCCAGGTGAGGCCGCCTCCCGGGCGGGGCCGGACCCGGAACCGGCGGTACGCGGGGTCGACCGGTTCCAGCCCCGCGGTGTAACGGTGGAGGAACGAGACGACCGCGCCTTTCGAGTAGTGGTTGAGCGACTCGGACGGGACGCCGTCGGCGTCGACGCCGTTCCACCGCTCCCACACGGTCGTGGCGCCCCGGTCGACCATGACCAGCCACGAGGGCTCGGTGTCCTGCAGCAGCAGCTCGTAGGCGACGTCGAGGTGCCCCGTGTCGGCGAGCACCGGCAGCAGGTACGGGGTGGCGAGGAAGCCGGTGCCCAGATGGGTGTCGGCCTTGCGGACCAGCTCGACCAGCCGGTCGGCGACCACCGGCCGCAGCGCCGCCGGCACCAGGTCGAAGGCCAGCGCCCGCACGTGGTTGGCCTGGGAGTCGGGGGTGAGCGAGCCGTCGGCGCCCAGATACTCCGCCTGCCAGGCCGCGCGTACCCGGCCGGCCAGCTCGCCGTACCGAGCGGCGTCGTAGTCCCGGCCGAGCAGCCGGGCGATCCGGGCCATCAGCCCGGCGCTGTGCGCGAAGTACGCGGTGGCGACGTCCCCCTTGTCGGCCGCGACGAAGGCACCGAAGTCACCCACGTCTTCTCCGGGCACCAGCCACTCGCCCCAGTGGAAGCCGGTGTCCCACAGGTAGGCCTCGTGCGGCGCCGGGTCCGGGCGAGCGGCTGCGCGCGCCGGGTGCCGGTCCTCGCGAGCGATCCGCTCGACCCGGTCCAGCCAGCGGACCATCGTCGGCCACAGCTCGGCCAGCACGCCGGTGTCGCCATAGGCGCGGTACAACTCCCACGGCACGATCACCGCGGCGTCGCCCCAGCCGGCCGAGCCGTTGAGGAAGGCGACCGGGCTCTCCCGGCCCTCGGAGCGCGAGGTGGGGCTGATGTTGGCAACGGTCCCGTCGGGCCACTGGTCGGCTGCGACGTCGCGCAGCCACTTGGTGGAGAAACCGGCCACGTCGTACAGATAGGCCGCGGTCGGCACGTACAGCTGCCAGTCCCCGGTCCAGCCGGCGCGCTCCCGGTGCGGGCAGTCGGTGGGCACGTCGCAGGCGTTGTCGCGCAGGCTCCAGACCGCCGCCTCGTGGAACCGGTTGATCCGCTCGTCGCTGCAGGCGAACCAGCCGGTGCGGCGCAGGTCGGTGTGCACCACGACCCCGCGGACGTCGTCGGGCGTGAGGTCGGCCGGGTGGCCCTCGATCCGCACGTACCGGAAGCCGTGAGTGGTGCGGCGCGGCTCGAAGACGTCGCCGGGCACCCCGGCGGAGACCACGGTGTCGACCTGCCCGGCCGGCAGCGGCTCGGGGAGGAAGGGCACCGCCGGGCGCAGGTGGTCGGTGGTGACGTCGCCGTCGGGGCCCAGCCACTCGCCGTGGGTCAGCGTGACCGTCGTCCCGGCCGGGCCGAGGTCGGTCAGCCGCACCCAGCCGTTGATGTTCTGGCCCAGGTCCACGACCTGACGATCGACGTCCAGGCGGGTGACCGAGACCGGGACGATCGTCTCCACCCGGCGCACGGGCGGCGCCGGCGAGTCCACCAGCCCGGCGAAGCCGTGCTGCACCACATGCACGGCCTCCCAGCCGGCGTCGTCGAAGCCGGGGGCGTCCCAGCCACCTGGGCGGGCACGCAGGTCCCAGGTCTCCCCCGCGATGAGGTCGGCGGCGGTGACGTGCCCGGTCGAGCTGCGCCAGTCCGGCCCGGTGCCAAGCACCGTGACGCTGCCGTCGTCGTGCGTCAGATGCAGCTGGGCGAGGAAGGCGATCCGGTCGCCCCACTGGTCGGCGGCGCGCGTGATGCCGATCTGGCCCCGGAACCAGCCGTCGGCGAGGACCACGGCGAGCGCGTGCCGGCCCTCCCCCCGGCCCACCGCCACGTCGTGCGTCTGCACCTGCAGGCGTGCGTCGTACTGGGTCGAGCCGGGGGTCAGCTCAGCGTCGCCGACGCGTGTGCCGTCGAGGAACGCCTCGTACAGGCCTTGGGCGGTCGCGTGCAGCCGGGCGGACACCACCGGCCGGACCACGTCGAACTCGACCCGCAGCAGCGCGGCCGCCCGCTGCCCCGCCGGGCCGGCGGGCATGCGGCCGGGCTCGACCCAGTCGGCGTCCCAGTCCTCGGCGTGCAGCAGACCCGTCTCGAACCAGCCCGCCGCCGAGGCAGGGCTCTCACCCAGCGCGGTGCGCACTCGCACGCGCCACTCGACCCGCTCGCCCGAGCCGAGTTCCGGGCCGCCGTAGGGCACCAGGAGATGCTCGTCGGTGTCGACCCAGCCGGTGTCCCAGCCGTTGTCGGCGGTGATCCGGTAGGCGTGCTGCTCCCCGGCCCCGTCCGGCAGCCGCCAGGAGAGCCGGGGCGCCGGCACTCGGATGCCGAGCGGCTGGTCGAGGTGCTCCACCCGCAGCGAGTGCGGTGCGGACGAGGGCATGGGTCTCCTAAGGAACTGCGGTGGGACGGACGCGGCCGCGGCGCTGGGCCCGCGGACTCAGCGGAGCGCAGGCACGCGCTCGGCGTGGTGACAGGCGGTCAGCGTGCCCTCGACCGGCCGCAGCGGTGGGCGCTCGGCGGAACAGATGTCGGTGGCCAGCGGGCAGCGCGGCACGAACGGGCACCCCACGGTGGCCGGCTGGGCCGCGCCCGCGGTCCCGAACCCGCGCGCCTCGCGCGCCTGCCGGCGGGCGGCCTGCTCCGCCGGCCGCGGTACGGGGGCCGCGGCCGTCAGCGCCACCGTGTATGGGTGGCGGGGTGCCTGCGTGACCGCCTCCACGGGACCGGTCTCCATCACCTGACCGCGGTACAGGACGACGGCGCGCTGCGCCAGGAACCGGACGACGCCGAGGTCGTGCGCGATGAACAGGAACGCCAAGCCGTGCTGGTCGCGCAGGTCGGCCAGCAGGTTGAGCACCTGGGCCTGGGTGGACAGGTCCAGCGCCGACACCGGCTCGTCGAGGACGACGACCTTTGGGTCGCAGACCAGCGCGCGGGCGATGGCAATGCGCTGCCGCTGGCCGCCGGAGAACTGCGCCGGGTACCGGTCGACCACGTCGCCGGGCAGGCCCACCGACTCCAGGCCGCGGCGGGCCCGCTGCAGGGCCTCCTCGCCCTTCACGCCCAGCAGCCGCAGCGGCTCGACGAGGGTCTGGCCGATGGTCCGCGCCGGGTTGAGCGAGGAGTACGGGTCCTGGAACACCACCCGCAGGTCGGCGGCGAGCCGGCTGCGCTGCTTGAGCGGCATCGAGGTGATGTCCTGCCCGTGCAGCCGCACGGTGCCGGCGGTCGGTGGCTGCAGTCCGAGCACGGCCTTGCCGATCGTCGACTTGCCCGACCCGGACTCGCCGACCAGGCCGACGGTCTCGCCGGGCGCGATGTCGAAGCTGACCCGGTCGATCGCCGGCGGCGCGGACCGCGCCCTGCGGCCCGCGCCGTAGCGGACGACCAGGTCGCGGATCTCCAGCGCCGGCGTCGCGGTGGACGCGACGGGGGCGGCGGGCGCGGGGGCGCTCATGCGGACACTCCAGCGGTCGGGGTGGTCTGGTCGGCGGGGGCGATCACCTCGGCGCCGGGGCGGGTCTCGGCCCCGATCGACTCGGCGTCCCACGAGGCGTGCGCCCGGGTGAGCTCCTCCACCCGGATGCACAGAACGTCCCCGCCGCCGTGCGCCGGCTGCGCCGGGAAGGGCGACGTGCACTTCTCCTGCACGAACTGGCAGCGGCTGGCGAAGCGGCAGCCCGACGGCCACGAGCCGGGCGGCGGGACGGTGCCGGGGATGGACGCCAGCCGCTCGGGCACGGCCTCGCCCTCGGGCACGTGGGGGTTCGCGCCGAGCAGCGCCATCGTGTACGGGTGCGCTGGGGCGTCGAGGACGGCGGTGGCGGACCCGGATTCGACAACCGTGCCGGCGTACATCACCGCGACGTCGTCGCAGATGTCGGCGACGACACCCAGGTCGTGGCTCACCAGGACGACAGAGAGTCCAGTGTCGCGGACCAGCGCCCGCAGCAGGCTGAGGATCTCGGCCTGCACGGTGACGTCGAGGGCGGTGGTCGGCTCGTCAGCGACGAGCAGGCCGGGCTGCCCGGTCAGCGCCAGCGCGATGCACACGCGCTGCGCCATGCCGCCGGACAGCTGGTGGGGGTAGCTCCTCAGCACCCGCTCGGCGTCGACGATGCCGACGTTGCGCAGCAGGTCGGCCGCGATGGTGCGCGCCTCGCCTCGTCCCACGCCCCGGAACCGGCGGATGGGGCCGGTCAGCTGCGAGGCGACGGTGAACATCGGGTCCAGAGCCACCATCGGCTCCTGGGAGATCAGCGCGATCTCCCGGCCGCGGACGCGGGCCAGCTCGTGCTCGGGCAGGCCGGCCAGCTCTCTCCCCTGCCAGCGGATCGACCCGCCGGAGACGGACACGCCGTCGGGCAGCAGCCCCATGAGCGAGCGGGCGGTCATCGTCTTACCGCAGCCCGACTCGCCCACCAGGCCGAGCACCCGGCCCGGCTGCAGCGAGAAGGACACCCCAGTGACCAGGTCAGGGCCGTCGTCCACGGACACGTCCAGGTCGCGCACCTCCAGGACGGCGGTGGGGTCTGCCGCCGGCCCGTCGGTCGCTGCGGCGACCGCCCGCCGCAGCGGCGTCTGACGGCGGCGGCTTCGCACGCGGCCGGCGTGCTGTGCCTTGCCGGCAATGGCGTCGGCGAGCTCGTTGGCGGCCACCACGGTGAGCGCGAGCACGAGACCGGTGGGCACCATGAGCCACGGGTCGGTGTAGATGTAGCCGGACGCGTCCTGGATCATGAAGCCCCAGCTCGGTTCCGGCTCGCCCGGGCCGAAGCCGAGGAAGGCCAGGCCGGCGACGACCAGCAGGCCGATGCCGAACAGCTGGGCGGCCTGAACCGCGACCACCGTCGCCATGGACGGCAGCACGTGCACCAGGTTGACGCGAAGCGAGCCCAGGCCGTTGACCCGGGCGGCGTCGACGTAGAGCCGCTGCCGGACCGACTGGGCCACTCCGAGCAACACGCGGTAGACGGCGGCCGAGATGAGCACGCCCATGATCGCCATGACCGGGTAGAGCCGGTTGCCGATGACGCCGATGACGGCGAGCAGCAAGATGGTCGCGGGCAGCGCGAGGAACACCTCGGTGCCCCGGCTGATCGCCCGCTCGACCCGGCGGCCCCGCTCGGCGGCGACCAGCGCGAGCGGCAGGCCGATGCCGAAGGCGACCAGCAGCATCAGCGCTGACGCCAGCAGCGGCAGCGAGCCGGCCGTGAAGATGCGGCTCAGCAGGTCCCGGCCGAGCGGGTCCGTACCCAGCCAGTGGTCGGCCGAGGGCAGCGCCAGCCGGTTCGCCGTGTCTTGCTCGGTCACCTCGTAGGGCCGCCACAGCGGCGCGGTGAGCGAGCCGACGACGACCAGGACGAGCCAGGTGGCCCCGAACACCCCGCCGGGGCGGCGCAGGAAGCCGGGCAGGCCGCGACGGCGCCGGGCCGCGGGGATGGGCTCGGTGGCGACCTCGTCGGCCGCGTCGAGGGGCAGAACACTCACGACGTACGCACCTTCGGGTCCAGCGCCGCGACCAGCAGGTCCAGCAGCAAGTTGGTGACGACCACGACCACCGTGGCGACGACGACGACGCCGACGAGAGCCGGGAAGTCGCTCGACACGGCGGCAGACTGGCTGGCCTGGCCGAGACCCGGCAGCGCGAACAAGTTCTCGATGATCACCGAGCCGCCGAACAGCGCGATGAACTGGATTCCCAGCACGGACACGACCGGCACGCTGGCGTACCGCAGGGCGTGCACGTAGCGGATCCGCCACTGCGGTGTCCCCATCGCCCGGAGGGTGCGGATGTGCTCCTGAGCGAGGGCCTCGCGCATGCCGGCCGCAGCGGTGCGGGCGACGATCGCGGCGCCGCCGATGGCCAGGGTCAGCACCGGGATGGCGATGCTGTTCAACCACCCGACCGGGTCGGTGCCGAACTCGGTGTAGCCGGTTGCCGGGAACCAGCCCAGCTGCAACGACAGCACGTAGACGAAGAGGACGCCGACCCAGAAGGCCGGCAGGGACAGCGCCACACCGCTGCCGGTGGTGATCGCCCGCCCGGTCCGCCCGCCGCGCACTGCGGCGGCGACGCCGAGCAGCACGCCGACGACCCCGGAGAGGAGCGTCGCGAGCACTGCGATGGACGCGGTGACGGGCAGCCGGTCGGCGAGGTCGGCGGCGATGTCGCGGCGGTCGACCAGCGACGTCCCGAGGTCGCCGCGAACCAGGTCGCCGAGGTAGTCGAAGAACTGGACGACCAGCGGGCGATTCCAGCCCAGCGCCTCGTTCTCCGCGGCGACCTGCGCCTCTGTGGCGCCCGGACCGAGGCGAACCGCGCCGGGCGTGCTTTCCCCGGCGTGGACCAGCAGGAAGGTGATCAGCACCGCGGCCAGCACCGTGCCGACCGCGAGGGCGAGTCGCCGTGCGACATAGCCGAGCATCCGGGTTCCCGTCTGAGGAGGGGTTCGGGGAGGAGGGCCGGTGGCCGCGGGAGCACCCGCGGCCACCGGCCGCTCAGAAGTGGGTCAGCTCGCCGGCTGGATCGCCGAGAGGACCAGGTAGTTGTTCTCGCCGGCGTAGACCGGCTCGCTCACCGACTCGGCGTTGTACCCGGTGTAGGTGAAGCTCTCGTACACCGGGATGTACCAGGCGTTCTCGGTGATCGCACGGTTCAGGTCGGTCAGCGCCTGCTCCTGGGCGTCACCGGTCGCACCGAGCGCCGCGCCGAGCGCGGCCTCGATCTCCGGCTCCGTGGCTCCCTGCATGTTCATGAAGCCGCCGTAGAGCACGCCGGCGATGAAGCCCGCGGGCTGGGCGCCTACCGCGAAGGGGCCCCAGATCGCCGGGTCCGTGCGGACAGCGGCGAAGACCTGGTCGGTCGAGGTGGCGATCACGAACTCCATCGTGATCCCGACCTCGGCCAGCTGGCTCTGGATGACGACCTGGTCCTCGTCCGGCTGGCCGAGCACCGTCTGCGTAAAGCTGAAGCCGTCGGGGAAGCCCGCCTCGGCAAGCAGCTCCCGGGCGCGCTCCGGGTCGTACGCGTACTCGTCGTCCAGCGCCTCGTCGAAGCCGGGCGCGGACTCGGGGAACAGCTGCGAGGTCGGCCGGTCACCGGGGTGCAGGTCCTCCACCAGCGACTCGCGGTCGATGGCGTAGGAGATCGCCAGCCGGGCGGCCTCGCTGCCGAATGCGGGGTTGCTCGCACCGGTCTTGTCCGTCACAGGGAAGCCGACGATCGTGCCGCCGACGCTGACGGTGCTCTGCCGCTGCTCGACCAGGTCGATCACGCTCGGGTCGAGGATCGTCGCGACGTCGGTCTCGCCGGAGACGACGGCGTTGGCCAGCGCCTGCGGGTCGGTGATCACGTCGAAGACGATCGTGTCGTAGGTCCACTCGTCGGCGGCCCATGCCTCGTCGTTCTTGACGACCGTGTAGCTACTGGCGCGGGTCGTCTCGTCCGCGTCGAGCGTGTAGGGGCCGGAACCGTCCGGCGTGGTCTCCAGCGAGTCCGGGTCGGCCAGGCCCGCGGGACCGATGATGATGCCGGCGGTGTCGACGAGGTTGTTCTCCGGCTGCGCCTGCGGCTGGGCCCAAGTGATGACGACGGTCTGCGGGTCCTGCACGGTCACGTCGGTGATCTCGCTGGCACCGCCCGGCGCCAGCGCACCGTAGGCCTCCAGGTCCTCCTCGCTGCGCCGGTCGAGGTTGGCCTTGACCACCTCGGCGGTGAGCGGCGAGCCGTCGGTGAACGTGACGCCCTCGCGCAGGCTGAGCGTCGTCTGCGTGTTGTCCGCGTTGTTCGAGAATTCGGTCACCAGGCTCGGCTCGATGGCGCCGTCCGTAGCCGTGACGAACAGGGCGTCATACAGCGCCGCGAAGAACGTGAACTGGCCCTGCGAGTAGAGCAGCGGGTCGTAGCCGGTGGGTGCCGCGTCCGCGTCGAAGGCCACGGTGAGCGTGCCCTCCTCGCTCGAGGAGGCCGCGCCACCGCCAGCGCCGCCGCATGCGGCGAGCGACGCGACGGTGGCCGCGGCGACCGCTGCGCCGAGGGCCCTCGTCCTGAATCGATTCATGCTGTCCTGGCCTCTCATCCTCGACAGATCGAGGGGTCACGGACGGCCGGTTGTCGGCCGTGCGGGCGCCGTCGCCCGGCTGACAGCCACCATGCGGACGTGCACCGTGTGGCGTCAGGCACAATGCCGACCAATGGAAAGCAACTGTGGTGGGTGCCTCAACCGTTACGAATGGATGACCATCGGGTGATCGAGGACCCGAGCGCGGCGCCGCGGGTCCGCGGTCGCCGTCCTCCGCAGGGCGCACCGGTGATCGACCGGGCGCTCGCGTTGCTGGCCGCTTTCGACGCCACGCACACCTCCCTCTCCCTCGGCGAGCTCGCAAGGCGCAGCGAGATCCCGACCAGTTCCGCATTGCGGCTGGCCTCCCGGCTGGTCGCGTGGGGCGCCCTCGAGCGCGGCACCGACGGCCGGTTCACGGTCGGCCTGCGCCTCTGGCAGGTCGCCTCACTCGCCCCCCGCGGGCAGGGGCTGCGCCAGGTCGCGATGCCGTACATGGGCGACCTCGAGGAGGTCACCCGGCAGCACGTGCTCCTCGCCGTCCGGGACGGCGGCGACGCGGTCTTGGTCGAGCGGCTGTCATCGCACGCCGCCATCCCGGTGCTGTACCAGGTCGGCGGCCGGCTGCCGCTGCACTCCACCGGGGTCGGGCTGGTCCTGCTGGCCTTCGCCGAAGCCGGGGTCCAGGAGGAGTACATGTCCCGGCCCCTGGTGCACGAGCCGGAGCGGGTGCCGGTGTCCTCGGCAGCACTGCGCCGGACGCTGGCCGACGTCCGCCGCGACGGGCTGGCCACCGTCCGACGGCGGGTGCCGCAGCCGCTGGTCGCGGTGGCCGCGCCGGTCTTCGACGCGACCGACACCGTGGCCGCGTCGGTGTCGGTCGTCGTGCCGCAGGAGCGGGCCGACACCCGGGTGCTCGGCCCGGCGCTGCGCACGGCCGCCCGGGCCATCTCCCGCGACCTCGGCGCCCGCCGGTCGCTCGGCCAGGGCGGCGGGCCACCCCTGCGCTGACCCATCCGGGGAGGGGTCTTCCGGTGAATGGCACGGCCCTGGCGCGGCACCCCCGTCGGTCGGCCATCCTCCCCGGGCGCTCGTGACGGGCGGCAGACCGACGTCCACGCCCGGATCCGCCATTCGCGCGCGAACGGCCCTGCCGCGGGCCGCTGACCACCGAGGAGGAGGCCGCGTGTCCCGGACCGAGCCGTCGATCGTCCTGCTCGCCAACCGGCCGCCGCGACCGGGGCACTCCCCCGTCCTGCCGCTGCCGGCGGGGCTGCGCCTGTACGCGGAGGGGATCGACCCCGCGCTCGTCCGCCGGCACGCCGCGGTCGCCCGCCGGCCCTCCGACGCCGACGTCGCCGTCGTCCGCACGCCCGGCAGCGCGGCCGGTGTGCCGGCCGTCGTCCTGGTCGACCGTCCGGCCGACGTGCCCGGCGCGGCCGCCGTCCTGCTGACCGCGGGCGCGGCCGACGACGCCGTCCTCGACGTGCTCTTCGGCGCAGCCCGGCCGGCGGAGCAGTCCCCCGTCGCCCCGCACGACAACTGGCGGCCCCGCCGCCTGGCCATGTCCGTCCCGGAGGAGTGAACGTGCCGATCGACCCGTCCCTGTCCGCCCGCCTTGCCCTGCTCGAGGGCATCGAGTCCATCGAGGCCGGCCTCGCCGACCCGGCGCTGCGTCCCCGCCTCGACGAGTTCATGGGCATGCGCGACGCCCCGCCGCCACCGGACGTCGCGATCTCCGACGCCGAGGCGCCCGGCCCGCACGGCCCGGTGCGGGTGCGGGTGTACCGGCCGCACGGGGACGGCGACGGCCGGCCCGCCCTGGTGTGGATGCACGGCGGCGCCTTCCGCGGCGGCGCGCTGGAGATGCCCGAGGGCGACTGGACCGCCCGCCAGGTGGCCGCGCGGGCCGGCGCGGTCGTGGTGAGCGTCGACTACCGGCTGTGCGTCGGCGGCGTCAGCTACCCGGTGCCGCACGACGACGTCGTCGCCGCCGTGCGCTGGGTGCGCGACTCCGCCGCGGACCTCGGCATCGACCCGGCACGGATCTCGGTCGGCGGCGCGAGCGCGGGCGGCAACCTCGCCGCGGGGGCGGCGCTGCGGCTGCGCGACGACGACTGCTGGCTGCCCGCCGCCCTGCTGCTGGCCTACACGACCGTGCACCCGGTGCCGCCGCCGGCGACCGGGGCCCTCGCGGCCGACCTCGCACAGCTCCCCCGGCTGCTGCGCTTCCTGCCCCAGGACACCGCCGACATCACCGCCAACTACCTCGGCGGGCCGCTGAGCACCGCCGACGGCTACGCGATGCCGGGCCTGGGCGTGCTCGACGGGCTCTGCCCGGTGCTGGTGCTCAACGCCGAGCACGACGACCTGCGCACCTCCGGCGAGGCGTTCACCGCCCAGCTGGCCCGCGCCGGGGTCGACGTCCGCCAGGTGCTGGTGCCGGGCACCCTGCACGGCTTCCTCAACCAGCCGCCCACCGTCGCCGCCGTCGACCGGGCGCTCGGCCTGATGGCGGCCACCGTCGCCGAGCCCACCGCCTGACGGACGCCCGCATGCCCCTGCACCCCGAGATCGCCGAGCGGCTGCACCTGCTCGACGGCATCGCCAACTGGTTCGACGCCCAGTCCGACCCCGGGAAGCTGGCCCGCCTCCAGGAGTACGGCCGCTGGCCGGAGCAGCCCCGGACCGACGTCGAGGTCTCCGACGACCGGGCGCCCGGCCCGCACGGCGAGGTGCCGGTGCGCGTCTACCGGCCGGAGGGCGGCCCGGCCGGGCCGCGCCCGGCGCTGGTGTGGATGCACGGCGGCGCGTTCCTCGGCGGCGACCTCGACATGCGCGAGGCCGACGGGGTGGCCCGCGAGGTCGCCGTCCGCGCCGGTGCGGTGGTCGTGAGCGTCGACTACCGGCTGGCGCAGGGCGAGATCTGCTACCCGGTCCCCCACGACGACGTCGTCGCCGCGATCCGCTGGGTGCGCCACGGCGCGGCGGACCTGGGCATCGACCCGGAGCGGATCACCGTGGGCGGCGCCAGCGCCGGCGGGAACCTCGCCACCGGGGCGACGCTGCGGCTGCGCGACGACGACGGTTGGCTGCCCGCGGCGCTGCTCCTGGCGTACTCGACGGTGCACGCCGTCGTGCCGGAGCCCGGCGCGCCCCTGGCGGCGCTGCTGGCGGAGCTGCCGCCGATGCTGCGCTTCTTCCCGGACGACCGCCTGTTCATCACGCGCAACTACGTCGGCGGGCCGGAGAGCCGGGCCGATGGGTACGCGATGCCGGCCAACGCCGCCGTCGACGGGCTGTGCCCGGTGGTGCTCCTCAACGCCGAGTACGACGACCTGCGGCCCTCCAGCGAGGCGTTCGCCGGGCAGCTGGCCGTCGCCGGCGTCGACGTCCGCCAGGTCGTCGTCCGGACGATGGCGCACGGATTCCTCGACCTGCCGGCCCGGCTCGAGCCGGTGGGCGCGGGGCTGGACCTGATGGCGGGAGTCGTCGCCGCTCCGGGCGCCTGAGCATCTGGTCGCGCGCACGCACGTGCTCCGCCCAGATGGCATGCCGGTGCCGCCGTCCGCGCGGGGCGCGGCGGCGGGCAGCCGGGGGCCGGGTCAGGCGGCGGTGGCGCGCAGCGGTGCGGGGGTCAGGATCTCGCTGCCGTCGGGGCGCCAGGTACGCCATCGGCCCTCGGCTTGCCGTTCGACGCGGAAGCCGGAGTGGACCTTGGTGTGGTGCCGCTCGCAGAGCAGCGCGGAGTTCTCCAAGGAGGTCGCGCCGCCGTCGATCCAGTGCACGAGATGGTGGACGTCGCACCAGTGGGTCGGGGCGGTGCAGCCGGCGAACACGCATGCCCCGTCCCACGCTTCGACCGCCCGCCGCAGGTGCGGGGGCACGACGCGGGCGGTCCTGCCGACGTCCAGCGGCTGACCGTCGGGGCCCATCACGAGGCGGGTGATCTCGCCGTCGCAGGCCAGCCAGCGGGCGCGGGCGGCGGAGATGGCGGCGCCGAACCCCATCCGCCCGGCGCCGCGGCCGACGTCGGTGGAGGCGAGGTCGGACAGCGGGATGGTGGCCAGCACCTGGGGCTTGCGGGTGCGCAGGATCGGCAGGTTGCCGGCGGCGAGGGTGTTGTCCAGGGCCTGGACGAGGGCGTCGGCCTGCCGCTGGGCGCGGGTGCGGGTGTCGTCGGCGGGCCGGTCGGCCTGGGAATGGGCCTCGATCGCGGTCTGCAGCTTCTCCCCGCCGACGGCGTCCAGCGTGCCGGAGAAGGTGACGGTGTCATCGGCATTGCGGTGGATGGTCAGCGACCGCCGCTCGGTCGGATCGGGCTCGGGGCCGTCGGGATCCAAGTTGTCGACGTACTTCTTCACCACCTGGACCAGGCTCTCGACGGGCTGCTCGATCGCCACCTGGGTGAGCACCGCGTCGATCACCGCCAGATCCACGCCCTGCGCCGCCGCGGCCACGAGCCGGGCCGGGGTCACCGCGTCGGCCGCGAGGTGCACCTGCTGCGCGTTGACCAACCCGGCCGCGAACGCCTCCGCGAGAGCCGGCAGGTGTTCCAGCGCGCGGCCGTTGCGCACCAGCCGCAGCACCTCCGCTCCCGCCATCCGGCAGTGGCCCTTCAGCCACGACGCCATCGCCTTCAGCCCGTCGCGCTCGGCCGCCTGGGCCAGGTCCGCCGCCCGCACCTGAGCGGTCAGCTCGGCGTCGCGCCGGTTGCGCTCGGCGACACCGGCAGCGATCGCGTCGAGAACATCGCCCCCCGGATCAACTGTCGAACGCATGTTCGAAGACTATCGGCCAACAGGGTGCTGCGCAAGATGAACGCGCAGGTCAGCGCCCGTATTGGCACCACCCCTCGACCCGTGCCCCCCGCCCGGAACTCACCGCCGAGGAGAGGCGAACGCCGCCGAGTGAGCAGCACCGGAGATCGACACGGCGCGCGTCCATCGCCCTCGCGCGCCCCCCGTCCAGGGACACTGCACGGGCACCGGCGAGACCCCCCGTCTCGACCGCCGAGCGACCAGAAGCGCGATTCCGGCTGCTACCTGCGGGGCGCTCCTAGCGCAGCAGGCCGGTGACCAGGCCGAGCGCGAGCACGCCGGTCACGGCCGCGAGCAGCGCGGTGCCGGCGACCACCGCGCCGGCACCGGGCCGGCCGACGGCGTATCGGCGGCCCGCGAGGTACAAAAACGCAGCGGCGGGCGAACCGCCCAGCAACC
>NZ_JBJGZW010000037.1:0-41488 GCF_054050695.1 Blastococcus sp. SYSU D00820
CGCGGCCCCCCCCGCACCCCAGCCGGCCGCCGGCGCCGCCCGGGGCGCGCCCCCCCCCCCCCCCCCCCCCCGGCGAGCTGGTCGACCGGCTCTCCGCCGTCAACGCCCGGGCGATCGACCTGGTCGAGGCGCTGCTGCTGCTCGGCCGGGCCGAGCAGGGGACGTTCCCCCGGGAGCCGGTCGACCTCTCGCTGCTGGCCGAGGAGGCCACCGAGGCGCTGCTCCCGCTGGCGGAGAAGCGCGGGGTCACCGTCGAGACCACCGGGGACGCCGCGCCCACCGTCGGCTCCCCCGCGCTGCTGCTGCAGATGGCGGCGAACCTCGTGTCGAACGCCGTCGTCCACAACCTGCCGGCCGGGGGCTGGGTCCGGATCACGACCGGCGTCGACGCCACCGGCGCCGTCCTGATCGTCGACAACAGCGGTGAGCGGCTGTCCCCGGAGCTGGTCGCGACGCTCGCCGAGCCGTTCCAGCGCGGCGCCGGCCGCACCCGCGGCGACCACGCGGGGGTCGGCCTGGGCCTGGCGATCGTCGGCAGCATCGCCGCCGCGCACGGTGGCACCCTGGCCCTCGCGGCACGCTCCGCCGGCGGGCTCCGGGTCACCGTGCGCCTGCCGGCAGCCGGGTGACCCCGGGAACCGCCGGGGCCGTCGCGGCCGTTGCTCCGCACGACGACCCACCACCGGAGGCCAGCACCACCATGCCCACCCTGCAGGCAGCCGCCCTCGACGTCCGTGCCGACGACGACGAGCTGTCGTGGCTGCTGTCCCTGGACCCCACGGTGGTCGCCGTCCTCGCCGGGGCAGGGGCGGTGCTGCTGCTGATCGCCGTGCTCGCCGGCTGGCTGCTGCTCCGGCGGGTGCGGCGCTCGCCGCTGGTGGCCCGGGCGCGCGAGCTGGGCGCGCAGGGTGCCACCGCCGTCGCCGCGCGCCGGCTGCCGGCCGGCTCCCGCCGCACCGCGGCGGAGCTGCAGCTCGAGCTCGCGCGCGCCCGGGGGCGGCTGCGCGAGCGGGTGGCCACCGCCTCGGCTGCCGGGGCGCACCTGGGCGAGATCCCGGCGCTGCTGCCGTCGCTGGAGGGCGAGGGCGTCCGGCTCGAGCGGCTGCTCCGCCAGCAGGCGGTGGCCCCGGCCGGCACCGACGGCGCACGCCTGGAGACCGAGGCCCGGGCGTTCCTCGACATGGTCGCCGAGGTCTGCGAGGCCGTGCAGGACGCCGAGCGCGCGGCCGCGGCGGCCGGCCGGGTCGACACCGAGGTCGCCGACGCGGTGGCCGCGCTGCGCGCCCACACGAGCGCCTACCGGGAGCTCACCACGCCGCCGGCGCCGCCGCGGCTGCCGGACCGCGGCACGCGCGGCTAGCGCCCGTCCCGCTTCGACAGCACGTTGGCCAGCCCGGTCGCCGCGGCACGGACGGCGGCCGCGTGGCCGTCGGGCCGGAACCGCCCCACCGGCCCGGTGACGCTGACCGCCGCCACCGCACGCCGGCCGTCGGCGTCCAGCACCGGAGCCGCGACGCACTGCAGCCCGAGCCGCGACTCCTCGTGCTCGAACGCGGTGCCGGTCTCGCGCACCCGCTCCAGCTGCCGGCGCAGCAGCCCCGGGGCGACGACGGTGTGCGGCGTGCGCCGCTCCAGCGGACCGGCGAGGACGGCGCGCTGCACCTCCGGCTCGCCGAAGGCGAGCAGCACCTTGCCGATGGCCGTGCAGTGCATCGGCATCCGCCCGCCCGGCCGCGACGGGGACGACGCCTGGCGGTGGCCGCCGATCTTGGCCACGTACACGACCTCCGGGCCCTCCGCGACGCCCAGGTGCACCGTCTCGTGGGTGCGCTCGTACAGGTCCTGCAGGAAGGGCATGGCCAGCTCGAGCAGGCTGCGCTCGACCGCGGCCCGCATGCCGAGCTCGAACAGCCCGCCGCTGAGCCGGTAGCCCCCCTCGTCGCGGTCCAGCAGCCGGAGCTCGACCAGGTCGGTGGCCATCCGGTGCACCGTGGGCTTGGCGATGCCGGTGCGGCGGGCCAGCTCGGCCAGGGAGAGCGTCCGCTCGTCGGGCCCGAAGGCCCGCAGGATGGCCACGGCCTTGCCCAGCACGCTGGTCAGGTCGGCCGCCACCGCCCGACCGTACCGGTGAGTGGAACACGGTCCTGGCCTCCCGGGCCGCTGGGCCGCAGGCTGCGGCCATGGACTCCCCCTCTCCCGTGGCGGCCCCGGCCCTCGACGCCGCCGCCGAGCGGCTGCTCACCGCCGCCCGCACCGGCGTGCCCTGCGCGCCGGTGCGCGAGCTCATCGGTTCCGGTGACCTGGCGGCGGCGTACGCCGTGCAGTCCCGCATCACCGCGGCCCGCCTCGCCGCCGGCGCGACCGTCGTCGGCCGCAAGATCGGCCTGACCTCGGAGGCGGTGCAGCGCCAGATCGGGGTGGACCAGCCCGACTTCGGCGTCCTCTTCGACGACATGGCCTACGCCGACGGCGCCGCCGTGCCCCACGGCGCGGTGCTGCAGCCCAAGGCCGAGGCCGAGGTCGCGTTCGTCCTCGGTGCCGACCTCGCCGAGGGCGAGCTGGACCTCGCCCGGGTGCGCGCGGCGATCGACCACGCCGTCGCCGCCATCGAGGTGTGCGGCAGCCGGGTGGCCGGCTGGGACATCACCTTCGCCGACACCGTCGCCGACAACGCCTCCTCCGGCGTCTACGTGCTGGGCTCCCAGCGGCGCACGCTGGCCGGGTTCGAGCCCGCCGAGGTCACGATGTCGATGACCGTCGACGGCACCGAGGTGTCGACCGGCACGGGCGCGGCCTGCCTCGGCGACCCGCTCAACGCGGTGCTGTGGCTGGCGCGCACGGCCCGGGAGTTCGGCGAGCCGCTGCGGGCCGGCCAGGTGGTGCTCTCCGGGGCCCTCGGTCCCATGGCCGCCATCCCCCCGGGCGCGCGGGTCACCGTCACCATCTCCGGGCTGGGCTCGGTCTCGGCCACCTTCCCCGGCGAGGAGCAGGCATGAGCCGGACCAAGGTCGCGATCATCGGCTCGGGCAACATCGGCACCGACCTGATGATCAAGGTGCTGCGCACCAGCCAGCACCTCGAGATGGGCGCCATGGTCGGCATCGACCCCGACTCCGACGGTCTCGCCCGCGCCCGGCGGTTCGGCGTCGCGACGACGTCCGACGGCGTCGAGGGCCTCATGGCGCTGGACGGCTTCGACGAGATCGAGATCGTCTTCGACGCGACGTCGGCCAAGGCCCACGAGCACAACGCCGGCACGCTGCAGCCCCTGGGCAAGCGGCTGGTCGACCTGACCCCGGCGGCCATCGGGCCCTACGTCGTCCCGGCGGTCAACCTCGAGGAGCACCTCGACGCGCCGAACCTCAACATGGTCACCTGCGGCGGCCAGGCCACGATCCCGATCGTGGCCGCGATCTCCCGCGTCGTGCCGGTGGCCTACGCCGAGATCGTCGCCTCGATCGCCTCGAAGTCGGCGGGACCCGGCACCCGGGCCAACATCGACGAGTTCACCGAGACGACGTCGCAGGCGATCGTCCAGGTCGGCGGCGCGGCCCGCGGCAAGGCGATCATCGTGCTGAACCCGGCCGAGCCGCCGCTGATCATGCGCGACACCGTCTTCGCGCTGGTCGAGGCGGCCGACCCCGCCACGCACGACGAGATCCGGCAGTCGGTCGAGAAGATGGTGGCCGACGTGTCGGCCTACGTGGGCGGCTACCGGCTCAAGCAGCGGGTGCAGATCAGCGAGATCCCCGCCGACCAGCCGGTCGAGACGCTGCTCGCCGGCGGCGCGCCCCGGCCGACCCACCAGGTGTCGGTGTTCCTCGAGGTCGAGGGCGCGGCCCACTACCTCCCGGCGTACGCCGGCAACCTCGACATCATGACCTCCGCGGCGCTGCAGGTCGGCGAGCGGATCGCCGCCGGGAAGGGCGACCACTGACGTGAGCACCCCGATCTTCGTCCAGGACGTCACGCTGCGGGACGGCATGCACGCCGTCCGGCACCGCATCACCCCGGCCGACGTCCGGCGCATCGTCAGCGCGCTCGACGAGGCCGGCGTCGACGCCATCGAGGTGGCCCACGGCGACGGCCTCGCCGGCGGGTCGATCAACTACGGCCCCGGCTCCAACACCGACTGGGAGTGGATCGAGGCCGCCGCCTCGGTGCTGCAGCGCGCCCGGCTCACCACGCTGCTGCTGCCCGGCGTCGGCACCATCCACGAGCTGGAGCGCGCCTACGACCTCGGCGTCCGCTCGGTGCGCGTGGCCACCCACTGCACCGAGGCCGACATCTCCGCGCAGCACATCGCCGCGGCGCGCGAGCTCGGCATGGACGTCTCGGGCTTCCTCATGCTGTCGCACATGGCCGAGCCGGAGCAGCTGGCCGGCCAGGCGCGGCTCATGGAGTCCTACGGCGCCCACTGCGTGTACGTCACCGACTCCGGCGGGCGGCTGACCATGGACGACGTCGCCGCCCGGGTCCGGGCCTACCGCGACGTGCTGCAGCCGGAGACGGAGATCGGCATCCACGCCCACGAGAACCTCTCGCTGTCGGTGGCCAACTCCGTGGTCGCGGTGCAGAACGGCGTGTACCGGGTGGACGCGTCGCTGGCCGGTCACGGCGCCGGGGCCGGCAACTGCCCGATCGAGGCGTTCGTCGCGGTGGCCGACCTGATGGGCTTCGAGCACCGCTGCGACCTGTTCGCGCTGCAGGACGCCGCCGACGACATCGTGCGGCCGCTGCAGGACCGCCCGGTGCGCGTCGACCGCGAGACCCTGACGCTGGGCTACGCCGGCGTGTACTCGTCGTTCCTGCGGCACGCCGAGGTCGCCTCGCAGCGGTACGACCTCGACGTGCGGGACCTGCTCATGGAGTGCGGACGGCGGCGCCTCGTGGGCGGCCAGGAGGACATGATCTACGACATCGCGCTCACGCTCGTCGCCGAGCGGGAGGCGGCGACCGCCTGAGGACCCCGGCGCCGGCGCGCTCCCGCGCCGGCGCCGGCGGGGTCAGCGCAGCGGGTCGAACGGCGCCAGCTCGGCCGGCGTCTCGCCCTTCAGCACGGCCTGGGCGACCAGCTGGCCGCTCACCGGGCCCAGCACGATGCCCCACATGCCGTGCCCGCCGGCGACGAAGACCCGCGGGGCGGCGGTCGGCCCGAGCAGCGGCAGCCCGTCGGGCGTGCACGGCCGCGAGCCGACCCACTCGTCGCGCCGGTCGTCGAGGGCCACGCCGGTGAGGTACGGGCGGACCGCCTCGACGATCGCGTCGACGCGCCGGGGGTCGAGCGGGTCGCCATGGCGGCGGAACTCCATCATCCCGGCCACCCGCAGCCGGCCGCCCAGCGGCGTGAGCGCCACGCGCTCGGCCGGGAAGTACAGCGGACCGCGCGGCATGCGCGCCACCGGCACGCTGAAGCTGTACCCCCGGCCGGCCTGCACCGGCCGGCGGACGCCGAACGGCGCCGCCAGCCGGCCGAGCTCGGCGCCACTGGCGACGACGACCGCGTCGTGGCGCTGCCGTTCCCCGGCGGCGGTCACGACCGTGACGCCGCGCGGCCCCGGCTGCAGGGCGGCCACCTCCGTGTTCGGCACGAGCTCGCCCCCGCGCGTCCGGACGGCGGATGCCAGGCCGGCGACGAACCCGGGCGGGTGCAGGTACCGCTGGCCGGGAATCTGCACCGCCGCGCCGATCCGGTCGGTGAGCACCGGCTCCGAGGCCCGCACCCGCCAGCCGGTGACCGGGGCGAACCCGATCCGCCGGCCGGCGTCCCGGATGGCCTCCAGCTCGGCGCACAGCCGCTCGGCGTCGCGCTCGCGCCGGAAGGCGGCCAGGAACGGCTCCGCCGGGTGGGTCGTCGCCGGGACACCGCCCGCGGCCAGCGCGTCGAAGGCGTCCAGCGACCGCTCGCTGAGCGGCAGGCAGGCGGCCAGGCCGCGGCGCCAGGCAGCCGCGGTGCTGTGCCGCACGAAGCCGGCGAGGAAGCGCAGCAGCGTCCGGTCGGCGCGCGGGGGCAGGTAGACCGGCGAGCGGGGGCTGAGCACCGCCCGCAGGCCGTAGCGCAGCACCGCCGGCTCCGGCAGCGGTGCGACCAGCGCGGGGGTGAGCCACCCGGCGTTCCCCCAGGAGGCGCCGGCCCCCGCCGACCCGCGGTCGTAGACGGTGACCGCGGCGCCGGCCTCCTGCAGGAACCAGGCCGTCGACAGGCCCACCATGCCGGCGCCGACCACCGCGACGTTCCGGGGCACCTGCTCCGAGGACATGTGCGCTCCCTCCCCCGATCCGGGCGTGCCGTCCGCTGCCCGACCCTCCCCGGGCGAGCCCCCGCCGCCCAGGGCCGGCGCCGGACAACCGGCACCGCCGCGCCTTGCCGTCCGTCGGCAACGGGCGCCGCGGGCGCCCCTGCGCCGGCCGGGATCGGGCTACCGTTCTCGGATCGGCCCGAGAACGGAGGTCCGGATGTCCCGTCGCACGGTCGCCCCCGACAGCCACCCGGTCAGCGGCGCCGAGGTCGCCGCCCTGGTCGAGCTCGCGGCGACGGTCACCGCCGATCCGGCCACCGATCCCGCCGGCTTCTCGGACCAGGCCGCGCGGGCGGCCCGGCGGGTTCCGGAGTCGCTGTGGGACGTCCTGCACTGCTTCGACCTGTACGGCAGCGCGAGCGGGATCCTCGTCCTCCGCGGCCTGCCGGTGCGCGACGTGCCCCCGACCCCGGACGACAACCGCGCCCACGTCGGGGAGACCACCGAGGCGGCCCGCATCCAGGCCGTCGTCAACAGCTGCCTCGGGCACATGCTCGGCTACGAGGCCGAGGCGGGCGGGCGGCTGTTCCAGGACATGGTCCCCTCCCCCGCGATGGCCGACACGCAGACCTCGCTGAGCTCCCGGGTGGTGCTCGAGGCGCACACCGAGCAGAGCTTCAGCGCGCTGGGGCCGGACGTCGTCTCGCTGATGTGCCTGCGCGGCGACCCGGCCGCGGCCACCTACGTCTTCCCCGCCACCGATCTGCTGCCGCACCTCACCCCGGCGCAGGAGGCGCTGCTGCGGCGGCCGCTGTGGACCTTCGAGGTCGACCAGAGCTTCCGGCTCGGCGGCACCGCGTTCGTGGACGGCGACGTCCGCGGGCCCTTCCCCGTCCTCGCCGGACCGGCCGAGGACCCGACCTTCCGGTTCGACCAGGACCTGCAGCGCGGCACCACCCCGGAGGCGCAGGAGCTCCTGCAGGAGGTCGTCGACCTGTACTGCGCGCACCGCCGGGAGCACGTCCTCGCCCCGGGCGACCTCCTGCTCCTGGACAACCACCGCGCCATCCACGGCCGGTCGTCGTTCTCGCCGCGCTACGACGGCACCCAGCGCTTCGTCATGCGCTCGTTCGTCGTGCGCGACCTGCTCCGGTCGCACCACGCGCGGCCGGTCGGCGGGCGGATCGTCCCGGCCCGGTACAGCTGAGCCCGGAGCGGCGTCAGACCGGCGCCGCTCCGGCACCGGCCGCCGCGGACACCGGCCAGGACCGGCCGGCACCGTGGCGCACCACCGTCACCGGGCACGGTGCCCGGTGCACGCACTGGTCGCTGACCGAGCCGAGCAGCCGGCGGGCGAAGCCGCCGTGCCCGCGCGCCCCCACGACGAGCAGGTCCGCCGCACGCGCCACCGCGAGCAGCGACTCGATCGGGGCACCGTGCACCGCGTGGGTGTGCACCTCCACCGAGGGGTCCAGCCGTGCCTGCGCCACGCAGGCGTCCAGCTGCTCCCGCACGGCCTGCGCGAAGTCGGCCAGCGGCGGCACGTACCCCGGCTCCCAGGTGCGTGGCCGGGGCGCTGTCGGGATCGACCAGCAGCGGACCACGTGCAGCGGCAGCCGGGCACGGCCGGCCAGCCCGGCGGCCCAGACCAGCGCCTCCTGCGCGCACGCGGACCCGTCGTGACCGACGACCACCCCGCCGTCGACGGCGGGGTGGTCGAGACCCTGTGCCATTCCCACTCCCCTCGGGTCAGGAGCGTGCCGACGGCGTCCACGGTGCCCGGTCCCCCGGCTACGGGGTAGGGACCGAGGACACCCCCCTCACAGCTGCGGGCGGATGCCGGCCTCGCCCCGGAGGTCGGCCGCCCGCACCGGTGCGTCGCCGTCGACGGCCGCCCGGCCCTGACCGTGCCGGCCGACCGGCAGCACGGTCCGCTGCCGGGCTCCCTCGAGCTCCAGGGCGAGTGCCGCGTAGAGCGCGACGGCGGCGAGAGCCAGTCCCACCCAGCCGGCGGCGACCTTCCATCCGGCCGACCCGGTGAGCTCGTAGACCCCCGTGACGAGGAACCGGGTGCCGGCCAGCGCCATGACCGCAGCGGGGACCAGCTTGCTGCCGGCCGCCGCGGCCGCCGGGACGACCATGGCCAGCCCCGCGGTCAGCAGGAAGACGCCGAGGCCGTCACTGACCGCGCCCGGGGGCGAGGTGAGCGTGGTGAACCCGACGACCGCCCAGGTGCCGGACAGGACGCCCATCCCCGTGGCGGCCGCCGGGTCGCGCGCCAGGAACCCGACGACCGAGGCGAGCAGCTGCAGCGGCACCGTGGCGGCCAGCGCGGTCAGCGCGGCGATCCGGCCCTCGGTCGCAGCGATCCAGCCCAGCTGGACGGCGCTGAACAGCACGGTGGCGACGGCCAGTGCCAGGAAGCCGAGCGGCAGCGGGGTGGCGATCGGACGCAGGACGACCCGGGACTGGAGCTCGGTCATCTCAGCTCACCAGCGCCTGGGTCGCGGACTCCTTGAGCTTGGCGTTGGCCCAGCGCATCTGCCGCAACGTGTCCGGGTGGCAGCGCTCGGCCAGTTCCAGCAACTCCCGCTTGCGGGCGCCCTGCGCGGCCTGGGCGAGCAGCTCCCAGTCCAGCGACACCCCGGCGGCCTCGCGGTGCACGTGCCGCAGGTCGGCGAGCAGCAGCAGGCCGGGCTCCGGACGGCGGCCGAGCAGGTCCGACGTCGCCTGCTGGATCCGCTCCAGGATGCCCGGCTCGCCCTCGGGCTCGGGGTCGAGCGCGACGCCGAAGTCGTGCCCGATGCGGGCGAGCTCGGTCACGTGCCGCTGCGACCAGCGGGCGATGTCGCGCGCGACGTAGAAGACCTCGTGGTCGGCCTTGTGCCGGTCGGAGACGGCCAGCAGCACGCGGGCGAGGTGGTTCTCGGAGCGGTGCAGCTCCTCGATCGCCAGCCCCAGCTTCATCGCGCGCTCACCTCCTCGGCCAGCGCATCCGGTCCGCCGGTCGTCGGCGGGACGGCCCCGGACACCGGTCGCGACCCGGTCGTGGTGGGCGCGGACGACGGGGCGGTGCCCTCGGCCAGCCGGCGGACCGCGGCCGCCGCGGTCTTGAAGATCGGCTGCTTGGAGCAGGCGTCCCAGTCGGTGAGGGTCAGCTCGTTGGCCGCCCGGCCGGACCCGTCGGGCGCGTGCCCGCCCGGTTCGTCCCAGTAGCCGTAGTGGAAGGGGAGAAACAGCACCCCGGGCCGGATGCCGCTGATCCGCACTCGTGCCTCGACCCGTCCCCGCGGCGTCCGGACCTCGAGCAGGTCGCCTTCGGTCCAGCCGCGGTCGGCGGCGTCGGCGGCCGACATCTCGACCCACACCTCGGGGGCGGCGGCCTGCAGCTGGGGCGCACGGGCGGTCTTCGTCCGGGTGTGGAAGTGGTACAGCGTGCGGCCGGTGATGAGCTGGAACGGGAAGTCGGCATCGGGCAGCTCGTGCGGGGGCAGGTACTCGGCAGCCTTGAGCACCGCCTTCCCCGCCGGGTTCAACGCCCGGTACTCGGTCTCGTCCAGCGGAGCGCCGGTCACCAGGTCGCGCCCGTAGCTCTCGCAGTAGTCCGGCTGCGCCCAGAACCTTCCGTCGACGTAGATGTGCTCGGTGCCGTCGGGGTGCTCGTCGGTGACCGGCCACTGGATGCCGCTGCCGCCGCGCAGCCTGTCGTAGGACAGGCCGGTGTAGTCGCACGGCCGGCCGCGCGAGCACTCCTTCCATCCCTCGAAGGCACCCTCGGGGTCGGTCCACTTCACCAGCGGGGCGCCGTCCTTGTCGCGCAGGTCCAGCCGGCGGGCGAAGTCGATCAGGATGTCCAGGTCGGGCCGGGCCTCGCCCGGCGGGTCGACCGCCTTCTCCGACAGGTGCACCGTGCGGTCGACGTTGGTGAAGGTGCCGGTCTTCTCCCCCCAGGTGGCCGCGGGCAGGACGACGTCGGCCAGCTGCGCGGTCTCGGACAGGAAGATGTCCTGCACGACGAGGAACAGCTGCTCCTGCGACAGCAGCGAGCGGACCCGGGCGAGCTCGGGCAGGGACACCGCGGGGTTGGTCGCGGTGACGTAGAAGAACCGGATCGACCCCTCCTCGATGTAGCGCAGCTGCTGCATGATGTGCGTCGGCGGCGAGTAGTGCGGGATGTCCATCGGATCGACGTTCCAGACCCGCGCCAGGTCCTGGATGTGGCTGTCGTTGGACCAGTTGCGGAAGGCCGGCAGGTCGCCGTCGGCGCCGGCCTCGCGGGTGTTCTGCGCGGTGGGCTGGCCGTTCATCTGCAGGATCCCGCAACCCGGCTTGCCGATCATGCCGCGGACGACGTTGAGGTTGTTGACCTGGACGGCGGCCGCAGTGGCCTGGTGCGACTGGTAGAAGCCCTGCAGCACGGTCGAGAGCAGCCGCTCGGCGGACCCGATGATCCGCGCGGCCTCCCGGATCTGCTCCGCCGGCACGTCGCACACCTCGGCGGCGACCTCGGGCGGGTAGTCGGCCACCCGCTTCGCCAGTTCCACGAAGCCGACGGTGTGCGCCTCGACGTAGCCGGAGTCGATCCAGCCGTTGCCGATGACCTCGTGCAGCAGCGCGTTCATCAGCATCACGTTGGTGCCCGGCCGCGGCGCCAGATGCACCGTCGCCGCCCGGGCCACCGGGGTCTCCCGCGGGTCGACGCAGATGATCTGCGGCGGGTTGGGCCCGGCCAGCCGGTCCAGCACCCGGGTCCACAGCACCGTCTGGGTCTCGGCCATGTTGTGCCCGTACAGGCAGATGACGTCGGCGGAGTCGACGTCGGTGTAGGACCCGGGCTGCCCGTCGGAGCCGAACGTCTCCTTCAGCGCCGCGGCGGCGGTGGCGGTGCACAGCCGGGTGTTGCCGTCGACGTGGTTGGTGCCGATGCCGCCGTGGGCGATCAGGCCCAGCGTGTAGTACTCCTCCAGGAACAGCTGCCCGGTGGTGTAGAACGCGATCGAACTGGGCCCCCGCTCGTCCAGCAGCTCCCGGCACCGCCCGGCGACCGCGGCCATCGCGGTGTCCCAGTCGGTCTCCACCAGCTCGCCGTCGCGGCGGATCAACGGCCTCGTGAGCCGGTCCGGGGAGGTGTTGGCCTGCCAGCCGAACAGGTCCTTGGGCCCCAGCCGGCCGTGGTTGACCCGGTCCACGGCCCGGCCGCGGACGCCCACGATCCGGCCGTCCTTCACCGCCATGTCGTAGGCGTCCCCGTTGGAGTGCAGGATCGACGCCGTCTGCACCCAGCGGTCGACGTCCTCCTCGGTGAGCCCGTCGGCGAGGTAGCGGTCGACCCGTACCGGCCAGGGCTCCCCCGGCCCGTACGGCGTCCGTGTCCCCCACGGTTCGGCGATCCGGTCGGTCCGCGGCATCCGCTCGCTCCTCCTGCGTGCCCGTCGACCCGCGGTCTCGGGGCCGCGATCCCCATACCCGCGGTCACGCGGTCAACCGCACCTCGACGGAGCGACCGCGGCCCCATCCCCGGAGAGCCGGCCACCGCGCTGCCCAGGCGCTCGGCCGCCCCCGCCCGTAGCGTGGCGGCGACGCGCTGCCACGCCGACGAGAGGACCCGATGGCCGAGGTCGAGGGGCACGCACCAACCGCTCCGGGCGGCCCGACGACGCGGGACGACGGCGGCGGGCTGACCGGCGCCGTGGTGGTCGTGGCACTGGTGTCGGCGATCTCGGGCCTGCTGTACGGCTACGACACCGGCATCATCTCCGGGGCGCTGCTGCAGATCAGCGACGAGTTCGGCATCGGCAGCGGCTGGGAGCAGGTCATCGCGGCCTCGATCCTGGCCGGCGCGGTGATCGGGGCCCTGGTGTGCAGCCGGCTCAGCGAGCGGCTGGGCCGCCGCACCACCCTGCTCGTCGTCGCCACGGTGTTCGTCGTCGGCTCGCTCGCGGCCTCGCTGGCGCCCGACCCCATCACCCTGTCGCTGGCCCGCGTGGTCCTCGGCTTCGCCGTCGGTGGCGCCACGCAGACCGCTCCGGTGTACGTCGCGGAGCTGGCGCCGAGCAGGTACCGGGGCCGGCTGGTGCTGTTCTTCCAGATCGCCATCGGCGTCGGCATCCTCGTCGCGACCATCGTCGGGGCGACCGAGGCCGTCGACTGGCGGCTGGCCATCGGCGCGGCCGTGGTCCCGAGCGCGCTGATGCTGCTGCTCATGCTCCGGCTGCCCGACAGCCCGCGCTGGCTGGTCAAGGCCGGCCACGACGACCGGGCACGGGAGGCGCTCGAGCGGGTCCGCCCCCAGGGCACCGACGTCTCCGGCGAGCTGCACGACATCGACGAGCTGGTGGACGCCGAGCGGCAGGCCAGCACCCGTGGCTGGTCCGGCCTGCGCAAGGCCTGGGTGCGGCCGGCGCTGGTCGTGGGCTGCGGCCTGGCCGTCTTCACCCAGCTGTCGGGCATCGAGATGATCGTCTACTACTCGCCGACGATCCTCACCGACAACGGCTTCTCCGACACCGCCGCCCTCCGGGTCTCGGTCGCGCTCGGCGCGACGTACCTGGTCACGCAGCTGATCGGCCTGGCGATCATCGACCGCGTCGGCCGGCGGCGGCTGACCCTGCTGACCCTGCCCGGAGCAGCCCTGGCGCTCGTCGTGCTCGGCACCTTCTTCGTCACCGGCAACGACGGCGAGGCCCAGGTGCCCTACATCATCGCCACGCTGATCGCCTTCATGGCCTTCACCGCGGGTGGCATCCAGCTCATGGGCTGGCTGACCGGCTCGGAGATCTACCCCCTCGCCACCCGCGAGGCCGGCGCCGCGGCGCAGTCGGCGTCGCTCTGGGGCACCAACCTGCTGATCACGCTGACCCTGCTCAGCATCATCGACACGATCGGCACGGGGCAGACCTTCTGGCTGTACGCGGCGTTCAACGTCGCGGCGTTCGTCTTCCTGTACCGGCGCATGCCCGAGCTCACCGGCCGCAGCCTCGAGCAGATCGAGAGCCGGCTGTCCGAGGGGCGCTTCCGGCCGGCCGACTTCGCCGGCTCCCGCTAGACGGGTCGGCCGGGCCCGCCGGACCCCCGGCAAGGGGACCGTGGCGCGCCGCGCCCGGCCCCCGCACACTCCCGGGGATGAGGATCACCGGCATCGAGACCTTCCTCGTGCCGCCCCGCTGGCTGTTCGTGAAGGTGTCCACCGACGAGGGGCCCAGCGGGTGGGGCGAGGCCACGCTGGAGGGGCGCAGCGCCACCGTCGAGGCGGCGGTGCACGAGCTCGCCGACCTGCTCCTCGGCGCCGATCCGCTGCGGATCGAGGACCACTGGCAGGTCCTGTCCAGGTCCGGCTTCTACCGCGGCGGGCCGGTGTTCTCCTCGGCGGTCGCGGGGCTGGACCAGGCGCTGTGGGACATCGCCGGCCGGACCTACGGCGTGCCGGTCCACCAGCTGCTCGGGGGGCCGGTGCGCGACCGCGTCCGCGTCTACAGCTGGATCGGCGGTGACGAGCCGGCGGAGATCGCCGACGCCGCCGCGGCCCAGCGGGCGGCCGGCTTCACCGCCGTCAAGCTCAACGCCTCCGGCCGCATGGGCCCGCTGGACACGACCGCCGCGATCGACCGGACGCTCGCGCTGGCCGCCGCGGCGCGCGAGGCGATGGGCCCCGACGGCGACTTCGCCCTGGACTTCCACGGCCGGTTCACCACGCCCATGTCCCGGCGCATCGTCGCCGAGCTCGAGCCGCTGCGGCCGATGTTCGTCGAGGAGCCGGTCCTGCCCGAGCACGGCCCCACCCGGCTGCGCGACGTCGTCTCGGCCACCACCGTCCCGGTGGCCACCGGCGAGCGGCTCTACGGCCGCGCGGACTTCCTGCCCGTGCTGCAGGCCGGCATCGCCGTCGCCCAGCCCGACGTCGCCCACGCCGGCGGGATCTCCGAGGTCCGGCGGATCGCCGCGCTGGCCGAGACCTTCGACGTCCTGCTGGCGCCGCACTGCCCGCTCGGCCCCATCGCCCTGGCGGCCTGCCTGCAGGTGGACCTCGCCACCCCCAACGTCCTCATCCAGGAACAGAGCCTGGGCATCCACTACAACACCACGTCGGACCTGCTCGACTACCTCGTCGACCCGTCGGTGTTCGCCTTCGGCGACGGCTGGTGCGCGCGCCCGACCGGTCCCGGGCTCGGCATCGAGGTCGACGAGGCCGCCGTCCGCCGGGCGGCCGAGCGCGGGCACCGGTGGCGCGGGCCGGTCTGGCGCCATCCGGACGGCTCGTTCGCCGAGTGGTGACCGCGGGCCACCCTCACCCGGCCGGGCCGGTCACCGCCCGCGTGGCCGCGGCCGCGGCGTCGAAGGAGGCCGGCACGGGCGCCAGCGGCGGCCGCACGGTGCCCATCGGCAGGCCGTGCCGGGCCTCGGCGATCCGCTTGAGCACGCCCATGGAGGTGTGCTCCTTGGTCATCGCCCGCACCTGCTGGAGGTGGGCCGACACCACCGCCGCCTCCGCCGAGCGCCCGGCGCGGACGTGCGCGTAGAGGGCGACGACCTGCTCCGGGACGATGTTGGCCAGCGCCGAGATGGAGCCGGTGGCGGTGCCCAGGCGGCCCGGGAGGTCGTCCTCGGTGCCGACGAGCACGCCCTTGCCCGCCGCGTGCACCGCCTCGGCGTAGCCGGCGTCGCCGCCGGAGTCCTTGACCCCCCACACCGGCAGGCCGGTGACCACCTCCGGCGGGACGGCGACGGCGTACTTGGGGATGTGGTAGACGACGACGGGGTGCCTGGTCGCGGCCAGGACCCGCCGGTAGAAGTCGGCCAGCCCCTCGGCCGGCACCGGCGCGAAGTAGTAGGGCGGCAGCACCATGACCGCCCGCACCGGCAGGTCGTCCAGGGCGGCCAGCAGGTCCAGCGTGTCGGGCAGGTTCCCCTCCGCCACCGTGGGGACGACCTGCAGCGACCCCACCTCCGGCAGCAGTGCCGCCAGGACGGCGCGCTTCTCCGCGGCCGTCACCGACGGCCCCTCGCCGTTGGTGCCGAACGGGACGATCCCGGTGACCCCGTGCCCGGCGAGCCACCGGACGTGCCCGAGATAGGCGTCGACGTCGATGCTGAGCCGGTCGTCGTCCCGGAAGGGCGTCACGTTGGCGACGTAGACGCCCTCCAGCACGGCGGCGGGATCGGCCGGAGGCGTCGTGGGTTGCACGGTCGGTTGCGCGGTCGGTTGCACGGTCATCTCCCGAGGTCGGCGGTGTCCTCCAGGAACGCGGTGAGCTCCCGGCGGCTGGGCAGGGCCTCGTAGTCGCCCAGGCCCTGCACGCAGAGGGCGCCCATGGCGTTCGCCGTCCGCAGTCGCTGGTCGGGCGGCTGGTTCCACAGGGTCGCGGCGAGGTAGCCGGCCGCGAACGCGTCGCCGGCGCCGATCGGGTCGACCGCCCGGGCTGAGAAGCCCGGCGCGTGCCACCGTTCCCCGGCCACCACCGCCGTGCAGCCGCGCGCGCCGAGCTTGAGCACCACCTCGTCCGGCCCGGCGCCGGCCAGCCGCTCCAGGCAGGCGTCCTCGTCCTGCCCCCACAGCGCGCGGGCCTCCTCGTCGCCGACGAGCAGGACGTCGACCAGCGGCAGCAGCGCCTCGGTGGCCGCCCGTGCGGCAGCCGGCTCCCACAGCCGGCTGCGGTAGTTCACGTCGTAGCTCACCCGGACGCCGGCTGCCCGCGCCGTCCGTGCCGCCCACGTCAGGAACTCGGCCGACTCCGGCGACAGCGCCCCCGTGATCCCGGTCAGGTGCAGGAACGCGGCGCCGTCGAGGACGGCGGGGTCGAAGGCACCGGGGGCCAGCGTGGCGGCGGCCGAGCCGCGGCGGTAGTAGTACACCCGCGGTGCCCCGGCGACCTCCTCGCGCAGGTACAGCCCGGTGGGCCGGTCGGGGACCCGGCGCACGGCGGCGGTGTCCACGCCCTCCGCGCGGATCCGGTGCAGCACCAGCTCGCCGGGCTCGTCGTCCCCCACGGCGCTGACCCAGCTCGACCGGATGCCGAGCCGGGACAACCCGATGGCGACGTTGCTCTCGGCGCCGCCGACCGACAGCGTCACCCCGGTCGCGTGCCGCAGCCGGCCGGGGGACGTCGGGACGACGAGCACCATCGACTCCCCCGCCGTCACCACGTGCGGATTGCCTCCCGGGCCCACGCTCACCCGCCGAACAGCGTGCTCAGCTGCTCGCGGAAGGTCAGCACGGTCAGAAAGCCGAACAGCAGGAAGGCCCAGACCAGCGCGGCGACGCGGACGGCGCCCGGGCGGATCTCCCGCGGCAGCACCCGCCGGTTCACGAGCAGCAGCAGCGCCGAGTAGATGAACATCATCAGCCCGCCGGTCACCGCGGAGATCACCAGCAGGACCAGCGGCTGGGACAGGCCGGAGAGCAGGACCACGATGCCGATCCCGACCAGGCCCCAGACCAGACCGAAGTAGATCTTGCTCTCGTTCGCGTCCTTCAGGTACGCGGTCTTGAGCACGTCGGCCCCGAGCCGGCTGGTGTAGTCGACGATCCCGATCGCCGCGGCGAGCAGGGAGAAGGCGCCGATGATCCAGAAGAAGGTGCCGAACCAGCCGCCGACGTCGGCCTTGAGCGCCTCGCCCTCGGCCTCGAGGAAGGAGATGTCGCTGGCCAGCCCCTCCTGGCCGAACACCGTCGAGTAGGCCAGCAGCGAGGTGAACAGGATGGTCAGGAAGCTGATCAGCACGAACGTGGTCAGCTGCTCGACGTTGGCGAAGCGCCACCAGCGGCGCCACCGGCCCAGGTTCTCCGCGGTGGGCTCGAAGACGAAGCCGGTCGACGGCGCCGCCTCGGGCTGCCCGGTCACCGGGCTGACGATGCGGGGCACGTAGCTGCCCATGCCGTAGCGCTTGTCACGGATCCAGTTGCTCTGGCACAGGTTCTGCCCGCCGCCGGCCCCGGCGAAGGCCAGCGCCCCCATCAGCAGGGCGAACCCGAGCTCCTCGGCCGGGAGGGCGGCGTCGGTGACGATCTGCGGCAGGTCCGACCAGGTCGAGGCCCCGATGGCGGCGAAGGACGCCACCACGACCAGCAGCAGCACCGCGGCGACCTTGACCATCTGGATCTTCTCCAGCGCCTGGTAGACCACCGGCGCCAGCGTCAGGACGACGCCGATCAGCAGCAGCATGCCGATCGCGATCGGCACCACGCTGCCACCGACCAGGTAGGTGACCAGCGTGGCCGAGCTGGTGGCCCAGCCCGGCCAGATGTTGGCGAAGTAGGCCAGGATCGCGAAGACCAGGCCCCAGTGCTTCCAGTACCGGCTGAAGCCGGTGAGCGCCGTCTCTCCGGTGGCGAGCGTGTAGCGCTCGATCTCCATGTTGAGGAAGTACTGGGTCGCCAGCCCGACGAAGGCGGCCCACACGAACACCAGGCCGACCTGGGAGGCGATGTAGGGATAGAGGATGAACTCGCCGCTGGCCATGCCCACGCCGGCGGCGATGATCCCGGGGCCGATGACCCGGCGGAAGCTCGACGGCGGCTCCGGCAGCTCCCGCACCGACGGCGCGGGGAGGTGCTTGGTCGGGAAGCCGTCGACCGGCGAGCCCGGCCGGTCTGCGGGGTGCGTGGTCGCCATGACGCCTCCGTGTGATGCAGATCACTGGACGGGTCGAGGACATCTCCCCACGTCACGGCCCGGAAGGCAACCCCGGAACGGCGGTCAGGCCGGCGGCGGGAGGACGACGTGCCGGTCGGAGAGGTCGGCACTGCGCCGCACGCCGAGCAGCTGCATCGAGCGCACGTACTCCTCGGCGAGGATCTCGTAGGCGCGCAGCACGCCGTCCCGGCCGCCGGCCATGAGGCCGTAGAGGTAGGCGCGGCCGATCATGACCGCGTCCGCGCCGAGCGCGCGGGCGGCCAGGACGTCCTGCCCGTGCAGCACCCCGCCGTCGATCAGCACGGTGGTGCCCGGGCCGACCGCGGCCCGGATGGCGGGCAGCACGTCCAGGGTCGCGGCCGACCGGTCGAGCTGGCGGCCGCCGTGGTTGGACACCACCAGCCCGTCCGCGCCGCGCGCCACGATCTCCCGGGCCGATGCCACCGTCGTCACGCCCTTGACCAGCAGGTGCCCGCGCCACCGCTCGCGCAGCCAGTCCAGCGAGGTGAGGTCCAGCCCGGGGTCGAAGACCATGCTGGCGACCTCGCCCGGCGTCGGGTTCCCCGCGACGCCGGTCAGCGAGGCGAACGACATCCCGCCGGTGGTCAGCTTGTTCAACCACCACCCCGGGAAGCGCGACATGTTCACGACCGTGCGGGCGGTCAGCGTCGGCGGGATCGTCAGGCCGTTGACGACGTCGCGCAGCCGCATCCCGGAGACCGTGGTGTCGACGGTGAGCAGGAGCGTCGAGTAGCCGGCCGCCGCGGCCCGGTCCAGCAGCTGGGCGTTGACCTCCCGGTCGGCGGTGAAGAACAGCTGGAACCACAGGTCGCCGGACGGCGCCGCGGCCCGCACGTCCTCGATCGACGTCGAGCCCACCGTCGACAGCGCGTACGGCACCCCGACGTGCGCCGCGACGGCGGCGACGGCGGCCTCGCCGTGGTGGTGCATCATCCGCGTGTAGCCGGTGGGGGCGAACACCAGGGGCATCGCGATGCGGCGGCCCAGCAGCTCCACCCCGGGATCGGGATCGGCGACCGAGCGCAGCGCGTCGGGCAGGAAGGTCACGCGCCGGTAGGCGGTGATGTTGCGGGCCGCCGTGATCTCCTCCTCGGCGGCGCCGTCGACGTAGTCGAAGACCGCCCGCGGCGTCGTGCGCCGGGCCGCCGCGCGCAGGTCGCGGATCGACAGCGCGTGCGCCAGCCGGCGGGCGGTCCGGCCGCGCAGCGGCCGCCGGAACTGGACGACGTCGCGGAGCTCCGACCACCTCGGCACCTGCCGGACGGTCCTGACCGGTGCCAGCGGTGGCCGGTCGGCCATGGGCGTCGCTCCCTCCCGGTGATGGGGCGCGACCGTAGTCGCGGGGCCGGTGGGCCGTCCACCATGGGGGTCCGGCCGCTCCCGGCACCGTCGGGGAGCCGCCGGCCCGGCAGGACGGAGGACGCCCATGTGGGCACGGACGCTCAGCGGTCCCTTCTGCTTCGAGCAGGTGGAGGTCGAGGCACCCACCGCGGGGAGCCTCCCGCCCGGGCACGTGCTGCTGGCCACCCGCGCCGGCGGCATCTGCGGCAGCGACCTGCCCTACTTCCGCGGCCTCGCGTGGCCGCACCCGGCCGCGGAGGCGGGCCGGAACGTCACCCGGGCACCGGGCTTCCCGATGCACGAGATCGTCGGCGAGGTCGTCGCCAGCCGGCACCCCGACCACTCCCCCGGCGACCTCGTCGTGGGCTGGGCGTCGCGGTTCGACGGGCTGGCCGAGCTCGTGGTCACCGACGGCGACGAGGTCGCGCGCTACGACCCGGGCCTGCCGGCGGTCACGGCGGTCATGCTGCAACCGCTGGCCTGCGTGCTGTACGCCGTCGAGCAGCTCGGCGACGTCTCGGGGCAGCCGGTCGCCGTCATCGGCCAGGGGCCGATCGGGCTGCTGTTCAGCCACGTCCTCCGGAGCCGCGGTGCGGCCCGGGTGACCGGCGTGGACCCCGTGGACCGCGCCGACGTCGCCGCGTCGTTCGGCGTCGACGAGGTGGTCACCGGCCGCGCCGAGTGGTGGGCGGCCGCGCTCTCCGACGCCGACCGGCCGTCGGTGGTGGTGGAGGCGGTCGGCCACCAGCTGTCGACGTTGCAGCCGGCGCTGGACGCCGTCGCGTTCGGGGGCCAGGTCTTCTACTTCGGCGTGCCCGACGACCCGGTCTACCCGTTCGACATGATGACCTTCCTGCGCAAGAACCTGACCCTGCGCTCGGGCGTCACCCTGCAGCGGCGCCGGATGCTGGCCGAGGCCGGTGCCTACCTGGCGGCCCATCCGGAGCTGCGCGAGAGCTACGTGACCGCCGTCCACCCCGTCGCCGACGTGCAGGCGGCCTTCCGCGACGCGCTCGTCCCCCGGCCCGGCCGGCTCAAGGTCACCATCGACATGACCTGAGGCGCACGGGCCCGCGCGCGCCTCCCTAGGCTCGGGAGACCACGACCCGACCGGATCGGAGCTCCATGCCCGTCGTCTCCCGCTTCTCGACGACCCCCGTCAAGGGCACCGCCCTCCACTCCCCCACCGCCCTGGCGCTCACCCGGCACGGGGTCGAGGACAACCGGCGGTTCCACCTCGTCGACGGGCGGGGCCGGCTGTTCAACGGCAAGCACCACGGGCCGCTGGTGCGGATCACCGCGGAGTACGACGCCGGGAGCGGCCGGCTGACCCTGCGCATCCCCGGCCGCGACCCGGTCCAGGCGCCGACGTCGCAGCTCGGGGACGCGGTCACCACCGACTTCTACGGCCGGCCGGTGCCCGGGCACCTGGTGACCGGGCCGTTCACCGCGGCCCTGAGCGAGTTCGTCGGCGAGCCGGTCTCCCTGGTCGCCGTCGACACCCCGGGGGACGCGGTCGACGTGCACCCGGTGACGCTGATCAGCTCGGCCACGCTCGAGCACCTGCGCGCCAGCACCCCCGGCGCCGAGGTGGTCGACCACCGGCGGTTCCGGATGCTCGTCGAGCTCGACGGGTGCGACGTGCACGAGGAGGACGCCTGGGCCGGCCGGCTGGTCCGGCTGGGTGGGGCGACGGTGCGGGTGGTGGGCCCGGTGCCGCGCTGCGTCGTCACCAACGAGAACCCGGACACCGGCGTCGTGGACTTCGGCACGCTCAAGGCGATCGTGCGCTACCGCGGCGAGCTGGCCCGCGAGCTGAGCACGCCGGTGGCCCATCTCCCCGACAACGGCGCGGCGATCCTCGGCATGTACGCCAAGGTCGAGGAGCCGGGCGAGGTGCGGGTCGGCGACGCCGTCGAGGTGCTCGAGGCGGCACCCGTCGGCTGACCCAGTCTTGACCTGTTCAAGGAAAGGCGGCAGGATCGGCGCCGTGCCCGACACCGCAGATCTCGCTCGCGAACTGCGCGAGGCGGGTCTCCGTGTGACGCGGCCGCGCCTGGCGGTCCTGCAGGCCGTCCACGAGCAGCCGCACCTCGACACCGAGACCCTGATCACCGCCGCCCGCGACCGCCTGGGGGCGGTCTCGCACCAGGCGGTGTACGACGTGCTGCGCGTCCTGACCGACCTGGGGCTGGTGCGGCGCATCCAGCCGCAGGGCTCGGTGGCCCGCTACGAGGCCCGGGTCGCGGACAACCACCACCACCTGGTCTGCCGCGACTGCGGCACGATCGTCGACGTCGACTGCGCGATCGGCGCCGCGCCCTGCCTCACCCCGTCCGACGACGCCGGCTTCGCCATCGACGAGGCCGAGGTCGTGTTCTGGGGTCGCTGCCCGTCCTGCACGGCCGGACAGCGCCCCGCCCCGTCCCCCCGCTCGACACCGAAGAGAGGTACGTCGTGAGCAAAGAGGCCGACAAGGTCCAGACGGCCAGCACCAGCGAGAGCGAGAACCCGGCGATCCCCTCGCCGACCCAGCACACCGAGGGCCGCCCGCGCAGCAACCGGGACTGGTGGCCCAACCAGGTCGACCTGCAGGTGCTCAACAAGCCCTCGAAGGACTCCGACCCGCTCGGCGACTTCGACTACAAGGCCGCCGTGGCGACCCTCGACGTCGAGGCGGTCAAGCGCGACATCGTCCAGGTCATGCGCACCTCGCAGGACTGGTGGCCGGCCGACTGGGGGCACTACGGCCCGCTGTTCATCCGCATGTCGTGGCACGCGGCCGGCACCTACCGCATCGCCGACGGCCGCGGAGGCGGTGGCCAGGGCGGCCAGCGGTTCGCGCCGCTCAACAGCTGGCCGGACAACGCCAACCTCGACAAGGCCCGCCGCCTGCTGCTGCCGGTCAAGCAGAAGTACGGCCGCAAGCTCTCCTGGGCCGACCTGCTCGTGCTCGCCGGCAACGTCGCGCACGACGACATGGGCCTGAAGACCTTCGGCTTCGCCTTCGGGCGCGAGGACACCTGGCAGCCCGAGGAGGTCTTCTGGGGCCCCGAGGACACCTGGCTCGGCGACGAGCGGTACGCCGACAAGGAGCAGCTGGACCTCGACGAGGGCCACCTCGCCGCGGTCACCATGGGTCTGATCTACGTCAACCCCGAGGGCCCCAAGGGCAGCGGCGACCCGGTCGCCTCGGCGCACGACATCCGGGTGACCTTCAGCCGGATGGGCATGACCGACGAGGAGACCGTCGCCCTCATCGCCGGCGGCCACACCTTCGGCAAGACGCACGGCGCCGGCAACCCCGAGCTGGTCGGCCCGGAGCCCGAGGGCTGCCCGGTCCACGGCAACGGCCTCGGCTGGATCAGCCAGTACGGCACCGGCAAGGGCCCCGACACCATCACCAGCGGCCTCGAGGGTGCCTGGACCCCGACGCCCACGACGTGGGACAACAGCTACTTCGAGACCCTGCTGAAGTACGAGTGGGAGCTCGTCCGGAGCCCCGCCGGCGCCAAGCAGTGGCAGCCGAAGAACCCCGAGGCGCAGGAGCTCGTCCCCGACGCGCACATCGAGGGGAAGAAGAACCCGCCGATGATGTCGACCGCCGACATGGCGCTCGCCGTCGACCCCGGGTTCCGCGAGATCTCGGAGCGCTTCTACAACGACCCCGAGTACTTCGCCGACCAGTACGCGCGGGCCTGGTTCAAGCTGCTGCACCGCGACATGGGTCCCAAGAGCCGCTACGTCGGCCCCGACGTGCCGGACGAGGACCTCATCTGGCAGGACCCGGTCCCCGCCGTCGACCACGAGCTCGTGGGCGAGGCGGAGATCGCCGACCTGAAGCAGCGGCTGCTCGCCTCCGGCCTGACCGTCTCGCAGCTGGTGCACACCGCCTGGTCCGCGGCCGCGTCCTACCGCGGCACGGACAAGCGCGGTGGCGCCAACGGCGCCCGGATCCGCCTCGAGCCGCAGATCAACTGGGCGGCGAACGAGGGCGTCCGGGACGTGCTGCCGGTGCTGGAGCGCGTCAAGGGTGAGTTCGAGCAGCAGACCGGCAAGAAGGTCTCGCTGGCCGACCTCATCGTGCTCGGCGGCAGCGCCGCGGTGGAGAAGGCCGCGGCCGACGCGGGCGTGCAGGTCACCGTCCCCTTCCACCCGGGCCGGACCGACGCCTCGCAGGAGCAGACCGACGTCGACAACTTCCGCTGGCTCGAGCCGAAGGCCGACGGCTTCCGCAACTGGATCGCCCCCGGCAGCAAGCTGCAGCCGGAGACGCTCCTGGTCGACCGGGCCTACATGCTCGAGCTGACCGCCAAGGAGATGACGCTGCTCGTCGGCGGCCTCCGGGTGCTCGGTGCCAACACCGGCGGCACCACGCACGGCGTCTTCACCGACCGTCCGGGGGTCCTGTCCCAGGACTTCTTCCGCAACCTGCTCGACCTGGGCATCCAGTGGCGGACGGCGATCGACGCCGAGGGCGTGTACGAGGGCCTCGACGCCGAGGGCAACGTCGTGCGCACCGCCACCGCGGCCGACCTGGTCTTCAACTCGAACTCCATCCTCCGCGGCATCGTCGAGGTCTACTCGGCCGACGACGCGAAGGAGAAGTTCGTGCAGGACTTCGTCGCCGCATGGGTGAAGGTCATGGAGCTCGACCGCTTCGACCTGCGGTAAGCACTCCCCCGTCGCAGACGCCCCGGTCCGCCTCCCGCGGACCGGGGCGTCCGTGCGTCCGGCGGGCGCCGCTCACCGGTCGTCCTCGCCGGCCAGCACCTGCTCCGCGGTCCAGGCCGGGTCCTCCACCGCCAGCAGGTGGCCGACGCCGGGCCGCACCGCGAACTCCCAGTCGGGCCGGGTGGCGGCCAGCCTCCGGGCGGCGGCCACCGGCGACAGGGGGTCGTCGGCGCCGTGCAGCCACCGGGTCGGCGCCGGCACGCTCGCGAGGGTCCGCTGCCACGCCCGCGGCCGCGCGAGCAGCGCCATGGTGGCGAGGAGCGCCGCCCACTGCTGCGCCCGGCCGGCCGCGGCGTCGGGGCGGGCCGCCCGCTCGCGGGTCTCGGCGACGACGGCCGCCAGCGCGTCGGCGGGGATCCGCGCCCGGTGCGGCGTCGCCTGGCGCAGCTGCTGGTCGACCGCCCGCTCGGGGGTCAGGCCGGCCAGCCGACGGTCGACCGCCGCGGCGACGCCCGGCAGCCGGAGGAACGCCAGCCGCGCGGCGAGGGCGAGGTCCAGCCGGCCGGCGGCTCCGGGCACGGGTGGGGCCAGGAGCACCAGCCGGCGCACCGTCTCCGGTGCCTGCGCGGCCTGCAGGACGGTCAGGACGCCGCCCATCGAGTGCCCCAGCAGCACCACCGGCGCACCGACGACCTCCCGGACGAAGCGGTCGAGCAACCGGCGGTCGGCGGCGGCCGCGCCGGCAGCGGGCACGCTCGGGACGCCGCTGCCGCCGTGGCCGAACAGGTCCACGGCGAGGACCCGGTGGGTGCGGGTGAGCAGCGGGGCGAGCAGTCCCCAGTTGAGGGCCGAGCCACCCAGCCCGTGCACGCAGAGCACGACCGGGGCACCGGCGGCACCGCCCAGGTCCAGGTACCGCACGCACCCGTCCAGGTCGACGGTGGCGGACGTGGCGCCCGGCGGCCAGGCGACCGGGACGGCGGGAGTGGCGACGACGGGGCGGACGGGCACGGCAGGCTCCTCGTGGATCGGGTGCCCGGCACGCTCCTGCCTGCCCGGGTGGCCGCGCACCACCCCGGGCACCCGACCACCCCGGGTGGTCTCAGCAGAGGCCCAGCGCGCGCCCCCGCTCGACCGCCTCCCGCCGGGAACCGACGTCCAGCTTGCGGTACAGGCTGCGCGTGTAGCCCTTCACCGTGTTGATCGACAGGTGCAGCGCCGCCCCCACCTCGCGCTGGCTCAGCGGACCCCGCAGCGCCCGGAGCACCGACACCTCGCGCTCGGTCAGCGGTTCGGCGAGGACCGCGCGCACCCGTGCGGTGGCCCGCCGGCCCGCTCGTGCCTCCACCGTGGCGAGCCGCCGGTCGAGGTACGGGGACGGCGGAGCAGCCGGCCGCGCCTCCCGGGCCCGGTCGAGGAACCGCAGCGCGGCGGTGGGGTCGCCGTCGGCCAGGGCGGTCTCGGCCGCGCTCAGCAGCACCAGCACGGCCACCGCCGGATGCGCCTGGACCCCGACCAGGTCGGCGGCCCGCCGGGACCGGTCCCGGGCCGAGCGCGACCGGCCGCAGCGCTGGTCGAGCACCGAGCGGGTCGCGTACAGCAGCGCCAGCGCCGCCGCGGCGGCGTCGCCGAGGTCGGCCTCGAGGGCCGCCGCGTCGTGCTCGGTGGCGCGCAGCAAGCGCCCGGCGCGCGCTCCGCGGTCGGGATCGGCGTCGGGCTGGACCAGGCGCCAGGCCAGCAGTCCGGCGACCTCCAGGCGGGAGAAGGCCGGCAGCACGGCCGCCGCCGGTGACCGCCAGGCCAGCTCCAGGTGGGTGGCGGCGTCGGTCCAGCGCCCGTCGGCGAGCAGGGCCCCGGCGAGGGCCACCCGGGCGACCACCCAGCCGGGCAGCCGGTCGTCGGTCTCCGCAGCCACCGCCGCCCGGGCGGCGGCCAGCGCGACGTCCGGCGACGCCGCGGCCGCCGTGCCGTACACGGCGCGGAGGGCAGCGATCGCCCCCCTCGGCCCGGCGAATCCCGGGAAGCCGGTGCCGCGGTCGCCGGCGTCGAGCCGTGCCCGGGCCCGGTCCAGCAGGTCCGGCACCCGGTCCAGGCGACCGGTGACCCCGGCCGCCCAGGCCAGCGAGAGCAGCAGCGGTACCGATCGTGCTACGACGGCCGGGTCGAGCCGGTCGCCGAGTTCGGCGAAGACCCCGACCCGTGCCGTGGCGAGGAACGTGCCGCTGCTCTGCACCAGCCAGTCGGCGGCACCGGCGGAGTCGCCGGCCTCGATACGGGCGCCGATCGCCTCCTCGACCAGCCCCTGCTCCCAGAACCACGCCGCAGCCCGGCGCTGCACCGCGGCCGCTGCCGTCTCGTCGGCCAGGCCGCGGCGCAGGGCCGCCCGGAACAGCGGATGGACGCGGTACCAGGCGTCGTCGCCCGCCATCCCGCCGTCGTCCACCGCGAAGACGAAGACGCCGTCGCGGGCCAGGCCGGCGAGGACCGCGCCGGAACCGGTGCGGTCCAGGACCGCGTCGCACAGCGGGCCGGACAGCCGGCCCAGCGCCGCGGTGCGCAGGAGGAGGTCGCGGCGGTCCGGTGCCTGGCCGGCGAGCACCTCGCCGAGCAGGTAGTCGACGGCGTGCTGCCGGCCGGCCGGCCCCGGCGGCGACATGCGTCCGGAGGCGCGGTCGCGCAGGGCCAGCGCGCCGAGGACCAGGCCGGCCGCCCAGCCCTCGGTGCGGGCGAGGAGGTCGCCGAGCGCGGCGGGCTCGGCGCCACCGGCAGTGGGCCCGCCCGGGAGGAACGACGCGACCAGCGCCCGCCCCTCGTCGGCGGTGAAGCGCAGGTCGGCGGCGTCCAGCTCGGCCAGCCGGCCCCGCGCCCGGAGCCGGACGAGACCGACCGGGGGCTCGGCACGACCGGCGAGGACCACCCGCAGCGCGCGGGGCAGGTGGTCGAGGAGGAACTCCAGTCCGCCGACGACCCGGGGGTCGGTGACCTCGTGGACGTCGTCGAGGACCAGCACGGCCGGGTCCTCCCGGGCAGCGAAGCCGTTGAGCAGCTCCGGGACGGCCACGTCGAGCGGATCCACCGAGGGGACGGTGAGCGCGCGCAGGACCGGCTCGGCGAGATCCGGAGCCGGGCCGGCCAGCGCGGTGGCCACGTACGTCCAGAACCGCGCGGGGTCGTCCTCGCCGGGTTCCAGGGTCACCCAGGCGAGCGGCAGGCCGGCGGACCGGGCCCACGCCGCGAGCAGGGTGGACTTGCCCCAGCCGCCACCGGCGACCACCGCGGTCACCGGGGTGTCCCGGACGGCGTCCAGGCGGCGCAGCAGCCGGGGTCGGGCGACCAGCGCGGCGGGCACCGGTGGCACGGTCAGCTTCCCGGCGAGGAGCGGGCCACCGGCGCGCGGCTGCCTCGACACGACGGCTCCTCCCCCGGCCCGCCGGTGCCGGCCGTCCCCGGCAGGTGTACCGGCGGGGGCGATCGGCGTCCATGCCGCCCGGCGCCCTGCTTGACTCGGGGCATGACTGCGCCGCTCCCGGAGCCCGACCCGCTGATCGACCCGGACCAGCCCGTGCCCGACGACCCCGCCGAGCTGCTGCCCGACGCGCCGGAACCGCTGCCGCCGCCGCCGGTCGAGGCGACGCCCGACGATCCCGGCGGTGACCCCGGAGGCGTGCCCGAGCCCGCCTGACGGGCTCAGGTCCGCGGTTCGCGGCCGAACGGCTGCCGCGGCTCGGGCAGCAGCGGCGCCGGGGCACGCAGCGGCGCGCGGGCGGGTTCCTCCGCCGTCACCTGCAGCGGCGCGCCGTCGACCACCACGGTCACCGGGCCCTCGCCCCGGACGAGGGTGACCGTGGTGCCCTCCCGGGTCGTCTCCACCCGGAGCACCCGCCCGCGCCAGGTGACCGAGTACGCGGTGCGGGTCAGCCGCGCCGGCAGCAGCGGCGCGAGCTCGAGGTCGTCGCGGTCCTCCCGCAGCCCGCCCAGGCCGGCCACCAGCCCCAGCCACGCACCGCCCACCGCGGCCATGTGCAGGCCCCCGCCGGTGTCCCCGCGCACGTCCCGCAGGTCGACCAGCGCGCACTCGCGGAGGTACCGCAGCGCCAGGTCGGGGTGCTGCGCCTGCGCGCAGACCACCGCCTGGACGGCGGCCGACAGGGAGGAGTCGCGGACGGTGCGCGCCTCGTAGTAGTCGAGGTCGCGCGCGACCTCCTCGTCGGTGAAGGCGTCGCGGCACCACCACAGGGCCAGCACCAGGTCGGCCTGCTTGAGCACCTGGCGCCGGTAGAACATCGCGTAGTGGTGGTGCTCCTGCACCGGATAGGAGTCGGCCTCGTCCTCGAACGGCCACTCGCGGTACGCGGTGAAGTTGGTGTTCATCGGGTGCACGCCCAGCCCCTCGTCCCACGGCACGTGCACCGTCGCGGCGGCGGCGCGCCAGGCGGCGATCTCGGTGGCATCCACGCCGAGCTCCGCCGCGCGCGCCTCCAGCCGCCGGCACGACTGCGCGGCCCACCGGAGGTTGTCGCGGGCCATGAGGTTGGTGAACACGTTGTCGTCGACGACCCCGGTGTACTCGTCGGGGCCGGTCACGCCGAACAGGTGCCAGCCGCCGTCGACGTCCTCGTGGCCGACGCACATCCAGAAGCGCGCCGTCTCGACCAGCACGGCCAGGCCGCCGAGGGTGTCCAGGTCCTGGCCGGTCACGTTCTGGTACAGCCAGAAGGCCCGGGCGATGTCGGCGTTGACGTGCATCGCGGCCGTGCTGGCCGGCCAGTACGCCGAGGTCTCCCGGCCGCTGATCGTGCGCCAGGGATAGCAGGCACCCCTTTGACCGAGGGTGCGGGCCCGGTCGCGGGCCATGTCGAGGGTGCCGGCCCGGAACCGCAGCAGCCGCTCGGCCGCCGCCGGCCGCAGCAGGGTGAGGGCGGGCAGCACGAAGCCCTCGACGTCCCAGAAGGTGTGGCCGCTGTACCCGATGCCGGTGAGCCCCTTGGCGCCGATGGGGGCGCCGGTGATGCAGGCGGACGCGCAGTACAGCTGGAAGACCGCGTAGCGCAGCGCCTGCTGCAGCTCGGGATCGCCGTCGACCTCGACGTCGGCGGTGGCCCACAGGTCGTCCAGCACGGCACGCTGCCGGGCGAGCAGGCCGTCCCAGCCCAGGTCGAGAGCGGAGTGGACGGCGGTGCGCGCCTCCCCGCCCAGGGAGTCGGCGCTGGCCTCGCGCGACCACGTGTGCGCGACGACCTTGACGACGGCGAGTGCGTCCCCCGGGCCGAGGTCGCCGGCCACGGTGGTCACCACCCGCCGCGGATCGCAGCGGCTCTCCACACGTCCTCCCTCGACGACGTGGGACACCGCGGCGGCCACCGAGATGCCGGAGTGCCGCGTCCGGGAGACCAGGGCGCCACCGCGGTCGGCGTGCTCGGACAGCAGCGGCTCGAAGGCGTTCTCCAGGCGCTCGCCGACCCGCGGGTCGTCGTTGTCGACGCCGGTCGGCGTGATCTCGCCGTCGACCAGCTCCGACCGGACGACGACGTGCGCGGCGCCGTCCAGCGCCCGGACCTCGTACCGCACGGCGCTGACCGACCGCTCCACCAGCGACACCAGCCGCTGCGAGTGCACCTCGATCGTCGTGCCGGCCGCCGTCGTCCAGCGCACCCGGCGGTCGAGGATGCCGGCGCGCAGGTCCAGCGTGCGCTCGTGGACCGCCGGCCCGATCTCCCGGACGTCCAGCGGCACGCCGTCCACCAGGAGGCGCAGCGGCGTGCCGTCGGCGACGGTGAGCATCGCCTGGCCCTCCTGCGGGTGCCCGTAGCTGTCCTCGGGATAGGACAGCGGATGGGTCTCGTAGACCCCGGACAGGTGGGTGCCCCGGTTGGCGTGCGGCTCGACCTCGTCG
The DNA here is from genome assembly GCF_054050695.1 of Blastococcus sp. SYSU D00820. NCBI lineage: Bacteria > Bacillati > Actinomycetota > Actinomycetes > Geodermatophilales > Geodermatophilaceae > Blastococcus > Blastococcus sp. SYSU D00820. The sequence continues at coordinate 29,799 of NZ_JBJGZW010000037.1, forward strand.
AGCGTCCCGCGGATGCCCAGGTAGCCGTTGCACAGGCTGAAGACGGACTCGGCGACGGCGAGCGTCCCGGTGTCCACGTGCGGCTCGCGCACCAGCCACGGATCGGTGTCCAGCCTCGGGGCGGTCATGGCAGCCTGCCTCCTCGGGAAGCGGTCCGGGGACCCTGCTGTCCCCGCGTCCGTCCTAGCGGTCCGGGTGCCGCACCGCGATCCGGACGGGCGGTGCGCACCGTTCACCGCACGGTCCGTCGCCGAGCAGCGACTCCGGTGCCGGCGACCGCCCGCACCGGCCGGCCGGCGCCGTGCTCGATCGAGTGCAGCTCCACCCCTAGCCCTGGCGGCGCACCATCTCGGCGATCCAGACCGGCGCGAACGGCGACGTGCAGCCCGGGGAGGTCGGGTAGTCCTCGAGCACGCGGAGGCGCTCACCGATCTCGATGGCCCGGGCGCGGTGCTCGGGGTGCTCGATCCCGATGCGGGCCAGGCACTCGTTCATCGCCCACTGCAGGCGCTCCGGGGCGTCGGCCATCTCGGCCTCGATGACGTCGAGCAGCCCGGCCAGGTCCAGGCCCTCGGGCGTCTTGACCACGCGCGCGCTGGTCAGCGCCCAGCCGGCGCCGGCCACGACCGGATCGGGGTCGGCGGTCCAGGCGAGCCGCAGCTCCTCGGCGTGCGGGCTCTTCTTGACCACGTACTCCACGAGCCAGCCGTGCACCTTGGGTGCCCGCGCCTCGCGGAGCATGGCGTCGAGCTCCTCGCGGCCGAACGCCTTCGGCCGGCAGACCAGCAGGGCCAGCAGCCGGGCCGCGGTGTCCCCGGTGGCCCACAGCTCGCGCGCGAGGTCGTGCTGGGTCTTCAGCCGCTTGGCCAGCGCCCGGAGCCTGCCGAGGTTGACGCCGTGGTCGTCGCCGTGCCGCTCGTTGACCGCCCGCGCCTTCGGGTCCTCGAGCGCGGCCAGCTCGGCCAGCACCTCGTCGACCGCCGGCGGGGCGAGCGTCGTCCCGGTCACCTGTGCCTCCTGTCCGCGGGAGCTGGGGAGGCGCCCATCATGGCCCGTCGGGCCACTCCAGCGGTCGCACCGGGGGATCCGCGTCCGCGGTCGCCCGCCGCTCGGCCAGGGCGACGAGCGCGGGTACCACGTCCCGGGGATGTGGCATGGCCGCGATCTCGGCCGCCACCTCCCGCGCCGCCGTCCGCAGCGACGCGTCCCCGGCGAGCCGGTGCAGCGCGTCCGTCGTCAGCCCGGCCAGCGGAACGGCGAGCCCGGCGCCGCGGGCCGCGACCAGCCGGGCGTGCAGGGTCCGGTCGCCGGCGCCGGGGACGACGAGCTGCGGCACCCCGGCGGCCAGCGCCGCCAGGACGGTTCCCGATCCCCCGTGGTGCACGATGCCGGCCACGTGCGGCAGCACCGCGGCGAAGGGCAGCCAGTCGGCCGTCCGGACGTTCGGTGGCAGCGGCCGGCGGGTCACCCACCGGTCCGGCCGGACCAGGACGACGTCGACGTCGGCGCCGGCCGCGGCCTCGACCACGGTGGTCATGAGCCGGTCACGACGGGGGTCGTCGGCCGTCGACCGGCTCACCAGCAGCACCGGGCGGGTCCCCGGGTCGAGCAGGTCCTGCGGCACGTCGCCGGACCCCCCGGACGCAACGGGCCGCATCGGATGCCCGCGCCGCTCCCCCACCAGGCCGGCCGGCACGGCGGTGATCGTGGCGGCTGGCGCGGGGAGCGCCGCGACGCCGTACCGCCGGACGACCCGGTCGAGATGCCCCACCACCGCCTCGAGCAGCCTGCGGCCGTCGTAGATCAGCGCGTCGACCAGGACCGCCGGGACCCCCAGCCGCGCGGCCGCGACGGCACCGGCCGGCGCGAGGCCCTCGTGGAGGACCAGGTCCGGCCGCCAGCCGTCGGCCAGGCGCACCAGCCCGTCGACGGTCCGCTCGGTGACGGCCGCGAACAGCAGGCCGACGCCGTCGGTGCCCTCGTCGCCCCGGACCATCCGCAGCACGGGCAGCGGATGCCGCAGCAGCGGACGCGCGAAGACCCGGCGGACGTCCAGCCCCGGCGCCACGTCGTGAACCGGGACGCCGGCTCGCTGCCCGGCCGTCACCCCCTCGGCGGCAGTGGCCAGCCGCACCTCGTGCCCGGCGTCCCGGAGCGCGAGCGCCAACGGGACGAGCGGCAGGACGTGCCCGACGAGGGGCGAGGCGACCACGAGCACCCGCACCGCCGCGACGTTCCTCCGGAGGGCACCGGAGGGCAAGGCGTTCCTCCTCCGAGGCCCGCGAGCTCAGCCGCCCAGGGCGTCGCGGGCGACCCCGGCGCAGCGGAGGTCCTCCTCCGGAGTGGCGCCGCTGACCCCGACCGCGGCGACCGGCCGGCCCCCGATCACGATCGGCAGCCCGCCGGGCAGCGTCGTGGGCCGGAAGGGCAACTGCTCGGCCGCCAGGTCGAAGACGTCGGGATAGGCCTCCCGCAGCCCGGAGACATCGGCGGAGGGCCGGCCGAACGCGACGGCGGTCCGAGCCTTGGACCGGGCGATCCCGGCGGTGAACCACGCCGCGCCGTCGCCCCGGACGACGACGAGGTCGTGGCCGAGCCCGTCGACGACGGCGAGGCTGACCCCGAGGCCGGACCGGGCCGCCTCGGCGAGGGCGGCGTCCACCGCGGCGCGGACCCGGTCGAGGGGCGGTTCGGCCTGCATGTCGGTCCCTCCCGGGGATCGGGGTGCGGTCAGGCCGCCGGCTCCTGCAGCGCGTCGGTGAGCAGCGCGACCAGCGCGTCCAGCTGCACGTCCGTCGACGAGCCCGGCGCCTCGTCCGAGCCGTCCAGCGCCCGGGCGGCGAGCCCGGCCTTGCTGTCGATCAGCTCGGCGATGCGGGCGTCGATGGTCTGCGCCGCGATGACCCGCCAGGCGGTGACCGGCTCGGTCTGGCCGATGCGGTGGCTGCGGTCGATGGCCTGGGTCTGCTCCGCATCGGTCCACGACAGCTCGGCGAGCACGATGTTGGAGGCGACCTGCAGGTTCAGCCCGACCCCGGCGGCGGTGAGGGAGCAGACGGCGATCGCGACGTCGGGATCCTCCACGAAGGCGTCGACCTCCTTCTGCCGCACGGACGGCGTCTGGTCACCCCGCACCGAGGCGAACCGCACGCCCTGCCGGGCGAAGATCTCCTCGGCGGCGTCCATGACGTCGACGTGCTTGGCGAAGAAGACCACCTTGCCGGCGCTGCGTGCCAGCTGGGCGGCGTAGTCGGCGGCCAGGCCGGCCTTCGCCTGCCCGATCCGCCGCATCATGCTGAACACGTTCTCGCCGGTCGAGGCGGCGGAGTCCTTGAGCTCCGAGCGGGCCACCCGGCGCACCAGCGCCGCGTCGATGCCCTCCCCCTCGTCGACGGAGCGGTAGGCCAGCGCCGTGCGGTACTGGGTCACCATCCGCCGCACCAGGTCGCGCTCGGCCGCGCGGATCGACCGGCCGGCCGGCCCCTCCAGCTCGACGGGCAGGTCGGCGATGCGGCGCGCGGGGATGTCGGCGGCCACGTCGACCTTGCGGCGGCGCACGATGCCCTGGTCGATCACGCACCGGCGGGCGGCGGCGGAGAACCCGGGGTCGGCCGGCGTCAGCCCGGTCGCCTCGAGCGCCGCCATGAGCTCGCCCAGCGGCTTGCCGTCGTCGATCCAGCCGAGGAACTGCCAGATGGCCCGGAAGTCGTCGATGTCGTTGATCAGCGGCGTGCCGGTCAGCGCCATCAGCAGCGGCCGCGGCGTGCGAGCGCGGATCCGGTCGGCCAGGTGCAGCACGTGCTGCGACCGCTGCGAGGTCTTGTTCTTGATGAAGTGCGCCTCGTCGATGACCATGCCGCCGAAGCCGAAGCTGCCCAGCCAGCCGACGTGCCGGTCGAGCACGTCGTAGTTGACGACGACGATGTCGGCGAACCCGTCGACGGTGGCGCCGTCGCCCTGGACCACGGTGGCCGTCCGGTGCGGCGTCCAGCGGCCGGCCTCGCGGGCCCAGTTGGTCTTGACCACGTTGGGCACGACCACGAGCAGGGGGAAGGCGCCGGCGGCCTCGGCGGCCAGCAGCGCCTGGGCGGTCTTGCCCAGGCCCGGCTCGTCGGCGAGCAGGAAGGTGCGGTGGCCGGCGGCCGCGGCGGCCACCAGCTGCCCCTGGTGCGGCATGAGCTCGAGCCCGGCCGGGGTGAAGCGGGAGGTCGGGAAGGGCAGGTCCATGCACGCCGGCGCTCCCCCGCCGGCCCGCTCGAACGAGGTGAACAGCGGCCCGAGCAGCTCCCAGCCGGCCAGCCGCTGCGGGCGCACGGGGCGCGGGGCGGCGGCGGAGAAGTCGGGGGCCAGGAACGGGTTGGCCAGCTGCCGGGAGATCACCGACTGGGGCACGGTGCGCCGCTCGGGCACCACGGGCGCCTCGGCCGGCTCGGCCGGCGCCTCCACCTCGGGAGCGACCTCGACGCCGGCGGCGGCGAGCATCTCGCGCTTGAGCGTGCGCGCCTCGTCGGACACGACGGCGTCCTCGGCGAGCAGGGCCAGCAGCCCGGCGTCGCGGACGGCGGTGGTCGCGAGGATGGTGGCGACGCCGTCCAGCCGCTTCAGCTGCTCGGTGCGGGCGCCGTCGCTGACCCCCGTGGCGCCCTGCACGCGCGCCCGCTCGTCGCGCAGCAGCAGCGCGACGGCCTGGAACCGGGCGCGGACGCCGGGCGTCACCCGCCCCCGCTGCGCGGCCGACTCGACCTCGCGCGCGTTCATGGCGAGCACCGCGATGACGTCACCGCGGTGGCGGGGCCGCCGCTGCTCGCGTGACGCGGGACGGCGCCTGCCGCCCTGCCGCTGGCCGGGTCGGGCCACGTACTCCTCCTCCACACGCCGCGGCGCGAGCGCCGCGGCAGCATCCCGCACCGTGCCGCAGGTGCCGGCGGACGGCGTCCACGGGCCGCGGCGTCACCGACGCCGGGCCGGGGGCGTCCGGCGCGGACCTGCGCCGCGCGGCGGCGGGTCTCTCGCGGCGACCGGGCACGGCCGGGTCACCGTCCGGCCACGCGGGGACGCGGGGCCGGTGCCTCGCCCGGGACAACACCGACGGGGCCGCAGCATTCCCGGCCCCGGCCGCGGGACCGGGTGGCTGAACGGTACGCGGCGGCCCCGGGGTACCGCCATCCGGCGTGCGCGACGTCGGCGCTCAGCCCCGGGCGGCGAACACCTCGGGCGGGATCGGCGCCGGCGGCGCCATCGTCAGGTAGTCGCCGGGGAAGCCCGCCGGATCGAGGTCGGCGGGCTGCCAGCCCTCGAGCAGTCGGGTGCCGTCGACGGTGTACACGGGCCGGTCGAACTCCTTGAGCAGCGGCAGGCTGTAGGCCACCCGGCCGGTGACCCGGGAGGGGTCCTCCGACGCCAGGAGCAGCGCGGCCTCGGCCATCGTGTCCTCCGGCTCCGACGGCCATCCCGGGACGGCGCCCGCCGCGTGCTCGGTGGCGACGCCGCGGTTGGGAGCCAGCGAGTTGACCGCGATGTGGTCGTCGTAGAGCTCCATCGCCGCGCCGGTGCTCAGCCGGTCGAGGAACGCCTTCGACCCGCCGTAGAGCACCGATCCGGCGAGCGGGTGCGGAGCGAACGGCGGGCCGACCCGCGGCCCGGCCTGCCGGGAGGAGAGGTTGACCACCCAGCCGGTGCCCAGCGCCCGCATGCTCGGGACGACCGCCGCCATGAGCGCCCAGGTGCTCCAGATGTTGGTCTCGACGGTGTCGTAGAACCACTCCCGCCGCATGTCCGCGAACGGCACGTCGTAGCGGCGGGTGGCGGCGGCGTTGTTGACGAGCACGCCGACCGGGCAACCCATCGACCGCTCGATCCCGCGGACGAGGGCGGTGCGGTCGAGTGCGGCGTCGCCGAGGTCGGCGACAAACGCCTGCGCCGTCCCGCCGTCGGCGGCGATCGTGGCGACGGTCTCCTCGAGCGACCCCGCCAGCGATCCGCTGCCCGGCCGCATGGTCCGCGACACGGCGGCCACGGGCAGCCCGGCCGAGGCCAGCCGCCGGGCGATCGCCCGGCCGATCCCCCGGCTCGCGCCGGTCACCACGGCGCAGTACGCAGGGTCGCTCATGCTGTCGTCCTCTCGTCGGTCAGCCGCACCAGCTGCTTGCCCCGGTTCTCGCCCCGCAGCAGCCGCGCCAGCGCGGCGGGGGCCTGCTCCAGCCCGTCCACGACGTCCTCCCGGTACCGCAACCGGCCGTCGCGCAGCCGCGGCAGCGCCCACGCGCGGTACTCCGGCGCCCGGTCGTAGTGGTCGTGGACGACGAACCCCTCGATCCGGAGCCGCTTGCGCAGCACCGGCCGCAGCGGCGGGCCGGACGGGCTCTCGGCGGCGTTGTACTCCCCCGCCATGCCGCAGACGACCAGGCGGCCGAAGTCGGCCAGCCGCGGGAAGACGGCGTCGAGGACCGGTCCGCCGACGTTGTCGAGGTAGACGTCGACCCCGTCGGGGCAGAGGCGGTCCAGCTCCGCGCCGACGTCGGAGGCGGCCCGGTCGACGCACCCGTCGAGACCCAGCTCGTCGACGACGAAGCGGACCTTGTCGCCGCTGGCGATGCCGACCACCCGCGCTCCGCGGTCCCGGGCCACCTGACCGGCGACCATGCCGACCGCGCCCCCGGCCGCGGAGACGACCACCGTGTCGCCCGGCCGGACCGCGGCGACCAGCTCGATGCCGCACCACCCGACCAGGCCCGAGCGACCGAGGACGCCCAGTTCCTCGGCCGGGGAGGTGCCGTCGGCGGGGTCGATCCGGTCCAGCCGGTCGCCGTCCACGGCGTGCAGCTCCTGCCAGTGCGAGCCGCCCCTGACCAGGTCGCCCGGGACGAAGCCGGGGTGCCGCGACTCGAGGACCTCCCCCACCAGGGCGCCGTCCAGCCCGGCGGACGCCGGCACCACGCCGGCCAAGACGACGTCCCCGACCGCCGCCACGGCGCCCAGAGGCGGCGTCGTCCCGGGGGCCGGCAGCCGCCGCCGGGCGCTCGGGTCGATGGACAGGAGCAGCCCGCGGAACAGGACCTGCCCGGGGCCCGGGCGCGGCGCCGGCAGCTCCACGACCGCGAAGTCCTCCGGGCGCGGACTGCCCACGGGCGCGCGGACGACCCGTACCGCCCGGTGCCTGTCGGTCACGCGCCGTTCCGATCCTTCCCGAGCAATCGCTTGGTCAAGACGAACGTATCGGCCGACCCGCGAGCAGCGCAAGACCGTGCGCGAGCCGGGTGGCGCCGCGAGGGCCTTGCCCGCGCCCGCCACCCACCGGACCATCGGGGCACGCACGGCGACCCCGGAGGTGGGCATGCGCAGCGACGCGCGCGAGAACCGGCTGCGGCTGGTCCGGGCGACCCGCGACGTCGTCGGCCGGGCCGGGTCCACCGACGTCGGCGTCCGGACGATCGCCGCGGAGGCCGGCGTCAGCCTCGCCACGCTCTACCGCCACTTCGACGGCCGCGGCGCCCTCGTCGACGAGGTGTCGCTCGTGCGCTGGTCGCGCATGGCGGAGCTGGCGGCCGCGCCGGACCCCGACGGCGAGCCGGTGGACCACGTGCTCGGCGTCCTGGACACCTACACGCGGATGACCACCCGGGACACCGACTTCATCCGCGCCGCCCGGATCGAGGTGGGCCGCCGGCCGGTCGAGCACCTGCGGGCGGAGTTCGAGCCCCGGTTCGCCCGTTCCTGGGTGGCCGCCCAGTCCGCGGGGCACATCCGGCGGACCGCCGACCCCCGCGACGCCGTCGAACTGGCCGGCGCGATCCGCGATCCGCGGCGGCGGGTCGCGATGCTCGGCCTGCTGGCCGGCGGCATCTGCACCGACCGGGTGGACGTCGCGGCGTTCGTCGCCCGGACCGTGACGCGCGCACCCAAGTGAGAACTCCCCGCCGCAGTCGTCTCATGTCGGCGCCGCGGCCCGGGGATCGCTGACAGCCTGCCGCCCATGTCGCCCGCACCCACCCCGGAGGCCCCCATGACCGCTCCCGACGCCGAGCAGCTGTGGCGCTGGTCGGCCACCCGCCTGGCCCACGGCATCCGCACCGCGCAGATCTCCGCCCGCGAGGTCGTGCAGAGCTGCCTGGACCGGATCCAGGAGGTCAACCCGCACCTCAACGCCCTGGTCGAGGTCCGCGCGGAGGAGTCCCTCCAGGCGGCCGCCGAGGCCGACCGGCTCACCACCTCGGGCGCCGAGCTCGGCCCGCTGCACGGCGTACCGGTGGCCATCAAGGTCAACTCCGACCAGGCCGGCCACGCCACCACGAACGGCGTCGTCGCGTTCAAGGATGCCGTCGCCACAGCCGACAGCCCCCACGTGGCCAGCTTCCGGAGGTCCGGCGCCATCCTGCTCGGCCGCAGCAACACCCCGGCCTTCTCCTACCGGTGGTTCACCGACAACGACCTGCACGGGCGCACGCTCAACCCCTGGGACGCGGCCCGCACACCCGGCGGCTCCAGCGGCGGCGCCTCCTCCGCCGTCGCCTCGGGGATGGTGCCGATCGCGCACGGCAACGACATCGGCGGGTCGGTCCGCTACCCCGCCTACGCCTGCGGCGTCGTCGGACTGCGGCCGACGGTCGGCCGGGTGGCCGGGCTCTACGGCCCCGAGGGCCAGGACCCGGCGCTGTCGGTGCAGGCCATGCTCGTGCAGGGGCCGCTCGCGCGGTCGGTGGCCGACACCCGGCTCGGGCTGCTCGGTCTGGACCGCCCGGATCCGCGCGACCCCTTCCACGTGCCCGGCGCGCCCGCGGCCACACCGGCCGAGCGACCGCTGCGGGTGGCCCTCGTGCGCGACCACGGTGTCGCGTCCCCGACGGCCGCCGTCACCGAGGCGCTGGACTCCGCCGCCGGCTGGCTCACCGACGCCGGCTACGTGGTCGAGGAGGTCGAGCTGCCGGTGATCGCCGAGGCCTACCGCCTCTGGTACCTGCTCTGCATGGAGGAGTTCCGGACGATCATGCCGCTGGTCGAGGAGGTCGGCGACCACGGCATGAAGCAGGCCGCGGCCAACTACTACGCGGTCGCGGCCGAGTGGTGGGGCACCTCCCCCGGGCTGACCGACTACATGTCCGGCTACGCACGCCGCGGCACGCTCGTCCGCCGGCTCGGCGAGTTCATGGCCCGCTACCCGATCGTCCTGCTGCCGGTGTCGGCCGAGCAGGCCTTCGAGCAGGACGCCGACATCGCCAGTGTGGAGAGCATGCGCCGGGTGATGGCGGCCCAGGCGTCGATGATGGCCATCCCGATGGTCGGCTTCCCCGCGCTGTCGGTGCCCACCGGGGTCGCCGGCGGGCTGCCGGCCGGCGTCCAGCTCATGGGCCGCCGGTTCGACGAGAACGCGATCCTCGACGCCGCCGAGGTCATCGAGGCCCGCGCGGGCACGTTCACCCCGATCGACCCGCGCTGACCCCACCACACCCGGGAGCCCGGGGGCACCGTCCGGTGCCCCCGGGCTCCTGCGCGCCCGTCAGCCCGCGTCGCCGTCCCCGGGCCCGCGCGGAGGCCCCTGCCGGGGCATCGGCGCGTGCAGGTCGAAGTGCACCCCGACCATGCGGACGACGAAGCACAGCGCGGCCGCGCCGATCGCCGTGGCCGGCCCGTGCACGTCCAGCCCGACGACCACGACGGTCGCCGTGGCACCGACCAGCGCGGGGATCGCGTACAGGCCGCTGGTCAGCACGGTCGGCACCTGCCGGACCAGGACGTCGCGCAGCGTGCCGCCGCCGACCCCGGTGACCGCCCCGAGGATCACCGCCTGCGCCGGGCCGAGCCCCAGGTCCAGCGCCTTGCTCGCCCCGGTGACGGCGAACAGGCTCAGGCCGGCGGCGTCCAGCACGGTGATCGGGGTGGCCAGCCGCTCGAGGTGCCGGCCGGCGACGAAGGCGATGAGCCCGCCGCCCGCGGCGACGGCCAGGTAGCGCCAGTCGCCGAACGTGGCCGGCGGCAGGCTGCCGAGCAGGACGTCGCGGATGATGCCGCCGCCGAGCGCGGTGATCATGCCGAGGGTCACCACGCCGACGATGTCCAGGCGGGCCACCCGCAGCGCTGTCAGCGCGCCGTTGAGCGCGAAGGCGAAGGTGCCCAGTAGGTCGAGGGCCAGGAGCACCGGTGGCACCTCGGGAGTCACCCGGCGGTTGTACCAGGGGCCGGCCGGCGTTCCCCGGCCCAGCCGGGTCAGGCGAGCAGCGCGGCCAGCGCGGCGTCGGAGGCGGCCAGCGCGGCGCGGTCGTACGTCGCGCCGGAGGCGAGCAGCTCGTCGGCGCCGGTCCGCTCGGCCAGCTGCTCCAGCCGGCGGCGCACCGTCGCCGGGCTGCCGGCGGCCACGCCCGCCAGCCCCTGCTCGACCCGGACGGCGGTCTGCTCGTCCCAGCCGCGGGCGCGGATGGCGGCCGGCGGCTCCAGCGCCGCGAACAGCCCGGTGCGGCGGGAGGCGACGACCGCCCACGCCTCGGGCAGCGCCAGTTCCCGGGCCTCGGCGTCGGTGTCGGCGACCAGCACGTCCAGCGAGACGGTGACCGCCGGCCGGCTGCCCCGGTGCGGCCGAAAGGCACGGCGGTAGGCGGCCAGCCGGTCGGCCAGCTCCGGCCGGCCGAGCAGGGGGCCGCCCAGCACGACCGGGAGACCGAGCCGGGCGGCGACCTCGACGCCGGCGCCGGTGGCCAGCACGGCGAGCGGCACCGGCGCCCCGGCGACGGGGTGCGCGGTCACCGGCGCGGTGCGTTCCAGGTAGCCGCGGACCTCGGCGACGTCGTCGGCGAAGGTGTCCGGCTCGTCCCCGGTGCGCCGCAGCGCGCGGCGCACCGGGGCGGTGAAGCCGAGCGACCGGCCCAGGCCGAGGTCCACCCTCCCGGGATACAGCGCCGCCAGCATCAGGAACTGCTCGGCGACGACCAGCGGCTGGTGGTTGGGCAGCATCACGCCCCCGGAACCGAGCCGGATCGTCGAGGTGGCCGCGCCGACCGCGGCCAGCAGCACGGCCGGCGCCCCCGACGCGATCCCCGGCACGCCGTGGTGCTCGGCGACCCAGAACCGCTCGTAGCCCAGCCGCTCGGCGGCCACCGCCCGCTCGACGGTGTGCCCGAGCGCCGCCGCCTCGGGCCAGCCGGCGCGGGTACGGGAGCGGTCGAGCAGGGAGAGTCTCACCCCAGGGCCAACCGGGGAGGCCGGGCGGGCCTTCCGCAGGGGTCAGGGGGCGATGACCAGGCGCGCGATCCTCTCCCCCGCCAGGGTGAAGCGGTGCGCCAGGTCGACGACGCCGCCGGGGAAGTCGCCCTCCAGGTGCACCAGGGCGACCCAGTCCGCGCCGTCGCGCCGGGCACCGATCAGCTGCCGGGTGACGGAGAACTGCGCGCCCGCGTGCTGCAGGAAGTCGAGCACCTCGGCGGCGCCGCGATAGCTGCGGCCGTCGTCCTGCACGACGGCGTCGGCGGTGAAGGTCCCGAGGGCGGTGGCGGCATCGCCCGCGGCGTGCGCGGCGAGGTAGCGGGTAACGGCGGCGGGCAGCTCGGGAAGCGGCAGGGCGGTCGACGAGGTCATGCCCTCAGCGTCGGGGCTCCCGGGGCGGGGGGGGGGGGGGGGGGGGGGGGGGGGGGGGGGGGGGGGGGGGGGGGGGGGGGGGGGGGGGGGGGGGGGGGGGGGGGGGGGGGGGGGGGGGGGGGGGGGGG
>NZ_JBJGZW010000038.1:0-36392 GCF_054050695.1 Blastococcus sp. SYSU D00820
TGGGCCGCCCCGCCCCCCCCCCCCCCCCCCCCCCCCCCGGCCCCCCCCCCCCCCCCCCCCCCCCCCCCCCCCCCCCCCAAAGCCTCCCATGCCCTACAGCCGCTCGGCGGTGAGCTCGCGGACCTCCGCGTACCGCGCCCGGACGGCGGGCACCGGGTCGGCCTCGTGCACCTCGGTGCCCGGCCGCGCCCACTCCGGCGGGGTGTCCCCGCCGGCGAGCACCCAGGCCGCCTGCCGCGCGGCACCGTCGGCCACGTACTCCCCCGGCGGCGGCACCAGCACCGGCACCCCGAGGACGGCGGGGGCGATCCGCCGGACCGCCTCGGACCGGGCACCGCCGCCGACCAGCAGCACCCGGCGCACCGGCGTTCCGCCGGCGGCGACCGCGTCCAGCCCGTCGGCCAGGCCGCACAGCAGCCCCTCGACCGCGGCGCGGGCCAGGTGCGCCGGATCGGCGGTGGCCAGCGTGAGGCCGTGCAGCGCGCCGGTGGAGCGCGGCCGGTCCGGCGTCCGCTCGCCCTCCAGGTAGGGCACGAGCGCCAGCCCGCCGGCGCCGGCCGGGGCCGACAGCGCCAGCCGGGACAGGCCCTCGTGGTCGACGCCGAGCAGCCGGGCGGTGGCGTCGAGCACGCGGGCGGCGTTGAGGGTGGCGATCAGCGGCAGGAAGTGACCGGTGGCGTCGGCGAACCCGGCGACCGTGCCGCTCGGGTCGGCCACCGGGGTGGCCGACACCATCGAGACCACGCCGGAGGTGCCGATCGAGACGACGACGTCGCCCGGCTCGGCGGCCAGCGCCAGGGCCGCGGCGGCGTTGTCGCCGGTGCCCGGCCCGAGCACGGCGCCGCCGATGGCCGTGCCCGCCGCCTCGGCCGGGCCGAGCACGCGCGGGACGACGGCGCGGTGCCCGAGCCCCCGCTCCAGCAGGTCCAGCCGGTACTCCCCCGTGGCCGCCGACCAGTAGCCGGTGCCGCTCGCGTCACCGCGGTCGGTGACCAGGGCGTCGAGCCCCGGGGAACCGGCCAGCCGCCAGGTCAGCCAGTCGTGCGGCAGGCAGACCGCGGCGGTGCGGGCGGCGTTGGCCGGCTCGGCGTCGGCCAGCCAGCGCAGCTTGGTGACGGTGAAGGAGGCCACCGGCACCAGCCCGACCGCCTCGGCCCACGCCCGCCGGCCGGCCTCGCCGCCGCCGAGCTCGGCGATCAGGTCGGCGGCGGCACCGGCCGAGCGGGTGTCGTTCCACAGCAGCGCGTCGCGCACCACGGCGCCGTCGTCGTCCAGGCAGACCATGCCGTGCTGCTGGCCGCCGACGGCGACCGCCGCGACGTCGTCCAGCCCGCCGGCGGCGGCCACCGCCTGGTCCAGCGCCGCGGCCCAGGCCGCGGGGTCGACCTCGGTGCCCTCCGGGTGCGCCGCCCGGCCCTCGCGGACCAGGCGACCGCTCCCGGCATCGCGGACGACCACCTTGCACGCCTGGGTCGACGAGTCGACCCCGGCCACCAGCGTCACGGCGCGCTCCCCGGAGGCGGTGCTCAGCGGGCGCCGAGGCAGTGCTCGACGGCCAGCTGCGACAGCCGCACGGCACCGGCGCCGCGGGCCGCGGCGGCGTCCACGTCGAAGTCCTCGAACGCCGTGGTGTCGGCCAGCAGGTCCTCGTAGGACTCGCCCTCGGCCAGGGTCGGCCGGGCCAGCTCCCCGACGCGGGCGGCGGCCAGCGCCTCCTGCACCTCGGGGTCGGCGCGGAAGGCCGCGGCGCGCTCCTTGAGCAGCAGGTAGGTGCGCATGTTCGCCGCGGCCGAGGCCCAGACGCCGTCCATGTCCTCGGTGCGCAGCGGCTTGTAGTCGAAGTGCCGCGGGCCCTCGTACCGGGGGCCGCCGGACGGGAAGCCGTTCTCCAGCAGGTCGACGGTGGCGAAGGCCGACAGCAGGTCGCCGTGGCCGAACACGAGGTCCTGGTCGAACTTCGGCCCGTGCTGGCCGTTGAGGTCGATGTGGAAGAGCTTGCCCTGCCACAGCGCCTGGGCGATGCCGTGCGTGAAGTTGAGGTTGGCCATCTGCTCGTGGCCGACCTCGGGGTTCAGGCCCACCAGGTCGGCGTGCTCCAGGGTGGAGATGAAGCCCAGGGCGTGGCCGATGGTGGGCAGGAAGATGTCGCCGCGCGGCTCGTTGGGCTTGGGCTCCAGCGCGAAGCGCAGGCCGTAGCCGCGGTCGATCGAGTACTGGGCCAGGGTGTCCAGGCCCTCGCGGTAGCGGTCGAGCGCAGCCTTGAGGTCCTTGGCGGTGTCGACCTCGGCGCCCTCGCGGCCGCCCCACAGCACGTAGGTGGAGGCGCCGAGCTCGGCGGCGAGGTCCATGTTGCGCATGACCTTGCGCAGCGCGAAGCGGCGGATGTCGCGGTCGTTGTTGGTGAGCGCGCCCTCCTTGAACACCGGGTGGGTGAACAGGTTGGTGGTCGCCATGGGCACCACCAGGCCGGTCTCGGCCAGCGCGCCCTGGAAGCGCTCGATGTGCTTGGCGCGGTCGGCGTCGCCGCTGCCGAAGGGGATGAGGTCGTCGTCGTGGAAGGTGACGCCGTAGGCGCCGAGCTCGGCCAGGCGGTGCACGGTCTCGACCGGGTCGACGGCGTCGCGGGTGGCGTCGCCGAACGGGTCGCGCGCCTGCCAGCCCACCGTCCAGAGACCGAAGGTGAACTTGTCCTCGCGGGTGGGCTGCGTCATGGCGGGGTCTCCTCGAGCCGGGGGTGAGCCGATTTTGTTTCGGGCTAGAACATAAAGCAGCCGGCCACTAACCTCAACCCGTGACCCGGCCCGAGACGACCCGCGAGCGGCTGGCCACGCCGCGCCCGGCGAACCTCGCGCTGGTGCTGCGCACGGTCTGCGCGCAGACCGCTCCCCCGTCGCGGGCCGACGTCGCCGCGGCCACCGGCATGACCCGCGCGACCGCCGCCCGGCTGGTCGACGACCTCGTGGCCGGCGGCCTGCTCGACGAGGTGGAGTCGACCCCCTCGGGACGCCGCGGCCGGCCGGCCACCCCGCTGGCGCCGGGCGCGCACGTGGTGGCCCTGGGCCTGCAGGCCGACGCCGGCCTGCTCGCCGGCCGGGTGCTGGACCTGCGGGGCCGGGTCGTGGCCGAGCGGGTGGCGCCCGGTGACCTGCGCGGCGCCGATCCGGTGCCGGTGCTGCGCCGGCTGGGCGACCTCGCCGCCGGTCTGCTGGCCGGGCTGCCCGCCGGCGCGCGGCTGGCCGGTGCCGGCCTGGCGCTGCCGGGCATCGTGGACGTCGAGGCCGGCGTGCTGCTGCGGGCGCCGAACCTCGGCTGGTCCGACGTCCGCCCGGGCGACCTGCTCGACCCCGCCCTGCCCGGAGGCCTGCCCCTGGTGCTCGGCAACGAGGCCGACCTCGCCGCCCGCACCGTCGCGGAGGAGGCGCCCGGCCGGCCCGGCCCGCACCGCGACTTCGTCTACCTCTCGGGGCAGATCGGCGTCGGCGGCGCCACGGTGCTCGACGGCCGGGTGATGTCGGGCAGCTCGGGCTGGGCCGGGGAGATGGGCCACGTCTGCGTCGACCCCGACGGCCCGCCGTGCCGCTGCGGCTCCACCGGCTGCCTCGAGCAGTACGCCGGCCGCGACGCGCTGCTGGCCGCTGCCGGCCTGCCCCGCGACGCCGCCCCCGGCGAGCTCGCCCGCCGGGCGGCCGAGGGCGATCCGGCGGCGCGGGCCGCGGTCGACCGCGCCGCCCGGGCACTGGGCATCGCGCTGGCCGGGGTGCTCAACGTGCTCGACGTCCCGGCCGTCGTGCTCGGCGGGCACCTGGGCGAGCTGGCCGGCCTGGTCCGGCCGGCGCTGGAGGAGTCGCTGGCCCGCCGGGTGCTCTCGGCCCGGTGGCGCCGGCCGCGGGTCGAGGCGGCGGTCGCCGCGCCGGCCGCGGGCGCGACCGGAGCGGCGCTGCGGGCATTGGCCGACGTCGTCGCCGATCCGGCCCGGTGGCTGGCCGCCTGACCCGGCGGCGCAGCCTCGCGGGTCAGAGCCCGACGAGCTCCTTCAGCGCGCCGACCTCCTGGCGGGTCAGCCGCCGGATCGACCCCGAGCGCATCCGCTCCAGCTTCACCGGGCCGATGGCGGTGCGGGTCAGCCGGGAGACCGGCAGCCCGACGTGGGCCAGCAGCCGGCGGACGATGTGCTTGCGCCCCTCGTGCAGCACGACCTCGACGACCGACTGGCCGGCGTGGGTGTCGACCACCGAGAAGCCGTCGACGGCCACCGGCCCGTCCTCGAGCTCGATGCCCTGCCGCAGCCGGCGGCCGAGGTCGCGGGCGATGGAACCCGACACCTGGGCCAGGTAGGTCTTCTTGACCTCGTAGGAGGGGTGGGCCAGGCGGTGGGCGAGCTCGCCGTCGTTGGTGACCAGCAGCAGGCCCTCGGTGTCCTGGTCCAGCCGGCCGACGTGCACCAGGCCCGGCGCCAGGTCGCCGACCATGTCGCCGATCGTGGGGCGCTCGCGGTCGTCGCTCATCGCGGTGAGGACGCCCGCCGGCTTGTTGATCGCGTAGGTGACGCGGTCGTCGCTCAGCTCGATCCGGTTGCCGTCGACGGCGATCTTGTCCAGGTGCGGATCGACCCGCATGCCCTGCACCACCACCGTCTTGCCGTTCACGCTGACCCGGCCCTGGTCGATCATGTCCTCGCAGACCCGGCGCGAGCCCACGCCGGCGCGGGCGAGCACCTTCTGCAGCCGCTCGCCCACCCGCTCGTCGCCCCGGGCGGGCGCCTCCTGGTCGCCGGGGTGCACCGGCGCCAGCTCCATGTCCTCCGCCCAGCCCTCACCGCCGGCGGTGAGGTCCTCGTCGTGGGCGTCGTGCTGGGGGTGGCTTCCGGCGTTCATCCGCACCAGTCTCCCACCGCGCCGCGGCGCCGGGACCGGCGCGGGCCTGGACAGCCGCGCTAGCTTGCGGTCAAGCGCTTGTTCGGGGAGGGGACGACGTCATGGGACAGCTCGACGGCCGGATCGCACTGGTCACCGGCGGCGCCCGCGGCCAGGGCCGTGCGCACGCCCTCGCCCTCGCCGCGGAGGGCGCGACGGTGGTCGTCGCCGACATCGCCGGCCAGATCGCCTCGGTGCCCTACGCGATGGCGACCCGCGACGACCTCGACGCCACCGTCGCCGCCGTCACCGCGGCCGGCGGCCGCGCCGAGGGCGCGGTGCTCGACGTCCGGGACAGCGCGGCGGTCACCACGCTGGTGGACGACGTCGTCGCCCGCCACGGCCGCATCGACGTGCTGGTCGCCAACGCGGGGGTCACCGGCTTCTGCCCGGTCGCCGAGATCGGCGACGACGCCTGGCACGACATGATCGCGACCAACCTCAGCGGGGCGTTCTTCTGCATCCGCGCGGTGCTGCCGCACATGACGGGTGCCGGGTACGGCCGGATCGTGGCGATCTCCTCCGGCGCCGGCCGCGCCGGCATGGCCAACCTCGGCCACTACGGCGCCTCGAAGTGGGGCCTGATCGGCCTGGTCAAGACCGTCGCGCTGGAGAGCGCGCCGCACGGGGTCACCGCCAACGTCGTCTGCCCGACCACCGTCCGGACGCCGATGGTGCAGAACCCCTCCACCTACGGGCTGTTCGCGCCGGAGATCGAGGCGCCGACCACCGACGACGTCCTCCCGCGGTTCGCCGCGCTCAGCCCGATGGGCGTGCCGTGGCTGGAGCCCGAGGACGTCACCCGCGCGGTCATGTACCTGGTCACCGACCCCGGCGTCACCAGCGGCACGGTGCTCGAGGTCAACCTGGCCACCTCCGCCGCCCGCACCTGACCCGGCCGGTCGCCCCGGGTGGCCGCCGGGTAGGACTGACCCGTGCGGCAGGAGCAGTGGGTCGGGCTGGCGCTGGCGGTCATGGGGCTGGTCCTGGTGCTGCTGGCGCCACGACTGGTGTGGGAGCACCACCCCGACAACCCGGTCGCCCAGCAGCGCACCGGCGTCGCCGGGGTGTGGTCGGCCAAGCGCCGGGCGTTCCACCTGTGGCGCGGCCGGATCGCCGGCGGCGCGTTCGTGGTGGTCGGGGTGCTGCTGCTGACCGGGGTGCTGTTCCCCGCGGACTAGGCGTCGGGGTGCTCGGCCAGCAGCGTCGCGGGATCGGGCAGCAGCGGGCCGAGCTCGGGCAGCTCGTCCAGGCCGGTGAGGCCCAGCCGCTCGAGGAACAGCGGTGTGGTGGCGTAGAGGCCGCCGCCGCTGTCGGGGTCGGCGCCGACCTCCTGCACCAGCCCCCGGCTGATCAGCGTGCGCATGACGCCGTCCACCCCGACGCCGCGGATGGCCGCGACCCGCGCGCGGGTGACCGGCTGCCGGTAGGCGATGACCGCGAGGGTCTCCAGCGCGGCCTGGGACAGCCGGCTGCGCTGCCCCTCCAGCAGGTACCGCTCCACGACCGGCGCGTGCTCCTCGCGGGTGTAGAGCCGCCAGCCCTCCCCCACCCGGCGCAGCACGATGCCCGCGCCCCGCTGGTCGTAGTCGGCGCCGAGGGCGGCGAGCGCCGCGCGCACCTGCGGCACGGGCGCGCGCAGCGCCTCGGCGAGGGCCTCCTCGCCGACCGGGTCGTCGACGACGAACAGCAGGGCCTCCAGGCCGCCGCGCAGCGCCGCGGGGTCGACGTCGGCCGGCGGCTCGGGCTCCGGTTGCGGTTCCTCTTCCGGAGCCGGCTCGGGGCCCACCGGCGGCGCGAGCACCGGCTCGGTCTCCGGCAGCGGCACCGGCTCGGCGGCCGGCTGCGGGCGCTCGGCGACGCGGGCGGCCAGCTCGGCGGCGACGGCGTCCCAGGTGCTCGGGTCGGCCCGCTCGTCGGCCTCGCGGGTGGCGGCGAGCTCCGCGGCCAGGGCCTCCCACGAGATGGGCGGCCGCCCGGCGGCCGGCTCCTCGGGCTCGGTCACCGGTACTCCTCGTCGACGTCGGAGCCGGCCGGCACGCCGTCCACCTGCTCCTCCCCGGCCGGCAGGTCGCCGCCGGTCCAGCGCACGGTCAGCTCGCCGAGCGGGGTGAGCTGCTCGAACACCACCCGCTGCTGGCGGTACAGCTCCAGCAGCGCGAGGAAGCGGGCCACCACCTCCAGGGTGGTACGGCAGTCGCCGGTGAGGGCGCGGAAGCTCGCCGTGCCGGCGGCCGTCAGATGGGTGCGGACGGCGAGCAGCTGCTCGGTCACGCTGACCGGCGGGGCGTGCAGGTGGGCGACCGACACCGTCTCCGGCGCCCGGGGGGTCAGCACCCGCGCGGCGATCGCGGCGAACTGCTGCGGCGTGACGCCGAGCAGCACCTCGGGCACCAGCTCGGCGAACCGCGGCTCCAGCCCGGCGGCGCGGGGGAAGCGGCGGATCGCGTCGGCCTCGCGGGCGCGCAGGAAGGCCGCCGCCTGCTTGTAGGCGCGGTACTGCAGCAGCCGGGCGAAGAGCAGGTCGCGGGCCTCGAGCAGCTCGAGGTCCTCCTCGTCCTCGACGTCGGCGGCCGGCAGCAGCCGGGCCGCCTTGAGGTCGAGCAGCGTGGAAGCGACGACGAGGAACTCGCTGGCCTGGTCGAGGTCCAGCTCGTCGCCGAGCGCCCGCAGGTGGGCGATGAACTCGTCGGTGACCTGCGACAGCGCGATCTCGGTGACGTCGAGCTTGTGCTTGCCGATCAGCTGCAGGAGCAGGTCGAACGGGCCCTCGAAGTTGGTCAGCCGGACGGTGAAGCGCGCCGGTGCCGCCGCCTCACTCACGCCACCACCCTAGGACGCGGCGCAGACCCTCATCGCCCGCGGAGACGGCGGACGAGGACCGAGGAGTCCCCGTTCTCCTCCAGGTCCGCGAGCAGCACCGCCACCGCCTCGCGCACGATCCGGCCGCGGTCGGCGGCGACGCCGTGCTGGCCGCGCAGGGTCAGCCGGGCGCTCTCCAGCGCGAGCAGCTCCTCGGCGGAGATGTAGACGGTGATCTTCTCGTCGTGCTTGGTGCGGCCGTTGTCGGTGGCGCGGGCGGCCTTGCCGCGGGTCGGCACGGGCCGGGGCGCCAGGGTCGGCGCCGGCGCGACCGGGGCGCGGTAGGCGGCGAGCGGATCGGCGTCGGCGCCGCCGGAAACCAGCGTCAGGGGCGCGGCCGGGGCCGGCTCCTCGGCGGGCTCCTCGACGGGCCGGCGGCCCGCGGAGCCGCGCAGCGCCGGGGACCGGGTGGCCGTGCTGACGTCGGGCAGCTCGGTGACCTCGGGCGCGGGCGGGGTGTCGGTGCGGCGGAACAGCTCGGCGGCACCCGGCAGCACGGGACGTCGGGTCACAGTGCGATGACCTCCTTGGCCAGGTCGCGGAACGCCGAGGCACCCGACGAGGTCGGCGCCCAGGTGGTGATCGGCTGGCCGGCGACCGTGGTCTCGGGGAAGCGGACGGTCCGGTGGATGACCGTCTTGAAGACGGTGTCGCCGAAGGCCTCGACCACCCGGCTGAACACCTCGCGGCAGTGCACCGTGCGGGTGTCGTACATCGTGGCGAGGATCCCGGAGATCTCCAGCTCGGGGTTGAGCCGCTCCTTGACCTTCTCGATGGTGTCGACCAGCAGCGCCACCCCGCGCAGCGAGAAGAACTCGCACTCCAGCGGGATGATCACGCCCTGCGCGGCGGTGAGCGCGTTGACCGTCAGCAGGCCGAGCGAGGGCTGGCAGTCGATGAGGATGTAGTCGTACTCGTCGCGGACGTCGGCCAGCGCGCGCAGCAGCGTCTGCTCGCGGGCGACCTCGCTGACCAGCTGCACCTCGGCCGCCGACAGGTCGATGTTGCTGGGCACCAGGTCCAGGCCGGGGATGTCGGTGGGCACCCGGACGTCGGCCAGCGTGGTGCGGCGCTCCATGAGCGCGTTGTAGATCGTGCGGTCCAGGCTCTGCGCCGGGACGCCCAGGCCGACCGACAGCGCACCCTGCGGGTCGAGGTCGACCAGCAGCACCTTGCGGCCGTGCTCGACGAGGGCGGCGCCCAGGTTGATGGTCGACGTCGTCTTGCCGACGCCGCCCTTCTGGTTGCACATCGCGATGATCCGGGCCGGCCCGTGCTGGGTCAGCGGCTTCGGCTCGGGCAGCGGTCGCTGACGCGCCCGGGCCGGGTCCTGCCGCGAGGCGGCCGCACCCATCTCGGGATCGGTGTCGCGCGGGCGCGCGACGGCAGGGGCCGCGTCCGCTCGGATCGCCATCGGTCAGTCGCCTCCACGTCGTGGCCCCGGTCCGGTGGTGCCGGGGTGCGCAGCCGTCTGCGTCCACCGGGGTCGCCTCCGACCGTAGGGATCTCCGGAATGATCGCCCAGCAGGCACGCCGCGTCGGAGTGGAACCTGGCGAACTGTGCCCACGGCGGTCGCCACATGCGCCACACGGCTGGGCAAGTATCGCCGGAGGGGAGCGCCGCCCTTCGTCAGCTCAGCGCACGCGGGTGACTGCTCGCGTACACCTCGCGCAGCCGGTCGACGGTCACCAGCGTGTACACCTGCGTCGTGGTCACCGAGGCGTGGCCCAGCAGCTCCTGCACCACCCGGACGTCGGCGCCGCCGTCGAGCAGGTGCGTGGCGAAGCTGTGCCGCAGCGTGTGCGGCGAGACGTCGTCCACCGAGATGCCGGCCGCCTGGCCGGCCCGCTCGGCCGCCGAGCGCAGGATCGCCCACGCGCTCTGCCGGGACAGCGGGCCGCCGCGGGCGTTGAGGAACAGCGCACCGCGCAGCCGGCTGCGCGCCGACGCGGCGGCCGCCAGGGCCGGCCGGGCCCGCACCAGGTACTCCTCCACCGCCCGCAGCGCGTAGCTGCCGACCGGCACGATGCGCTCCTTGCCGCCCTTGCCGGCCAGCCGCACCACCGACTGGCCGCGGTCCAGGTCGTCCACCGCGAGCCCGACGGCCTCGGAGATGCGCGCACCGGTGCCGTACAGCAGCTCCAGCAGCGCCCGGTCGCGCAGCCCGCGCGGCCCCTCCAGCGAGCCGGCCGCCTCGATCAGCGCCACCACGGCCTCCACCGGGATGGCCTTGGGCAGCCGGCGGGCGGGGGTCGGCGGGCGCACCTCGTGCGCGACGTCGGCGGGCACCAGGCCGTCGAGCAGCGCGAACCGGTGCAGCCCGCGGACGGCGACCACCGCGCGGGCCGCCGACGTCGCCGACAGCGGCGGGTGCGCGTCGTCCCCGCGGCGCAGCGCGGCGAGGAACGCCGCGACGTCGGACTCGGCGATCTCGCCGAGGTCCCGCACGCCCGCCTCGGCGAGGAACTCGGTGTAGCGGCGCAGGTCGCGGCGGTAGGAGGAGATGGTGTTGGCCGCCAGCCCGCGCTCGACGGTGAGGTGGTCGAGGTAGCCGGTGACCACCCGCTCGACGGCGGGAACGGCCGGCGCCGGCCGGGCGGCATCGTCGACTGCGACGGTCAGTGGAGCACCTCCTCCAGCGGGACGGCGGTCATCCCGTGCGCCTGCGCGACCTCGGGCAGCACCACCTGCCCGGCCGCGACGTTGACGCCGTGCGCCAGTGCCGCGTCCCCGCGCACCGCCGCGGCCGTGCCCTCGGTGGCCAGCGCCATCACGTAGGGCAGCGTCACGTTGGTCAGTGCGTGCGTCGAGGTGTTCGGCACCGCGCCCGGCATGTTCGCCACGCAGTAGAACACCGATCCGTGCACGCGGAAGGTCGGCGCGTCGTGCGTGGTCGGACGGGATCCCTCGATGCAGCCGCCCTGGTCGACGGCGACGTCGACCAGCACCGAGCCCGGCCGCATGCGGGCGACCATGTCGTCGGTGACCAGCTTCGGCGCCCGCGCCCCGGGCACCAGCACCGCGCCGATCACCAGGTCGGCGCCGAGCACCGCGCGCTCCACCTCGAAGGCGTTGGCCGTCACCGTCTGCAGGTGGCCGCGGTAGAGCCGGTCGGCGGCGCGCAGCTTGTCGACGTCCCGGTCCAGGACGATGACCTCCGCGCCCATGCCGAGGGCGATCGCGGCGGCGTTCATGCCGGCCACCCCGGCGCCGAGCACGACGACCGTCGCCGCGTGCACGCCCGGCACGCCGCCCAGCAGCACGCCGCGGCCGCCGTGCGCCCGCTCCAGGTTGTGCGCCCCGACCTGGGGTGCCATCCGGCCGGCCACCTCCGACATCGGGGCCAGCAGCGGCAGCCGGCCGTCGGGGGTCTGCACCGTCTCGTAGGCGATCGCGGTGGTGCCGGAGGCGACCAGCGCCTCGGTGCACGCGCGGGAGGCGGCCAGGTGCAGGTAGGTGAAGACGGTCTGGCCGGCCCGCAGCCGCCCGTACTCCTCGGCGACCGGCTCCTTGACCTTGAGCAGCAGGTCGGCCCCGCCCCAGACGTCGTCGACGTCGGGCAGCACCTGCGCGCCGGCGGCGGCGAGGTCGGCGTCGGGGATGGAGGAGCCCTCCCCCGCGCCGGCCTCCACCAGCACCTCGTGGCCGGCGCGCACCAGCTCGTGCACCCCGGCGGGGGTCAGCGCGATCCGGTACTCGTGGTTCTTGACCTCTCGGGGCACCCCGACGCGCATCGCTGCTCCCGCTCCGGCGACCGGCCCGAGGTCGTCGGGTGCGGTCCACCTCGTCGTCGTGCCGCCCGGTCGGGGCGGCTCCGGCCGGAGTCTAGGTCGGCGCGGTCCCCGCGGCCGGGCTGCCGGGAGCGGCCGGGTCGCCCAGGATGCAGGGGCCCGAGATGCAGGGGCCGAGATGCAGAGGGCCCGGGATGCAGAGGGCCGAGATGCTGAGGGCCACGACGACGGAGGAACCCTGTGCGCCTGTACGCCACCCGCCCCGACCGCCGGCTCGCCCAGGTGGCCGCCGACCTGGGGATGCTCGCCTGGGTCGTCCTGTGGGTCGTGGTGGCGCGGGTGGTGCACGGGGCGGTGCTGGTGCTGGCCGAGCCCGGGCGGGCCGTCGAGGACCTCGGCAACTCCGTCGCAGACAGCATGAACTCGGCCGCCGGCGCCGCGGAGGACGTGCCGGTGGTCGGCGACGAGCTCGCCGCGCCGCTGGACGCCCTGGGCTCGGCCGCGGGCTCGGTGAGCGGCGCGGGGCAGTCGGCGCAGGATGCGGTGGCCACCCTGGCCACGGTGCTCGCCGTCGTCCTCGTCGTGCTGCCCGTCGGCTGGCTGCTGCTGCGCTGGCTGCCGTGGCGGCTGGCCTGGATCCGCGAGGCCGGCGCCGCGCAGCGGCTCATGACCGGCACGCCCGACCTCGACCTGCTGGCCGCCCGGGCGCTGGCCACCGCCCCGCTCCCCCGGCTGGCCGCGCTGCCCGCCGGCACCGGTGCCGCCTGGCGGGCCGGGGACCCGGACGCGGTGCGCACCCTCGCCGCGCTGGAGGCCGACCGGCTGGGCCTTCGGCTGCCGGCGGCCGACGCGGCCGGGTCCGGCGCGACCACCCCGCACGGAGGATGACCGGCCGCTCGGGTTGAGCCGGACGCCGCCCCGGCCGAGAACTCTCCCGAGACCGGAGGTGGGCATGGGGCAGGCGGGACGTCCGCAGCAGCGGCGCGGCGGGGGCACCCGGACCGCGGCCGCCCGGCGCCGTCGCCGGCCCGCGCGCCGGCGGCTGGGCCTCGGCGGCGTCGTCGGCACGGTCGCCGTCGGGCTCGTGGTGCTCAGCGCACCCGCGACGTCGGTGGCCGCGCACGTCGCCGCCACCTGGTCGCCGTTCCGCACCGGCGGCACGTCCGTCGCCACCGCCCCGCCGGTGGCCGCCGCCGTGCCCCAGTACCCCGCCGTGCCGGTGCCCGAGCCGGTCGTCGAGGCGCCCGCGCTGGCCGTGCCGGTGCCCGGCCGGATCGAGGTCGAGCTGCCCAACCCGATGGTGCCGCACGGGCAGGTGACGGAGTTCGAGCCGCCGCCGGCGACCTGTGGCGGCTACGGCAACCCCCGCCGGATCCCGCCGGGCGTCGTCCCCGGGGCGGGCTCGGCGACGATCAGCTGGCAGGCCGACGGGCGCACCGACGTGCTCGGCTACCGGGTGCAGGCGGTCAGCCAGCAGCTGGTGACCGGCCAGCAGCCGGCGCCGGTGCAGGTGGAGGTCGCCCAGCGCGACGACTGCGGCCCGGTCGAGGTGGTCGTCGGCGGCCTGACCCCCGGCGTGCCCTACGTGTTCTGGCTCGAGGAGCTGGTGCGCGACCGGCAGACCGAGGTCACCCGGTACCTGCAGGTCGGCACGTCGGACGCGGTGACCGTCGGCTAGCGACGGCGCTGCGCGGCGGCCAGCAGGCCGACCACCGCGGCGGCGTTGCGGATCTCCCCGGCGAGCACCCGCTGCACCGCGTCGGCCAGCGGCACGCGGTCGACGGTGAGGTCGAGCTCCTCGTGCTCGACGGTGAAGCCCTCCGGCCGGTCGGCCGGCGACAGCCCCTCGGCCAGGTAGACCAGCACCTGCTCCTCGCAGAACCCCGGGCTGCTGTAGTAGGTGGCCAGCAGCTCCCAGCGCTCGGCCGCCAGCTGCACCTCCTCGGCCAGCTCGCGCCGCGCCGTCTCCAGCGGGGGCTCGCCGTCGGCGTCCCGCAGGCCGGCCGGCAGCTCCCACAGGTAGCCGCCGACCGGGTGCCGGTACTGCCGCAGCAGGACGACCGAGCCGTCGTCGTCGAGCGCGACGACGGCGACCGCGCCGGGGTGGCGGACCACCTCGCGGACGCTGTCCCCGCCGCCGGGCATCGCCACGGTGTCCTTGACCAGGGTGATGACCCGGCCCTCGTACACCGTCTCGCTGCCCAGCAGCCGGTAGTCGCCGTCCGCCGCGGGCTCGCTCATCAGATGCCGACCTTCTCGTCCTCGTCCACCGGCACCGGCAGCCGCGCCGACTCCTGCCAGTCGATCGCGGCCTGCACGAACGCGGCGAACAGCGGGTGCGGCCGGGTCGGCCGGCTCTTCAGCTCGGGGTGCGCCTGGGTGCCCACGAAGAACGGGTGCACCTCGCGCGGCAGCTCGGCGAACTCGACCAGCAGCCCGTCGGGCGAGGTGCCGGAGAACACCAGCCCGGCCTCGCCGAGCCGGTCGCGGTAGGCGTTGGCCACCTCGTAGCGGTGCCGGTGCCGCTCGGTGATCTCGGTGCTGCCGTAGGCCGCGGCCGCGACCGAGCCCTTGAGCAGCGCGGCCGGGTAGCTGCCCAGCCGCATGGTGCCGCCGAGGCCGCGCTCGCCGGAGATGACGTCGACCTGGCTGGCCATCGTCGCGATGACCGCGTCGGGGGTCTCGGGGTCGAACTCCGCGGAGTTGGCCTCGGGCAGCCCGGCGACGTTGCGGGCGTACTCGATCACCATGCACTGCAGGCCCAGGCACAGACCCAGCAACGGAACGCCGTTGACCCGCGCGTGCCGGATGGCGCCGAGCTTGCCCTCGATGCCGCGGACGCCGAACCCGCCGGGGATGCAGATGCCGTCGACGCCGGCCAGCGCCTTCTCCGCGCCCTCGGGGGTCTCGCAGTCGTCGGAGGGCACCCAGCGCAGCTCCACCCGGCTGCGGTGGGCGAAGCCGCCGGCCCGCAGCGCCTCGCTGACCGACAGGTAGGCGTCGGGCAGGTCGATGTACTTGCCGACCAGCGCGATGGTCACCGTCTGCTTCGGGGCGTGCACCCGGTCCAGGAGGTCGCCCCAGACGGTCCAGTCGACGTCGCGGAAGGGCAGCCCGAGCCGGCGGACGACGTAGGCGTCCAGGCCCTCGCGGTGCAGCACCTTGGGGATGTCGTAGATCGACGGCGCGTCGGGGCAGGAGATGACCCCCTCGGCGTCGGTGTCGCACATCAGGCTGATCTTGCGCTTGAGCCCCTCGTTGATCTCCCGGTCCGACCGGCAGACCAGCGCGTCGGGCTGGATGCCGATGCTGCGCAGCGCGGCCACCGAGTGCTGGGTGGGCTTGGTCTTCAGCTCGCCGGAGGGGGCGATGTAGGGGATCAGCGAGATGTGCAGGAAGAAACAGTTGTCGCGGCCGATCTCGTGCCGCACCTGGCGGGCGGCCTCGAGGAAGGGCAGCGACTCGATGTCGCCGACCGTGCCGCCGATCTCGGTGATGACGACGTCCACCCGCTCGGCCGAGTCGGCCCCGGCGAGGATCCGCGCCTTGATCTCGTTGGTGATGTGCGGGATGACCTGCACGGTGTCGCCCAGGTACTCGCCGCGCCGCTCCTTGGCGATGACGTCGGAGTACACCTGGCCGGTGGTCACGTTCGCCCGGCCCGAGAGGTCGGTGTCGAGGAAGCGCTCGTAGTGACCGATGTCCAGGTCGGTCTCCGCGCCGTCCTCGGTGACGAAGACCTCCCCGTGCTGGAACGGGTTCATCGTCCCGGGGTCGACGTTGAGATAGGGGTCCAGCTTCTGCATGGTGACCCGGAGGCCCCGGCTGGACAGCAGGGCACCCAGCGAACTCGCTGTCAGTCCCTTGCCGAGAGAGGAGACAACTCCGCCGGTGACGAAGACGAACTTCGTCGGCTGGGAGTTGTGGAGGAGCCCGCGTGATACGAGGGACTGATCAAGAGTTCCCGACGGTCGACCCACGGGAGACCACCGTAACACCCTCCGCGCCGTCGTCCGGACCCGAGACCGACGTGCCCTCGGCCGCGCCGGTGTCGGCCGGGTCGCCGGAGCGCGGCGCGGCGGCCAGCCAGACCAGCAGCGGCACCAGCACGGCCGCCGCGGCCGCGGGCACGGCGACGCCGGAGTCGTTGACCAGCGCGCCCAGGGTGAGGCTCAGGGCCACCGCGAGCAGGCCGGCGCGCAGCACCGCGGCGTCGGCGGGCGCGAGCCCGGCCACGCCCAGCGCCCGCGCCCGGCCCCGGCGCTCGCCGCGCAGCAGCCCGCCGGGGCGGAACAGCCAGATCGCGGCGACCAGCGCGACCGGCAGCATCCAGGCCAGCGGGCTGCGCGTCAGGATGTCGAGGTTGGCCTGCGCCTTGCGGCTGATCACCGTCCACGCCTCGCCGGTGAGCACCTGGTCGACGAACCGGCCGAGGTGGCTGCGGTCCTCGGCCGGCCGCAGCCAGTCCAGGACGGCGACCGTGCCGACGGCCACTCCCGCGGCGGCGCAGATCGCGGCCAGCCGGACGACGGTGACCCGCACCCGCGCGAGCAGCATCGCCAGTAGGAGGAAGCCCGGCAGCGAGGCGAGGACGCCGCCGAAGTCGCGGCCGAGAGCCGGCGTGCCGATCACGCCCACCAGGACCACGCCCAGGCCGAGCACGGTCAGCCCGCGCACCAGGCCCGCCCGCCGCGGTGCCGCCCGCCGGCCGGCCGCGGTGGCGACCGCGGCGGTCACCAGGAGGCCGCTGACGGCCAGCAGGCCGGAGCTCAGGTTGCCGTAGCCGGTGAACCGCCCGGCGACCACCGCGTCGTAGCCGAGCAGGCCGTTGAGCTCGAGGGTGGAGCCGGTGAGCACGTCGCCGACCAGCGTGGCCAGCGTGATGGCCAGGACGGCCAGCCCCGGGCCCAGCCGGTGGCGCCGCCACGGGCCGAGCAGCGCGACGACGGTGACGGCGGCGGCCGCCCCGGCGATCGCGGCGACCAGCGTGGCCAGCGGCGCGTCCGACCGTTCCCAGGGCACCAGACCGGCCAGGTACGTGGCGATCGGGACGGCGCCGACGGCGAGCGCCGCCGTCCGCAGCGCCGCCCGGGCCGGCTCCGGCCGGGACACCGGCCGGCGCGCACCCAGGACGGCGATGCCCGCGGCCACCAGCACCGCCCCGAGCGCGACGAGGGTCCAGAAGAACATGCCGGTGTTGCGGTGGTGCACCGTCGCGCCGGTGTTGGCGTCCTCCAGCGCGGTGACGGCGGCGGCGAGGTCCGGGCGCTCGCCGCCGGCGCGCAGCGCCTGGCCGTTCATCGAGGCCGGCCGGTCCAGGCCCAGCGCCCGCAGCGCGGTCGGCGCGACGTCGATGAGCTGGGAGAACGGCGCCCGGCCGGTGCTCGACGAGCTCAGCCAGCCGCCGTCGTAACCCGGGCCGGACACCATGCCCACGTGCAGCTGCGGGCGGCCGTCGTTGACCTCGGAGATGCCCTCGACCACCAGCAGGGTGTCGCCGGGCAGCGCCGCCACCGCGGCGCGCACCCGCCCCACGGCCTCGTCGATGCGGCCGAGTGCGGAGGCCCGAGGCTCGGGGTCGGTGCCGTCGTCGGTGGGCTCGGCGCCCGGGCGGCCGGCGTACAGCAGCGCGTCCAGCGAGACGAGGGACAGCGGGCAGGCGGTGAGCAGGGCGGCCAGCTCGGCGGGGTCGGTCGGCAGCGTGTCGGCGCGGGTGAGCGCCACGTCGGGGGCGGCGACGGCGAGCGTGGCGGCCCGCCCGGCCACCGCGGCGCAGCCGACGGCGGTGCCCAGCGCGCCGGGCTCGGCGCCGAAGCGCACGGTGCCGGGGTCGTCGGCGGTGCGCCGGACCGCGGCCTCGGGATCGGCCAGGCCGGCCGAGGCGGCCCGCTCCTGCAGCCCGCAGTAGGACAGCGAGGTGTCCAGCTGCGGCTCCGGCGGCGCGGTCGGGTCGGCCGGCGGCTGGGTCGGGGCCGCAGGGTCCTCGGGCAGCGGCACGGTCGGCAGGGGCACCGGCGGCAGGCCGTCGTCGGGGCCGGGCACCCGCACCCGATTGCCGGCGCCGAGGGTGCCCCAGCCGTCGAGCACGCAGGTGGTGGAGCGGGCCGCGCGCACCGACACCGCGCCGATGGCCGACTCCTCCGCCAGCGCCCACAGCTGCGGGGTGGCCCCGGGCTCGACGTCGTCCCAGGTGAGGCCGGGGACGCCGAGCACGACCACCCGGTCGGCGCGGAGGTCCTCGTCGGCCGCGGCGGCCGCGGGCGCGGCCAGACCCAGCACCGTCGCCAGCAGCAGGACGGCGGCGAGCAGGCCGCGCACCGCCGTGGCCGGGCCGCGGGCGGTCATGCCCCGGCGCCCGCCGGGGCGCCCAGCAGCTCGCGGTAGACGGCGACCAGGCGGCGTGCCGCGGCCGCCTCGTCGGGCCAGGACGCCGCGTGCCGGCGGCCGGCCTCGGCCAGCGCGGCGGCGTGCCCCGGATCGGTGAGCACCCGGTCGACGGCGTCGGCCAGCGCTGTGGCGTCGCCCACCGGCACCAGGTCCGCGCCGTCGGCGACCAGCTCCGGCAGCCCGCCGGCACGGGTGGAGACCAGCGGAGTGCCGGCGCGCAGCGCCTCCTGCGCGGTGAACGGGCTGCCCTCCCAGCGGGAGGGCAGCACGCACACGTCGGCGGCGCCCAGCAGGTCGGCGACGTCGTCGCGCCGGCCGAGCAGCACCACCGGCAGCCGCTCGGCGGCGATGCGGGCGGCGAGCTCGTCGTGCAGCGGGCCGTCTCCGGCGATGGCCACGAGCGGCTGCGGACCGGTGCCGCCGGTCCAGCGGCGGGCGGCCTCGAGCAGGACGTCGTAGCCCTTCTGCGGATGCAGCCGGCCGATCGCCACGACCAGCGGCCGGCCCTCGGCCACGCCCAGCCCGGCCCGCACCTCGTCGCGGCCACGGGTGGCCGGCGGCCGGGGCGGCGCCATGGCCGGGGCGAGCCGGACGTCGGGCGCGCCGGCCCGGCGGGCGTTGTCGGCCAGGTCGCTGGAGACGGCGAGCACGAGGTCCGCGGCGCGGATGGTGGCGCGCTCGACGGCCTGCAGCACCCGGTGCAGCCGGCCGCCGTGCGCGAGCAGCGCGTTGTGCAGGGTGAGCACCAGCGGCGGCCGCTCCCCCGACAGCCGGCGCGCGGCCGCGGCGACCAGCCCGGCGCGCAGGCCGTGGGCGTGCACGAGGTCGGCGCCGGCCATCGCGCGGCGCAGCTGCAGCACCGCGCGGCTGTCGGCGACCGGGTCCAGGCCGGCGCGGATGCCGACCGGGGTGAAGGCCGCGCCGGTGGCGCGGAAGCCGAACAGCTCCTCGGTGGCCGGGGCGCCGGCGACGGCGACCGTCGCACCGGCCGCGCGCAGCGCCGGCACGACCGAGCGCACGTGCGCGCCGACCCCGCCGGCGCTGGTGGCGAGCACCTCGACCACGCGCCGGCCCGCCAGCGGCTCCCCCTCAGCCACCGTGCTGCACCTCCTGTCGGTCGGGCGCGCCGGCCGGTTCCGGTGCCCGCAGCGCCCGCACGGTCCTCCGGAGCGGGCCGCGCGCGACCCCCATCATGACCGCCGCCGCCACGACCAGCACGGTCCCTCCGCCCAGCGCTCCGGCGCCGAGGGCGCCGAGCAGCCCCCCGGGCACCGGATCGGCGCCCAGCGCCCGGCTGACCAGGAGCCCCGCGGCGCCGGCCAGCACGGCGGCGGCCAGCGCCGGCCCGCCGACGCGCCCCAGCCCGGCCAGGGCGCCGGTGCCGGCGTCGCGCAGCACCACGGCGACCAGCCCGGCTCCGGCCACGGTGACGCCAAGGGTGTGCCCGGCGCCCAGCGCCAGCGCCCGGTCGGCCGGGTCCAGCAGCCCGGCGAGGACGACGTCGGCGGCGACCGCCAGCAGCCAGCCCGCGGTCACGCACACGGTGGGGGCCTTCCACAGCCCGCGGGCGTACAGCGCCCGGGTGAGGACGGCGACCAGCCCGTACCCGACCAGGCCGGGGGCGAAGGCGACGATCGTGTCCCGCAGCGCCGCCACCCGGTCGTCGGGCGCGGTGGTGAGGAACACCCGCGCGATCGGCCCCGCGGCGGCCACCAGCAGCGCCGCCGCCAGCGCCGTGCCGACCGTCACGAGCACCACGACCGGCGCCAGCGCCCGCCGGAAGCCGGCCTCGTCGCCGGTCTCGGCGCGCTCGGCGAGCCCCGGGTAGGCGGAGGTGGCCAGCGGCACGGCCAGCGCCGCCCACGGCACGAGGAACAGCGTCAGCCCGGCGGCGTAGACGACCTGGGTGCCGTCGGGCGCGCCGTCGTTGGCCAGCCGGATGGCGACCGCGGCCACCAGCTGCTGGCCGGCCAGGGTGAGCACGCCGGCCACGGCCAGCCGGCGCACCCGGGGCGCGGCGCCGACCGGGAAGCGCAGCGACGGCCGCAGGCCCAGTCCCAGTCGCCGCACGGGGGCGACCAGGCACAGGGTGAGGGCGGCGACGCCGAGCGTCGTCCCGACGCCGAGGACCAGCTCGGCCGGCCGCGACAGGCCGTCCACCTGCCGGCTGCCGCCGATGCCGGCGAACAGCAGGTAGGCGCCGGCCACCACGACGCTGGACAGCAGCGGCGCCAGCGCCGGTGCGGCGAACCGGCGGTGCGCCTGCAGCACGCCGGTCAGCACGATCCCGATGCCGTAGAGCACCACCTGCGGGGCGAACACCAGCAGGAAGCGGGCGGCCAGCGCCAGCTGCTCCTCCCCCGCCGGCCCGAGCAGCAGCCCGGCGATCGGCCGGGCCAGGAGGGCCACCAGCACGGCCAGCGGGGTGAGCAGCAGCAGCGTCCAGCCCAGCAGCGCCGAGGCGGTGCGGCGCACCTGCTCCCGGTCGCCGGTGGCGATCCCGCCGGCCAGCATCGGCACCACCAGGCTGGCCAGCGCGCCGCCGGCGACCACCTCGAAGACGATGTTCGGCACGTTGTTGGCCGCCGTGTAGGTGTCGCCGGTGCTGTCGGCGCCGACGGCGTTGGTGAACACCAGCGTGCGGCCGAAGCCGGCCGTCCGGGCCAGCACCGTGAGGACGGCGATCAGCGCCGCGGCACCCGCGACACCGCGGGCGACCTGCCGGGCGCTCACGCCGGGCGGCGGCCGAGCCGGTCCAGCTCCCGCAGGCCGGGGGTGGCCTCGATGACGCGCGTGAAGCTGACCCGCTCGCTGGCCAGGGTCAGCGCGACGACGCCGGCGAGCAGGCCGGTGCGGGCGCCGCGTCCGGGGAGCTGGGCCAGGCGCAGGCCGAGCAGCGCGCCGGCGGCGTTGGCGCCGCAGTCACCGAGCATCACCCGCTCGCCGAGGTCGGCGGGGAGGACGGCGAGCGCGGCACCCAGGGGCCCGGCGGACAGCCCGCCGGCGGGGCCGCCCACCGTGGCCGCGGCGGCGATCGCGGTGGCCTTGGCGGCGCGGCCGGGCCGCAGGTCGAGCAGGTTCACCAGGTTGGCCGTGCCGGCGACCAGGCCGGTGGTCACGATCCCGTCGGCCAGCGCGCGGCCGGCGGGGTCCCCGGGCCGGCGGGTGAGCAGCGCGGCGACCGCGGCGGCGGCGCCGATGCCGGCGACCTTGACCGCGCCGGCGGAGACCCGGCCGGCGCGCAGCGCCCGCAGGTGCCCGGCCAGCCCCTTGTCGCGGGCCTGCTCGGGGCGGGCCCCGGCGAGGTCGTCGTAGCCGCCGACCAGGCCGGAGACGGTGCCGACGACCGCGGCGGCCGCCCGGGTGCCCGCGGGCGCGCCGAGGACGGCGCTCGCGGTGGCCGCGGCGGCCAGCGCCGGGCCGCCGAGCAGCGTCACCGGCCGGCCGGCGTAGTTGGTGCGCCGCCACGGCGCCCCGGCCGGGCGGGCGGTGAGGGCCGCGGCGCCGGCCAGCCCGGCGCGGGTGGCGGCCGCGCCGGTGAGGGCGAGCAGGGCCCGCCGGCGCGCGGTCACGGGGTCGCGGCGGGCACCGGCGGCACCGGCTGGGTGTCCTCGCCGGTCCCGTACTTGCCCGAGGTCCCCTCGGCCTCCTGGCCGAGGGCGAGCACGGTGCTGATCTGGCCGGAAGCGACGTCGACGTTGTCGACGGTGGAGACGGCGGCGGAGATCTCCGGGTCGACCCGGATCACGCCGACCAGACCGGTCTCGCCGGCCGAGGCGGCGTCGCCGGCGACGACCGCGCCCGAGCCCGCGGCGTCCAGGGCCACGGCCAGGTCGACCAGGGTGTCCAGCCGGCCCTCGGCCTCGTCGCCGGTGAAGGCGCCCGCGGTGAGGACGACGGCGTAGTCGGCCGGGGCCACCGACGGCGAGTCCTGCACCACCACGTCCAGCGCCGACAGCCCGGCCAGCACCGACGACAGCGCCGCGGTGTCGGGCGCGGACACGGCGTCGGCCGGGATCATCAGCACCTGGCCGAGCAGCGCGGCGACCAGCTCGCCGGTGTCGTCGGTCTCCGGCAGCGTGACGCCGGTGGGCAGGCCCGGGCCGGCGACGTAGTTCTGCAGGGACGACGCCGTCGCCGGGTCGCTGTACTCGGCCTGCAGCCGCAGCGTGCCGGTCACCGTGCCACCGGCCTCGCCGACGAGCACCGAGACCGCCTCGACGACGTCCTCCTCGACCTCACCGGCCAGCACCAGGACGACGGTGCGGTCGGCCAGCGTGCCGTCGACCAGCGTGGGGCCGACGGCCTCCTCGAAGGCGTCGTCGGTGTCGAGCTGGTCCTGCAGCCGCTGGGCGGTGTCCTCGAGGGAGCGCTTGTCCTCCTGCAGGCCGGTGACCTGGGTGCGCAGGTCGTCGAGCACCGGCCCGTTGAGCTGGGTGGTGCCGATGACGATGCCCAGCGCGACGGCCAGGAAGACCGCGATCAGGGAGACCAGGTGGTAACGGAAGTCGATCACGAGAAGAGGTTCTCCAGCCAGAACACGTAGCCGTCCCACGCGTCGACCAGCAGGTCGAGGTAGATCCGCCCGGCCGTGGACACCGCCAGGGCCGAGCCGATCGCCACGAGCGCGGCGAGCACGAGGACGACGAGGGCGATGGTCGAGATCCGGCTGCGGTAGAGCCGGCTGACGCCCTTGGCGTCGACCAGCTTGCCGCCCAGGCGCAGCCGGGTGAGGAAGGTGGAGGCCATGCCGCCGCGGCCCTTGTCGAGGAACTCGACGAGGGTGGCGTGCGTGCCGACGGCGACGATGAGGGAGGCGCCCTTCTCGTCGGCCAGCAGCATCGCGATGTCCTCGCTGGTGGCCGCGGCCGGGAAGGTGATCGCGTCGACGCCGAGCTCCTGGACCCGCGCCAGGCCCGGGGCGCGCCCGTCGGCGTAGGCGTGCACGACGACCTCGGCGCCCGAGCGCAGCACGTCGTCGCTGACCGAGTCCATGTCGCCGATGATCATGTCCGGCTGGTGGCCGGCCTCGATGAGCGCGTCGGCACCGCCGTCGACGCCGATGAGCACCGGGCGGTAGTCGCGGATGTAGGACCGCAGCGCCTGCAGGTCCTCCTTGTAGTCGTACCCGCGGACGACGATCAGGACGTGCCGGCCCTCGATGCGGGTCGCGACGTCCGGCACGCCGACGCCGTCGAGCAGGAGCGCGCGCTCCCGCTTCATGTACTCCATCGTGTTGGCGGCGAAGGCCTCCAGCTGCGTGGACAGCCCCGCCTTCGCCTCGTTCATCGCCTCGGCGACGGTCTCGGGCGTGTGCGGCCGGCCGGTGGCCACCGCGGTGCCGTCGGCGAGGTAGAGGGTGTCGCCGTCCAGCCGGACCTGCTGGCCCTCCTTGACGGCGGCGAACACCTCCTTGCCGACGGCGTCGAGCAGCGGGATGCCGGCCTCGGTGATGATCCCCGGCCCGAGGTTGGGGTACCGGCCGGAGATGCTCGGCGCGGCGTTGACCACCGCGGCGACGCGGGCGGCGACCAGCGAGTCGGCGCTGACCCGGTCGATGTCGACGTGGTCGATGACGGCGATGTCGCCGGGCCGCAGACGCTTGGTGAGGTTCTTGGTCCGGCGGTCGAGCCGGACGGTGCCGGTCACGCCCGAGGACTGGTCCTGGCCCCGGCTCCGTCGCAGAGTGCCGATGCGCATGGCCCGCACTCTGCCACGCAGGTCCCGAGCCGCCGCCCTCCGACGCGCACCTGCGACCTGTCGGTCACGCAGCGTGTCCGACACCACGGCAGGGCGACACGCGGGCGGCGGCCGTCCCCGTCGCCCCGCCGGGACCGCCGATCGCGCTGTCTAGCGTTGCGCCCGTGACTCCCGGGGTTCCAGCAGCAGGTTCGTCGGTGCCGGTCGTGACGGAGGACCTCCGCGACGACCTGCACGGGAACCCGCCCGAGCCGCCCGCCGCGCCCGGCGGGCCGGCGGAGTCCGCAGGCGCGGCGGCGCCGGCCGAGGACGAGCGCCCCGTGCCCCCGGGCACCGCCGTGCCGGCGCCGCCGGAGGACGAGTCCGACGCCCGGCCGCGGCGCGGCCGGCGGGCGCTGCGCGGCCCGGGGCTGCGCGAGCGGCGCCGGCAGCAGACGCGGGCGCGGATCGTCGACGCCGCCGCCGAGCTGTTCGCCGAGCGCGGGTTCGACGCGGTCAGCGTGGTGGAGATCGCCCAGCGCGCCGGCGTGGTCGAGAAGACGGTGTTCAACCACTTCCCGGTCAAGGAGGGGCTGGTCTTCGAGGCCGACCCGCCGATGCGGGCGGCGCTGCTGGACGCCGTCCGCACCCGGCCGGCCGGGGAGTCGGTGTCCGCGGCGGCGGGCAGCTTCGTCGTCGCGGCGATGAGCGGGCTGGGCTCGCCCGAGGCGGCCCGGGGGGTCGCGGAGATGGCGCAGGTCATCCGCGGCAGCCGGACGCTGCAGGTGCGCGAGCGGGAGATCATCGGCGAGCTCACCGACGCGCTGGCCGGGCTGATCGCCGAGGAGACCGGTGCGCACCCGGGGCAGCTGGAGCCGTGGCTCACCGCGCACGCCGTCCTCGGGCTGTACGCGGGGCTGCTCGAGCTGGCCCGCGACCGGGTGCTCGCCGGGATCACCGGCCCGGCGCTGTCGGCGGAGCTGCGGGCCCGCGGCGAGCGCGGGCTGGCGCTGCTGCAGTTCGGCCTGGCCGGGTACGCCAAGCGCCGCTGACGCGCCGTTCCGGCACCGGTCGGTGCCGGTGGGCCGGGCGGTCTGCCAGGGTGGGCGCGTGCCGTCGCCCCGCCGTGCCGTCCTGGTCGCGTCCGCAGCCGCCGTCGCGCTCCTCACCGCCGGTTGCGGCTGGCCGGTCGCCGACGACGACGCTGCCGGCACCCCGCCGCCGGCCGCCGCACCGTCCCCCTCCACCGCGCCCCCGGCGGCGCCGGCCGTCGTGCTGCGGGCGGCGCTGTCCGACGCCGCCGAGTACCCCGGCTACACCGGTGAGG
This sequence comes from Blastococcus sp. SYSU D00820, assembly GCF_054050695.1. Classification (NCBI taxonomy): domain Bacteria; kingdom Bacillati; phylum Actinomycetota; class Actinomycetes; order Geodermatophilales; family Geodermatophilaceae; genus Blastococcus; species Blastococcus sp. SYSU D00820. The sequence continues at coordinate 24,901 of NZ_JBJGZW010000038.1, forward strand.
TCACGGTGACGGTGCTGTCGGTGGAGCAGGGCCTGCCGCCGCTGGGCCCGTCGTTCGGCGGGGACTGCGCCGTGCCGGCCGACGCCCGCTACGTGCCCGTGGAGGTGGTGCTGCGCACCACCGGCTCCGGCGCGCAGGCCGGCCTGGCGGCCACCGTCGCGGCCACGGCCGCCGACGGCAGCGAGGTCGGTGTCCACGTCGGCTCCTCGGCACCCGGCGTGCGCTACTGCCAGGACGGGACGACGCGCCCGGCCGCCGACCGGTTCTCGGTGCTCGCCCCGGCCGGCGGCGGGGAGGGCCGGGCGACGGCGTTCGTCATCCTCCCACCCGCCGCCCCCGGCAGCGCCGTCCCGGTGCTCGACCTGTCGCTGACCGCCCTGGTCAACCACGCTCCGCCCGACGCCGACGGCCCGTGGACGGTGACCCGGGTGGACGTCGGCAGCGCCTGCGACCGCGGCGTCTGCGCGACGACCGGCTGAGCCGACGCGTCAGGCGACCTGCAGCGCCCGCAGCAACTGGTCGCAGCGGTCGCCGGGGATGTCGGGGTTCTGGGTGAACAGCGCGACGGCGACCATGTACTCGGCCTCGCCGGCCCAGCCGCGGCCCTCGGCGCAGAGGCGGCGGATGTGCTCGGCGACCTTGGGCTCGGCGCTGTAGGGGCCGTAGTCCAGGCCCATGGCGAGGAAGTTGGCCACCCGGTACCCGAGGTCGGCGGCGGTGCCGATGGTGGTGACGGGGTCGGAGTAGCTGGGGACGGCGACCAGCACGTTCTCGTATCCGGCCTTGAGCAGCGCCAGCGACAGGTCGTTGCCGTACACCCCGCCCCAGAGCTCGGGCATGAGGATGTCGCGGTCGGGCGCGGGGATGTAGGGCGGGTTGGCGATGGCGGTGCGCGCCGCGACCGACCCCGAGGAGTCCGCGCCGTCGAAGAAGTCGCCGAGCTCCACGGTGTAGCGGTCGCTCACGCCGCGGGCGGCGATGTTCTCGCGGGCCCGCTCCACCGAGTAGGCGCTGATGTCGAAGCTGCGCACCCGCAGCCCGGGCAGGCCCTGCACCACGTCGGCGATCGCGGTGGCGTCACCGGTGCCGAGCTCGACGACGCCGTCGCGCTCCCAGCCGAGCTGCTCGCGGTAGTGCTGCAGCAGCATGCAGACGGAGAAGCCGTAGTGCGCCGACTCGTCGGCGGAGGAGAAGCAGCTCACCGAGCCCGCTCCGGGAGCGGGGCGGACAGCGGGCGGAGGGCGTCGGTGCCCCGGCATCGGTTGCGCACGATCGACGCCTACCCCGGCTGTCCCGCCGCCACTCCTCCCCTCGCCCGGTCGGGCGTCCCTTCCGTGCGCGGCCCGGTCAGCCGCGGGCCTCGGCGGCCACCGCGAGCAGCTCGCGGGCGTGCGCCTGGCCGGTGTCGCTGTCGGCGAGGCCGGACAGCATGCGGGCCAGCTCGCGCACCCGGTCCTCGCCGTGGACGGCGCGGATGTCGGTGGCGGTGACCCCGTTGCTCGTGTCCGGGGACTTGTCCACCACCACGTGGGTGTCGGCGAACGCGGCGACCTGCGCCAGGTGCGTGACCACGACGACCTGGTGGTCGCGGGCCAGCCGCGCCAGCCGCCGGCCGATCTCCCCCGCGGCCTGCCCACCGACGCCGGCGTCGACCTCGTCGAACACCATGACGGGCACCGGGTCGGCCCCGGCGAAGACCACCTCGATGGCGAGCATCACCCGGGAGAGCTCACCGCCGGACGCGCCGCGGTGCACCGGCCGGGGCGGCGCGCCGGGGTGCGCCGACATCAGCAGCGCCACCTCGTCGAGGCCCTCGGGCCCGGGCGCGTCGGGGTCGGTCTCGATGGAGAAGGAGACCCGCGCGCTCTTCATGGCCAGGCCGGCGAGCTCGCGGCCGACCTCGGCGGCGAAGCCGTCGGCCGCGGACCGCCGGCCGGCCGACACCCGGGCGCCGAGCTCGTCGACCTCGGCGCGGGCGGTGTCCCGGGCGGCGGCCAGCGCCTCGAGCGCCTCGTCGGAGACGTCGAGCTCGGCCAGCCGGGCGCGGGCGTCCTCGGCCCAGGCCAGCACGCCGGCGGCCCCGGCCCCGGGGTCGGCGTACTTGCGGACCAGGGCGGTGATCGCCGCGCGCCGGTCGAGCACCTCGGCCAGCCGGGCGGGGTCGGCGTCGAGGTCGGCGACGTAGCCGGCCAGCTGCCCGGCGACGTCGGAGACGACCGCGACGGCGTCGGCGAGGTCCTGGGCCAGCAGCACGAGGGTCGGGTCGTTGGAGGCCGCCAGCGCCCGCTCGGCGGTGGCCAGCGCGGCGGCGGCGTCCTGCGGCAGGCCCTCGCCGCCGAGGTCACCGGTCACGTCGCCGACCAGCGCCAGCCGGGCCTCGTCGGCGGCCCCGCGGAGGGCGTCGGCGTCGCTGAGCCGGCGGGCCTGGGTGTCGAGCTCCTCGTCCTCACCCGGCTGCGGCGCGACGGCGTCGATCTCCTCCAGCCCGTGCCGGAGGACGTCTGCGGCCTGTGCCAGCTCCCGCGCCTGACCGCGGCGGCGCTCGAGGTCGGCGACGAGCTCCCGCCACCGGGCGTAGGCCTCGCGGTACCGGTCGAGCAGCTCCAGGTGCGCCGGCCCGGCGTAGCGGTCCAGGGCGCGGCGCTGCTCGGCCGGGCGGGACAGCCGCAGCTGGTCGCTCTGCCCGTGCACCGCCAGCAGTCCCTCGGCCAGCTCGGCGACCACGCCGACGGGCACGCTGCGGCCGCCGAGGTGGGCGCGCGAGCGGCCCTCGGCGCTGATCGTGCGGGCGAGGATGAGGCTGCCGTCGTCGTCGGGGTCGGCGCCGGCGTCGGCCGCCCGCTCCCACACCGGCGAGTCGGCCGGGAGCGCCAGCCGGCCCTCGACGCCGGCCCGCCCGTTGGCCCGCACCCGCCCGGGGTCGGCACGGCCGCCGAAGAGCAGGGTCAGGCCGGTCACGACCATCGTCTTGCCGGCACCGGTCTCACCGGTGACCACGGTCAGGCCCGGGCCGAGCTCCAGCGTGACGTCGTCGATGGCGCCCAGGCCCCGTATCCGGAACTCGGTGAGCCGGCCCAGGCGGCCGGCCTCCGGCGCCCCGCCGGACGCGGCAGCCCCGGGATCGGGCTCGACGGCCTGCTCCGGCGCCGGGGCCGCGGCGCGGGCCCGGCCGGCGGAGCGGTCACGCGTGGGGGTCCGCGGAGCCACCGGCTGCCCCCTCTCCGGTCACGACGTCACGGGTGAGCACGTTCCGGCCGGTGGTGAACTCGTGGCCCGGGTCGTGGGTGCGCGCGTCGCGGAAGCCACGCACCGGCAGGCCGAACTTGGCCACCAGGCGGTCGCCGAAGGTGGTGGTGTGCACGCGGGCGATGCGCACCGGGCGGGCCGCCCGGCGCACCTCCACCCGGCCGCCGGCGGGCACGTCGATGGTGCGCCGGCCGTCGGCGGAGACGCGGGCGCGGTTGCCGTCGGGCGGGATCGCCACGGTGAGCACCGAGTCCGGCGAGGTGACCAGCGGACGGGAGAACAGTGCGTGGGCGTTCGTGGGCACCAGCAGCAGCGCCTCGACGTCGGGCCAGACCACCGGGCCACCGGCGGAGAACGCGTAGGCGGTGGACCCCGTCGGGGTGCTGAACAGCACGCCGTCGCAGCCGAAACTGGTCAGGGGGCGGCCGTCGATGGCGATGACGACGTCGAGCACCCGCTGGCGCTCGGCCTTCTCCACCGACACCTCGTTGAGCGCCCACGTGCCGCCGACGACGGCACCGGTGCTGTCGAGCACGTCGACCTCGACGGCCAGCCGCTTCTCCACCGAGTACTCGCAGCGCTCGATGGCGGCGAGGGTCTCCTCGACCGCCTCCGGCTCGGTCTCGGCGAGGAAACCGACCCGGCCGAGGTTGACGCCCATGAGGGCGGCGTGGCTGTAGCGGGCGAGCTCGGCGGCGCGCAGGAAGGTGCCGTCACCGCCGAAGACCATGACGATCTCCGCGCCGCGGGCGGCCTCGGCATCGGCCGCCACCACGTCGGCGCCCTCGATGCCGAGGTCGGGCGCCTCCTCCTCCAGCAGCCGGACGGTCATGCCGCCGGCCGCCAGCCGGGCGGCCGAGCGGCGGGCCAGCTCGACGATGTCCGCGCGGCCGGTGTGGACGGCGAGCAGGACGTGCCGGCTGCCGCCGGCCATCCACCCGCTCGGGCTGGACTCGGTCACGGGCTCTCCTCGCTGCTGGTGGCCGGTGGCGTGCTCGGGGCCGCGGTGGGTGGCGTGATGGGCGGTGCGGTCGGTGGCGCGGTCGGTGCCGTGGTCGGGGCCGGGGCGGACGGCCTGCCGGAGGGGCCCTCGGCCACGGCGCGGCGGACGTCGTCCTCCTGCGGGGGGCCGGCGTCGCGGCGCAGCCACAGGAAGAACTCCACGTTGCCCGCGGGGCCGGGCAGCGGGCTGGCGACCACACCGGCCGTTCCCCAGCCCAGCTCCGCGGCGGCGCCGGCCACCTCGAGCACCGCGGCCACGCGGTGCTCGGGATCGCGCACCACCCCGCCGGAGCCCAGGCGCTCGCGGCCGACCTCGAACTGCGGCTTGACCATCGGCAGGAGGTCGGCCTCCGGGCGGGCGCAGGCGGTGAGGGCCGGCAGCACCAGCCGCAGGGAGATGAACGACAGGTCGGCGACGACGAGGTCGACGGGGCCCTGGATCTGCTCGGGCGTGAGCGTGCGGACGTTGGTGCGCTCCAGCACGGTGACCCGCTCGTCCGTGCGCAGCGACCAGGCCAGCTCGCCGTACCCGACGTCGACGGCCACGACCTCGCGGGCGCCGCGGCGCAGCAGCACCTCCGTGAAGCCGCCGGTGGAGGCGCCCGCGTCGAGGGCTCGCCGGCCCTCGACCGGCACCGGGAAGGCGTCGAGGGCGCCGATCAGCTTGTGCGCCCCGCGGGAGACCCAGCTGGGCTCGTCGGGGTCGGTGCGGACCACCAGCGGGGTGCCGGCGTCGACCCCGGTGGCCGGCTTGGTCGCCGCGCGCCCGGAGATCGCGACGCGCCCCTCGGCGATGAGCGCCACGGCGTGCTCGCGGGAGCGGGCCAGGCCGCGCCGCACGAGCTCGGCGTCGAGCCGGCTGCGGCGGACCATCAGACCTGGTCGATCGTGCGCAGCTCGCGCTCGAGCCGGGCGTGCTCGGCCTCGAAGACCGCGACGTGCTCGGTCACCGGGCGCTGGTCCAGGTCCGCGTAGTCCGGCTGGGCCGGGCTCCCGGCCGGGGGGCCGGGCCGCGGCGGGGCCGGGACCGGGCGGGGCCGGTCGGACTCGGACATGGCGCTCGCTCTCCGGGATCGGCGTTCGGTGCGGGGGTGGGAACGCGGGCCGGGCGACCGGCGGCTCCCCGCCTGGCGAGGTTACCGGCCGGGGACGACGGGCACCGGGGGCTGCAGCGGGCGCTACCGTTCCCGCCCGGTGCGGGGCGAGGACCCCGCGGCCGAGGACGTCGAGACGGAGGACCGCCCGCGTGGCGACGATGGAGCAGTGCCTGACCGCCCTGCAGGGGATCATGGGCGACCTGGCGGCCAAGCCGGCGGCCCAGGGCCTGGACCGCACGCTGTCGTGCCGGCTGACCGACCTGGGGCGCATCGTTCGCGGCCGGCTGGCCGGCGGCTCGGTGCGCGATCTGCACGACGAGGACGACGTGCCCGGAGCGCCCAAGGCCGACATCCGGCTCACCATGACCAGCGACGACCTCCTCGCGCTCACCGACGGGAAGCTCTCGTTCGGGCCGGCCTGGGCGTCGGGCCGGGTGAAGCTCGAGGCGGGGCTGCGCGACATGCTCCGGCTGCGCTCCCTGCTCTGATCCGCCGGCCGCGTCGGCCGCCGCCGGCTCAGTCGCCGCTCAGGCCCCACCGGCGGAGTGCCGCCACCGCGGCGTCGCCGTCGCCGGTGACGCGGGCCGGAGCCCCGTGGCCGGGCAGCCGGCCCCAGTGCGCGACGCACAGGGCACGCAGGCCGTTCCAGCCGTCGTCGCCGTCCGCGGCGCCCTCGGCGCGGAGCACCAGTTCCCCGGCGCCGCCGGGGACCGCGCTCCAGGCGCCGCAACGCCAGGCAGGGCCGTCGGGGCGCACCGCCGGATGGGCGTGCAGCAGGCCGGTGACGTCGCCGGCGATCAGCTCGGGGCGCCGCTGAGGTCCGGCGGCGAGCAGGGTCGCCGGATCGGTGACGCCGGTGAACACCAGCAGGCTCGCCGCACCCGCGCGGCGGCCGCCCTCGACGTCGGTGTCCAGCCGGTCTCCGACGACCAGCGGCCGGCGCGCGCCGGTGCGCCGCACGCACTCGGCGTGCATCGCCGGGTCGGGCTTGCCGGTGACCGCCGGCTCCTGCCCGGTGACCGCGGCGACGACGCCGACCAGCGCGCCGTTGCCGGGCAGCGGCCCGCGCGGCGAGGGGATCGTGGCGTCGGTGTTGGTGGCCACGTGCCGGGCGCCGGCGCGCACCGCCACCACCGCCTCGGCCAGCTGGGTCCAGCCGACGTCGCGGCCGTAGCCCTGGACGACGGCGACCGGGACGTCCTCGGCGCGCTCGACGACGGTCAGTCCGGCGGCCCGCAGCGCCACCGCCACGCCCGGCCCGCCGACCGGCAGGACCCGGGCGCCGGCGCCGAACCGCTGGGCCACGACCGTCGCCGCGGCCTGGGAGCTGGTGATCACGTCGTCCGGACCGGCCGGCACGCCCAGCGCGGTGAGGTGGGCGGCGACGTCCTCCGGGGTGCGGGCGGCGTTGTTGGTCACGAAGCCCAGGCGCATGCCCGAGGAGCGGGCGGTTGCCAGCGCCTCCGGCACCCCCGGGACGGCGTCGGGGCCGACGTAGACGACACCGTCGAGGTCGAGCAGGGCGACGTCGTAGGCCGCGGTCGGCGGCTCGGCCAGGCCGGCGGCGAGGGCGGGACGGTCGGCGTCCCCGGGCGGTGTCGGTGCGGTCATCGGATCTCCCCCGTGCGGCGGGCGCGGACGCCGCGCAGCGCCCGCGCGTAGTGGCTGAGGTCGGGGCGCATGGCCACCGCCAGCGCCAGGTGCTCGGCGGCCAGCTCCAGCTCGCCGGCCCGGCTGGCGGACAGCCCGAGGCCGAACTGCGCGTAGTCGTCGGTCGGGTTTCCCGCGATCAGCTCCCGGAAGCTGTCGATGGCCTCCCGGTACCGGCCGGCGTCGTACTGGGCGCGGGCCAGGGCCTCCCGGACGCTGCGGGACGCGGGTTCGGCCTGCACGCAGCGCTCCAGCAGGGTCGCCGCGGCGGCCGGGTCACCGCTGGCGAGCAGGTGCAGGCCGCGCTGGTACCACTCGTAGACGCCGCCCTCCGGGGTGCCTGACTCGGGCACGTCGGCCTCCTCCGTCCGGGGCGCACCCCGGGGCCGGGCGCTCCTACGATCCAGGTCGTGCCCTCGACGCCTGCGGACTCCCCGGACCCCGTCCGAGCAGGACTCGAGGTCCGGCCGTTCCGGGCCCTGCTCTACCGGCGCCGGGACCCCGGCGCGCTGGCCCGGGTCAGCTCGCCAGCCTACGACCTGGTGACGCCGCAGGCCCGGGAGCGGATGGCCGCCGCCGATCCGCACAACGTCGTCCGGCTGATCCTGCCCGAGGCCGCGACGGTGCCCGCCGACCCGGGTAGCCGGCTGCTGCGGGTGACGCGGCACGCGGCGGAGACGCTCGCGGCCTGGCAGGAGGCCGGCGTCCTCGAGCGCGATGCGGAACCGGCGATGTGGGTCTACGAGCTGCGCCCCGCCGACGGCACACCGGCGACGGTGGGCTGGCTGGCTGCCGTCGCGCTGCCGACGCCCGGATCCCGCGCGGTGCTGCCGCACGAGGACACCTTCCCCGTCGCGGTCGAGGGGCGCCGGGCGCTGCTGGCCGCCACCGAGACCGACCTCGAACCCATCGTCCTGGCTCACGACCCGCATCCGTCCGTGCCCGGGCTGACCGCCGCCGCCCAGCAGGGCGACCCGGCCATGGAGCTCGCCGACGCCGACGGCGTCACCCACCGCCTGTGGCGGGTGACCGCTCCCGCCCTGCTCGACGCGGTGGCCGACGCCCTCGCCGGCACCGGTGCGGTCATCGCCGACGGCCACCACCGGTTCGCCGCCGCCCAGGCGCACGCGCGCGCCGTCGGCCCGGCCGAGCCCCAGCCGTCGGTGCTGGCCCTCCTCACGCCGATGGGCCCCGGCGGGCTGCGCGTGGAGCCCATCCATCGGGTGGTGCCGGACCTCGACCTCGCCTCCGCCGTGGCGGCCGCGGCGGCCGGCTTCCGCGTCACCGAGCTGCCCGCGCCCGGGAACGGCGGGGAGGACGGCCTGGCTGCCGCCGTCGACCGCTGGCGCCGGGACCCGGCCGAGCGGGGACTGCTGGTGAGCGACGGCGAGCGGCTGGTGCGCCTGGACGAGCCGGGGAAGAAGGTTCGCGCGGCGGTGCCCGCGGAGGCGCCGGCCGCGTGGCGCGCGCTGGACGTCGTGCTGGCCCACCACGGGCTCTTCCAGAGCCTGTGGCAGCGCCCCGACGACACCGAGGGCGTGCTGGTGGCCCACGACGTGCCCGAGGCGCTGCGCACCGCCGCCGCGCGGCGCGGGCTGGCGGTGCTGCTGCGCGCGCCCTCCCCCGCCGACGTGGCCGCGGTGGCCCGGGCAGGGGCCCGCATGCCGCGGAAGTCGACGCTGTTCGTGCCCAAGCCACGGACCGGGCTGGTCTTCCGCCCGCACGCCGGCTGAGCCGCGGGCGGCCCGCGGCCGACCGGTCATCCCGCCGCCGCCGCGGTCCGGCCCGCCTTGGGGACCTTGCGCCCGCGGCGGCAGTTCACCTCGCAGACCGACGCGGTACCGGTCGGCGTCCGCCAGAACCGGCGCTGGAGGGCGCCCTCCACCTCGACGACGTCACCGGCCTCCCAGGCGGCGATCCGTCGCTGCAGCGCCCGGTCGTAGGTGACGCAGGTCAGCACGTCCACCGACTGGCCCCGCGCCCGGGGCTCCGGTCGGCGCACCACCAGCCGGAAGGTCACCAGCACGTCGCCGCTGGGCAGCTCACGCAGCTCCGCGGGGGCGGACATCCGCCCCCGGAGCACCACGTCGTTCCGGTCGATCACAGCCACGCTCATGACGGCAGCCTGTATGCCGTGGCCGGGCGCGGGCAGGCCGCGGAGGGAGTTGTGGACCGGCCGCCCGGATGTGGACGGCCGGTCCCCTCCTGTCGGGGGTCAGTGCTCCGGGCCGTCGTCCTGGTGTGCGTCGTCCTGGTGGGCGTCGTCCTCGTCGGCGTCGGTCTCGCCCAGCAGCTCGGCGACCTCGGCCTCGATGTCGGCCTGGGACACCGGACCGAACTCGTCCTCCTCCAGGGCGTCCTCGGCCACGTCGTCGTCCCCGACCGGTTCCGCGTCCGCCGGAGCCGGGGCGCCGGCGGCGTCGGCGAGCGGCGCCTCGTCGAGCGACTCGTCCTCCTCGATCTCGGTCTCGGCGAACTCGACGTCGTCCTCGGCGTCGGCGACGAGCTCCGCCCAGCGCTCGGCCGCCTGCTCGTCGCCGGACGCGGCGAGCAGGTCGGCGTAGGCGCTGGCCAGCCGGCGGACGCGGTCGTCCTCGATGTCGACGGTCTCGGGCGTCGGGCGCCCGCCCAGCGCGTCCTCGAGCACCACGCGGGCGGCGGCCACCTCGCCCAGGTCCTGCCGCGCGCCGGCCTCGACCAGCTGCAGCTCGGTGGTCTCGTCGGCGTCGGGAGAGTCGGCCAGCGCCTCGCGCACCAGGCGCAGGGCCACCTCGGGGCGCCCGAGGGCGCGCTCGCAGTCGGCCAGGACGGCGCGGTAGCCCTCGTCCCCGCTCATGCGCCGGTAGGCCCGCAGCTCACGGGCGGCCTCGGCGTAGTCGCCCGCGTGATAGGCAGCCACTCCGACCGCCTCGCGGACCACCGCGATGCGCGACGCACGGTCGCGGGCGGCGCGGGCGTGGACCAGCGCCTCCTCGGGCTGCTCCTCGACGAGCGTGCCCGCGACGACCAGGTGCCCGGCGACCTTCTCGGCGTTGCGCTTGTCCAGCCCCCGCAGAGCGGCGCGGATGGCGGGGTCCAGTTCGCGCGGGTCGGCCCACTCCGGGATCTCGGGCCCGGCCGGCACCGGCGGCGTGCGGTCGTCACGGCGGGGCCGCGCGTCGCGCTCGGGCCGGCGTTCGCGCCAGTTCCCCGCACCCGACGACGGACGCGACGGCCGGTCGCCCTGCGGCCGGCGCTCCCGCCAGTCGCCGCCCTGCGGCCGGTCGGAGGCAGGACGCTGCGGGCGGTCCCGCCACTGCGGGCGGTCCCCCGTCGGGCGGTCATCCGTCGGGCGGTCACCGTCAGGACGCCGCTCGCGCCAGTCACCGCGCTGCGGACGGTTGCCCGAGGGGCGCTGCGGACGGTCGCCGCGGAAGCCCTGCGGACGGTCCCCGGCAGGGCGCTGCGGCCGGTCCCGCCACTGCGGGCGGTCGTCGGCAGGACGCTGCGGACGGTCGCCGGCAGGGCGCTGCGGCCGGTCCCGCCACTGCGGGCGGTCGCCGGTCGGGCGGTCGCCGTCGGGACGCCGGTCGCGCCAGTCACCGCGCTGCGGACGGTCACCCGCCGGACGCTGCGGACGGTCGCCGCCGAATCGCTGGGGTCGGTCACCGGTCGACCGGTCGTTCCCCGGACGACGCTCGCGCCACTCCCCGCGCGCGGGCCGGTCACCGGCGGAACGCTCCGGACGGTCCCGCCACTGCGGCCGGTCACCGCTCTCCGGCCGATCGGGGCGCCCACCGCGCGCGCCGGCGGGCCGCTGGGGACGACCTCCCCCCGACCGCCCGGCATCGGGACGGCGCTCGCGCCAGTCGCCGCGCTCCGTTCCGTCACTGCCGGAACGCTGAGGGCGGTCACGCCACTGCGGACGGTCGCCGGAGGGGCGGTCGCCCCAGCCGCTGCGGTCCCCGCCCGGCCGGTCGCCGGCGGAGCGGTCCCGCCACTGCGGCCGGTCGCCGCCGGACCGACCGGTCGACGGACGGCCACCGCGGGCGCCGTCCCGCGGTCCGCCATCCCGGCGGTCGTCGCGGTCACGGTCCTGCTCGGGGCGGAAGGGGCGGCCACCGCGGGGCGCGCCGGCTCCACCGCCGCGGTTGCCACCGGTCGGCGCGCCGCCGCGTGGGCGCCCGCTTCCGCCGGCATTCCGGGGGGTGCGCCCGCCCGGGCCACCGTTTCCTCGACGTGGTGCAGTCATGCGCTGTGGGTACCTCTGAACGGGCACGGCACTCGTCGAGTGCCGTGCGGATGAGAAACGGCGGTTCGGGACGGCGGCTGGCGAAGCCCGGACAACGCAGAAACGGGGGCCAGAGCCAAAGGCTCTGACCCCCGTTCCTGGAATGGTTGTCCGGCGGCGTCCTACTCTCCCACCCCGTCTCCAGGGCAGTACCATCGGCGCTGAGAGGCTTAGCTTCCGGGTTCGGAATGAGACCGGGCGTTTCCCTCTCGCCATGGCCGCCGTAA
>NZ_JBJGZW010000039.1:0-30917 GCF_054050695.1 Blastococcus sp. SYSU D00820
GCGCCGCGCCGGGTCAGCGCCCGGCGCGGCGCTCCAGGGCGGCGTCGAGCCAGGACCGCAGGCCCCCGTCCTCGGCGACCGCCTCCTCGTCGACGGCGATCCACCCCTCGCCCATCGACCGGCCCCTGCCCATCTCGGCCCGGCCGGCCCCGGGCCGTGCCAGGTACTCGGCGTCGCGGTCGGGGGACACCCGCACGAGCAGGGCGCCCCCGCCGACCGACACGCAGGTCACCATCTCGCCGCGGACCATGAAGGCCAGGCCGCCGAACATCCGCACCTCCCGGACGTCGTCCTCCCCGGCGAGGGCGGCGCGGACGCGGTCGGCGAGCACGGCGTCGTGGGCCATCGGGCGGCCCCCGTCAGGCCGGCCGGCCGCTGAGCGCCGGCACGCCGTCGCCGGCGAGGGCGGCGAGCGCGGCGGAGCGGCCGGTCATGGCGAGCAGGAGCGCCTCGGCGGGCCCGCGCACGACGGGGCCGTCGCCGGAGGCCCAGTCGAGGTCGTCGGCCTCGAAGCGCAGCCCGTCCAGCGCGCCGCGGCGGACGATCCCGCCGGCCCCGGTCGTGGCCAGGGCCGTCAGGGACGTGCGCAGCCGCTCCTCGGGGACGTCCCGCGGGATGTCGAGGGGCCAGCGGATGTCCAGGCCGTGGACGAGGAGGTCGGTCAGGGGCGCCTCGGGCCCCGCCCCGGGCGGGGTGAACCGGGAGCCGGCCCGCTGCCGCAGCACCCCGACCAGCTCACCGACCGGCCGGCGGGCCTGCTCGCGGGTCAGCCGGACGTTGGCCCGGTCGAAGTCCCCGCGGCTGCGCAGCATGGCCAGCGCGAACCGCGGCATGCTCACCTGCAGGGGCACGACGAGGTGCGCGACGACGTCGTGCACCGTCCACGCGCTGCACAGGCTCTGCGTCGCGAGCTGCTCGCCGGTCAGGCCCGACACCAGCTCGGCCAGGCCCCGGCGTTCGTCGGCGATCGCCGCGAAGACGTCCACCCGGTCACCTTGGCAGGGAACCGGGCCGTTCCGGTCGTCTCCCGGCGCGCGCGCCGGTCAGGGCAGCGGCTCGGTGCTGCCCGGCGTCGGCTTCACGTCGTCGCCGGTGGCGCCCTCGTCGCCGGAGTGGTCGTCGTCCGGCTCGATCCCCTCCGGGGTGATCGGGACCTCGCTCAGGGCGTTCTCCCGGGCCTGGTCGCGGTCGGTGCCGGGAACCTCGGTCATGGGTCCTCCTCGGGTCGGGTGGCCCTCATCTACCCGGCTGCGGCGCCGGCAGGCCTGGATCCGCTGCGGGCGAACGCGCGGCCAGCCAGCGGGCGGTGGCGGCGTCGGCGGGCAGGAACGCCTCGACCGACAGCTCCGCCGCGGTGAGGTCGACCGCGGTGCCGAACGTGGTCACCGTGCTGAGGAAGGACAGCGCGTCGTCCCCGGCGCGGACCCGCAGGGGCACGGCGATGCCGTCGGGCACCGAGCGGTCGGTGCCGCCGGGCAGCGCCCGCAGCTCCCGGTGCAGCGCGGCCAGCGCCGGGTCGCCGGTCAGCTCGGCCTCGCGGCCCAGCCGGTGCAGCACGTGCGCCCGCCACTGCGGCAGGTTCAGGATCCGCGGGGCCAGCCCCTCCGGGGAGAGGCTCAGCCGCAGCACGTTGACCGGCGGCTCCAGCAGCCGCGGGGCCACCCCCGCGGTGAACAGGTCGATGCCCCGGTTGGCCATCACCAGCTCCCACGACCGGTCGACCACCAGCGCCGGGAACGGCTCGTGCGCGGTCAGCACCAGGTCGAGGGCCCGGGTGACGGCGGCCATGTCCGGGCTGTCCAGGCGCCGCCGTCCGTACTGCGGGGCGAAGCCGGCGGCCAGCAGCAGCCGGTTGCGCTCGCGCAGCGGCACGTCCAGCTGCTCGGCCAGGTGCAGCACCATCTCCCGGCTCGGCCGGGCCCGCCCCGTCTCCACGAAGCTCAGGTGCCGGGCGGAGACGCCCGCGTCGCCGGCGAGCTCGAGCTGGCTGAGCCGGCGGCGCTGCCGCCAGTCGCGCAGCAGCGCGCCGACCGGGGGCGGGGCGGTCGCGGTCATGGCGGCAACGTAGCCAGGGCGGCAGTGGGCTGTCGCTTACCTGCGAGGTCATCGACCGGCGTCCGCGGACCGGACACGGTGGTCGCCGTCAGCCCACCCCGACCGCGGAGGAGATCCCCGTGACCGCCAGCCCCGACCTCGCCGACCGCTACCTCGCCGCGTGGAACGAGACCGACCCCGGCGCCCGCCGCGCCGCGGTCGAGGCGCTGTTCCGCCCCGACGCCCGCTACACCGACCCGCTGGCCGACGCCCGTGGCCGGGACGCCATCGAGGCCACGATCGCCGCCGTCCAGCAGCAGTTCCCCGGATTCGTCTTCCGGCTGGCCGGGCCGGCCGACGCCCACCACGACCAGGTGCGTTTCACGTGGCACCTCGGCCCGGAGGGGCAGGAGGCGCCGATCGTCGGCTCCGACGTCGTCCTGGTGGACGGCGACGGCCGGATCGCCACGGTGCTGGGCTTCCTCGACCGGGTGCCCAGCGCGGCCTGAGCCGCCCGTCAGGGGCGCCGGCGCCACCAGCGCCGGCGCCCCGGCGCGGGTGGTGGGGCGGGCGGGTCCGGCGGCGCCGGCGGCCGGGCCCGCTCCCAGCCCTCCACCAGCGCCTCGACGTCGGCCAGGCCCGGCACCGGCGCCCAGCGGCTGGGCTGCGGCGTGCGCCAGAAGGCCTGGACGCGGGTGTTGTAGTCCTCGGCCAGCGCCCGGACGGCGTCCGCGGACTCCAGCCGCGCCGCGCGCTCGGGCAGCTCGTCGCGCTCGCGCCGCAGCCGCAGCCCCGGTGGGAGCATCGCCGCGGTCTCCACGCCCTCGCGGCGGGCCTTGGCCAGCGCCCAGTCGTAGGCCGTCGTCTCGCGGTCGAGGTCGGCGATCGGCTTGCCCGCCCCGCTGAGGCGCTCGAAGTCGCCCCGCTCGCGGGCGCGGGTGATCTGGCTGTCCACCCAGGTCTCGAAGGAGACCCCCGGCGGCTTCCGCTCGGTCATCACCGTCCATCGTCCACGCGTCTGACAGGCTCGCCACCGTGCGGACGACGGGCAGCCGGGAGGTGTACCGCAACCCGTGGATCCGGGTGCGGGAGGACGCGGTCGAGCGCGAGGACGGCTCGACCGGGGTCTACGGGGTGGTCGAGAAGCCCGACTTCGCCCTGGTGCTGCCCGCCGAGCGCGACGGTTTCTGGCTGGTCGAGCAGTTCCGGCACCCCATCGCCCGGCGGGCCTGGGAGTTCCCGCAGGGCACCTGGAGCGCCGGGGCCGGTGGCACGGCCGAGGAGCTGGCCCGCGCCGAGCTGGCCGAGGAGACCGGCTTCCGCGCCGGCTCGATGCGCCACCTCGGGCACCTGGACATGGCGCCCGGGCTGACCACCCAGGAGTTCGACGTCTGGCTGGCCACCGACCTGGCCCCCGGCCCCACCGCCCGGGAGGTCACCGAGGCCGACATGCGGCAGGCGTTCGTGACCGAGGCCGAGCTGCGGGCGATGGTGGCCGGGGGCCGGTTCACCGACGGGCCGTCGATGGCGGCGTACGCGCTGCTGCTGCTCGACCGCGGCTGACGGCCGCGGTCGAGGCGGCGGTCAGGCCGCGGCGCGGAGGGTGCGCAGCGCGCCGGTGAGCCGCAGCAGCTCGTCGAGCATCGCCTTGCCGCCGGCCGAGAGCTCGGCGTTGGGCACGAACTGCTCCTCCTCGTCGACGAACTGGGTGAAGAAGGGCACCGAGACCGCCTCGACGGCGGGCACCATGCGCAGCGCGCCGAGCACCGGCTTGAGCGCCGCGGCCGCGCGCAGCCCGGCGGAGACGCCGCCGTAGGAGACCAGCCCGGCGGCCTTGTCGGCCCACTCGGCGTGCAGGTAGTCGAGGGCGTTCTTCAGCCCGGCGGGGAAGGAGTGGTTGTACTCCGGCGTCACGAAGACGAACGCGTCGGCGCGGGCGACCGTCGCGCTCCAGTCCTTGGTGTGCTGGTGGGTGTACTGCTGCAGCCGCGGGTGGTTCGGCTCGTCGAGCACCGGCAGGCCCACCTCGGCCAGGTCGACGAGCTCGACGTCGAAGCCCCCGTGCTCCTGGGCCAGCTGCTCGATCCAGCGGGCGACGGCGATGCCGCGGCGACCGGGACGGGTGCTGGCGGCGACCACCTGCAGGACGGGACGGGACATGCGGCGACTCCTCGTCGATCAGTTGAGATCTCAACTGTATGCCGCCGCCCCCCGGGACGCGCCGTGACGGACGACGCACCGCCGCGCCCTTCCGCGCAACGGGTGCTGCTCCCGCAACGTGGGGTTCCGTGCCCTCCGCCCCCCGCCTGTCCCGGCCCGCCTGGCTCTCCCCCCGCGTGGCCCGCACGGAGATCCTCGCCGGCCTCGTCGTGGCGCTCGCGCTGATCCCCGAGGCGATCAGCTTCTCGATCCTCGCCGGCGTCGACCCTCGGGTCGGCCTGTTCGCCTCGTTCACCATGGCCGTGGTCATCGCCTTCACCGGCGGCCGGCCGGCCATGATCAGCGCCGCCACCGGTGCGGTCGCGCTGGTCGTGGCCCCGCTGGTCGCCGACCACGGGCTGCCCTACCTGCTCGCGGCCGTGGTCCTGGGCGGGGTCTTCCAGGTGCTCCTGGCGCTGGCCGGCGTGGCCCGGCTCATGCGGTTCGTGCCGCGCAGCGTCATGGTCGGGTTCGTCAACGCGCTGGCCATCCTGATCTTCAGCGCGCAGGTGCCGCACCTGGTCGGCGTCCCCTGGCTGGTCTATCCGATGGTCGCCGCCGGCCTGGCGATCATCTTCCTGCTGCCGCGGGTGACCACCGCCGTCCCGGCGCCGCTGGTCGCGATCATCGTGCTGACCGTCCTCACCGTCGCGGCCGGCTGGTCGGTGCCCGACGTCGGCGACGAGGGCGCGCTGCCCGACAGCCTGCCGTTCCTCGCGCTGCCCGACGTGCCGCTCGACTGGGAGACGCTGCGCGTCGTCACGCCCTACGCCCTCGGCGTCGCCTTCGTCGGGCTCATGGAGTCGCTGATGACGGCCAAGCTCGTCGACGACATCACCGACACCCGGTCGGACAAGACCCGCGAGTCCTGGGGCCAGGGGGTGGCCAACATCGTCACCGGGTTCACCGGCGGCATGGGCGGCTGCGCCATGATCGGCCAGACGATGATCAACGTGCGGTCGGGTGCCCGCACCCGGCTGTCGACCTTCCTGGCCGGTGCGTTGCTCCTGGTGCTGGTCGTGGCGCTGGGCGACGTCGTCGCCGTCATCCCGATGGCCGCGCTGGTCGCGGTGATGGTCTTCGTGTCGATCGCCACCTTCGACTGGCACAGCCTGCGCACCCTGCCCCGCATGCCGCGCAGCGAGACCGCGGTGATGCTGTCGACCGTCGCCGTCGTGCTGGCCACCTCGAACCTGGCGATCGGCGTGGGCGTCGGCGTCCTCGTGGCCTGCGTGCTGTTCGCCCGGCGGGTCGCGCACCTGGTGACGGTGACCAGCACGCTGGAGGACGGCGTCCGCGTGTACCGGGTCTCCGGCGCGCTGTTCTTCGCCTCCAGCAACGACCTGGTCGAGCAGTTCGACGTGGCCGGCGACCCCGAGCGGGTGGTCGTCGACCTCTCCGCCGCCTCGATCTGGGACGCCTCCACCGTGGCCACCCTCGACGCGATCACGCAGCGGTACGCCGGCCGCGGCACGACCGTGGAGATCACCGGGCTCGACGGCCACTCGGCCTCCCGCTTCGAGCGGCACACCGGACAGCTGGCCGGCACCTGACCTCGGCTCCCGCAACCCGGCCGTGACCGGATCGGGACTTGACCTCCCCGCCCGCGTCGTGCCGCCCACCGGGGCCGCCGCGGAGCGTGGCGACCTGCCACGAAGGAGTGAACCGGCAGCTCAGGACGCTGCGGGCGACGTGAGGACCCCACAGGCTGGTCGGCGTGCCGCTGTCCGTCCCCGGGTTGCCCGACGTGCCACCCGACCTCGCCGGGCCGGTGGCGGTGCAGCTGGCCAAGCCCGCCCGCAGCATCCCGCGGGCGCAGGCGCTCCCGGGCGGCTGCGTGTACGAGCCCAAGTGGGACGGCTACCGGCTGGTCGTCGTCCGCACCGGGCGCAGCACGCGGCTGTGGTCCAAGCAGGGCCGCGACCTCACCGACCGGTTCCCCGACGTCGCCGCCGCGGCGCTGGCGCAGATCCCGGCCGGCACCGTGGTCGACGGCGAGGTGGTGATCTGGAACGGCTCGCGGCTGGACTTCGGCCTGCTCCAGCGCCGCATGGTCACCGCGCCCAGCCGGATCGCCGCCCAGGTCGCCGCCGCCCCGGCGTCCTACGTCGCCTTCGACCTGCTGGCCGCCGGTGGCGCCGACCGGCGCCGCCGGACGCTGCGCCAGCGCCGCGCCGAGCTCGAGCAGCTGGCCGCCCGCTGGGCACCGCCGCTGCAGCTGTCGCCGCTGACGAGCGATCCGGACGAGGCGCAGCAGTGGTTCACCGACTACCGCGCCGCCGGGATCGAGGGCCTGGTCGCCAAGGGCGCCGGCGCCCGCTACGCGCCCGGCCGCCGGGAGTGGCTGAAGGTCAAGTCGTGGGAGACCACCGAGGTGGTCGCCGGCGGGGTCATCGGGCCCCTGGACCGACCCAGCCAGCTGGTCGCCGGCCGCTACCGGGACGGCGAGCTGGTCGTCGTCGGCCGCACCAGCCCGCTGTCACCGGCGCAGAGCGCCGAGCTGGCCGCCGTCCTCACCCCCGCCGGGCCGCAGCACCCCTGGCCCGACCGGATCGGCACCGGGCACTTCGGCGGCGGCCGGCTCAGCGTGCCGCTCACCCGCGTCGAGCCGAGCGTGGTCGTGGAGGTCAGCGCGGACGCCGCGCTCCAGGCCGGCGTCTTCCGCCATCCGCTGCGGTTCGTGCGGATCCGCCCCGACCTCGAACCCGGCGACGTCCCCGCCGCCGACTGATCAGGGCGGCTGCGGCACCCGGCCCAGGGTGATGAGGAACCGGCGCAGCAGCGCCGCCAGCTGCACCTGCTCGTCGTCGGTCAGCCCGGCCAGCAGCTTGCGCTCGGTCTCCAGGTGGTCGGGCAGGGCGGCGTCCAGCGCCGCGCCGCCGGCCTCGGTGAGCGTGACGACGACGGCCCGGCCGTCGCTCTCGCTGCGCTCCCGGGTGATCAGCCCGCGCTCCTCCAGCCGGTCCAGCCGCTGGGTGATCGCCCCGGAGGTGACCAGCGCGGTGCGCATGAGCGCGGTCGGGGTGAGCTGGTAGGGCGCACCGGCCCGCCGGAGGGCGGCCAGCACGTCGAAGGACGGCGCGTCCAGCCCGAACCGCGCGAAGGTGGAGCGCTGGGCGAGGTGCACCTCGCGCTGCAGCTGGGTGATCCGGCCGATGACCCCCATCGGCGAGCAGTCCAGGTCGGGCCGCTCCCGCCGCCACTGCTCGAGGATCAGGTCGACGGCGTCGCCGGGCCCGCTCATGCCGCCCCCACGTCGGCCAGGTGCTCGGCGTAGGTGCGCGGCGGGCGGCCGAGCAGCGCGGTGAGCACCCGGGGGCTCCCGGTGAAGCCGTGCGCCCGGTAGTGGTCGAACATCAGCCGCCGGCACCGGCCGGCGTAGGCCGCCGGCACGTCGCCGCGCGGCACGGCGTCCTCCGCCCGGACGTCGCGGCCCAGGGCGCCGGCCATGAGCTGGGCCAGCCGCGGCGCGGTCAGCGGCTCCGGGCCGGCCGCCTCGAAGGTGCCGCCGTCCAGACCGTCCTCGGTGAGCAGCACCGCGGCCGCCTCGGCGACGTCGCGCAGGTCGACCAGCGACTGCGCCGTGCGCAGCCCCCAGGCGCTGCGGAACCGGCCGGTCGCGGCGACCTCGGCCAGCGCGCCGTCGAGGTTCTGCGCGTAGGCGCAGGGCTGGAGCACCCGCCAGGGCACGCCTGCGGTGTCGAGCGCCTCCTCGGCGCGGTCCTTGGCGGCGTGGTGCGGCATGGCGCGGGCCTGGGGGCGCAGGACGGAGTGGTAGACGACGCGGGCGACGCCGGCCCGGCGCGCCTCGGCGAACAGCGCGCGGGCGCCGTCGGCCTCGTCCGGGTCGAAGTTGGGCCAGATGAGGTACAGCGCGCCGGCGCCCTCGAGGATCTCGCCCCACGGCCGGGGCTGGGTGAGCTCGGCGACGACCACCTCGGCGCCCAGGTCGGTGAGCTCCGGCCGGGGTCCGCGGCGCCCGACGACCGCGCGGACGGCCTGCCCGCGGGCCCGCAGCGCCCGGACGACGGCGGTGCCGGTCGCGCCGCCCGCCGCCGTCACCACGATCACCGACTTACCTCAACAGTGAGGAATCGGTGCCGTCAAGCACGGTCAGGTCACGTCAGGACGGTGCTCAGCCGGACCGTCAGGCCGCCCGGACCGGGCAGCAGGTCGACGTGGTCCCACAGCTTGCGGGCCAGCCAGAGGCCCATGCCGCCGCGGGAGAGGTCGCGCCCGTGGGCGGGCTGGAAGCCCGCGAAGGGGTCGTCGTAGCCACGCCCGCCGTCGGTGATCGTGCAGACCAGCTGCCGCCCGTCGCACCACACCCGCGCGGACACCGGCCGGCCCCCGTGCCGGAAGGCGTTGGCCGCGATCTCGCTGGCGGCCAGGTGGAGGTCCTCCCGCTCGTCGCGGTCGGCCACCACCTGCGCCAGCGCGGCGCCGATGCCGTGCCGCAGCGTGGGCAGGTCGGGGGCGGCGTCGATGGCGTACACCGGCGCGGCCTGCTCCAGCGGGAGGCGGGGCACCGGCAGGGAGCGGACGTAGTCGATCGGGTCGCGGTAGTCGGCGTTCTCCGACCACAGCTCCCCGCTGACCAGGTGCGGGTGGGTCAGCCGCGCTCCGGCCAGGCACTCGGCGGGCACGCGGCGGCTGTCGTAGGCACAGATGGCGCTGACGGGGGCGCCGTCGACGAGGTGGTTGAAGGCCTGCTCGAAGCGCTGCCGCTCCCGGCCGAACTCGGGATCGTCCCGGTGGGCGACCTGGCAGAACACCCGCACGCGACCCGACGGCCCCTGCTGGGCCCGGCCGAGCAGCGGCTCGAAGGCGGCCAGGGCGTCCGGGCCGCGCGCCCCCAGCAGGCTGACGCGGGGCTCGACCTCGACCGCCTGGGCCGGCTCACCCAGCGCGTCGGAGAGGAGGGAGACCGTGTCGGTCGGGCAGTTCAGCACCGTCAGGTCGCCGGCCTCCAGGCCGGCCAGGAGGAACGGCACCGCGACGGCGAGGAGCTCGTCGTCGGAGCCGACGAGCGCGGCGCCGTGCCGCGGGCCGAAGGGGGACGGCGGGAGCACCTGCGACGGCGCAGCGCCGTGGGCCGCGTGGTCCTCCGCCGTCGTACCGGACACCGTTCCTCGACTACGCCAGGGCCGGGGATCCGGCCGACTCCATCCGATTGTGGAACACCTTTCCGGCGGCGCGGCCACCAGGAGGTGCGAGGTCGCTCTCTTCCCTCCTATCGGACGCCGGAACCCCGGGTCCACTCGAAGGGATGAGCTGCTCCTGTGGCGACCCTGACAGCAGACCATCCCAGAACCGGCGGCGGCCCGCTCGGCCACGTCGCGGCGGCCCTACCGGCGCCCGGCCAGCCCGTCGAGGTCGGTACGCGTCCGGCCGGTCGCCGCGGCCACCTCCGCCTCGTCCAGCGCGCCGCAGTCGAGCCCGCGCAGCACCACGCCGGCCAGGGCGCGGGCGGTCGCGGGCTCGTCGAGCACGCCGCCGTCCACGCGGTCCAGGTAGGCCGCCAGCCGGGCTGCGGCCGCCGGCAGCGCCGCCCGGAAGAAGGCGTAGGTGGCCGCGTAGCGGGTGACCAGCTGGGCGGGGTGCAGGTCCCAGCCCTGGTAGAGCCCCCGCTCGAGCGCCCGGCGGACCAGCCCGGCGTGTCGGCGCCAGGCGGCGTGCACCTGGTCGCGGCCGCCCAGCGGCAGCACGTTGCTGGAGCCGTCGACCGCGACCGCCCGCGTGCCGGCGACGGCGACCTGCATGAGGTCCTTGGCCAGGTCGGCGGCCGGGTGGTCGGAGGACTGGTGCGCCGCGGCGATGCCGAGCGCGGCGCTGTAGTCGTAGGTGCCGTAGTGCAGGCCCACCAGCCGCGGGCCGGCCGCGTGCACCATGCGGGCGAGAGTCACCGCGCCGTCCGCACCGAGCACCGCCTGCGGCGTCTCCACCTGCAGCTCGAGGGCGACCTCGAGGCCGTGCGCCCGCTCCAGCGCGTCGAGGACCGGGAGGAAGGCACGCACCTGCTCGACGTCGGTGACCTTGGGCAGCGTGACGACGACGGGCGCCATTCGCGCGCGAATGGCGCCCGACAGGCCGCCGAGCACGAGGTCGAGGGTCCGGACGCCGCGGCGGCGGGTCGGCTCCTCGAGCGACTTGGCCCGGACGCCGATCGACCGCGGTGCCGTGCCGGCGCGGACATCCGCCGCGACGGCCTCGGCGGCCCGGACCACGTCGGCGTCCTCCGCGTCGGGGGAGCCGCGGTAGCCGTCCTCGGCGTCGATCCGCAGATCCTCGACCGGATCGGCGGCGAGCTTGGCGCGTACCCGCGGCCACACCGCGCCGGCGAGGTCGGCGGGCAGGCCGAGGTCGGGCTCGCCGTGCTCGTCGAGGGCGGCCAGCGCCGCGGTCCCCCACGACGCCGCCAGCCCCGGGGCGACGGCGTCGGCGGGCACGTAGCAGGTGTGCACCGGCTGCCGGCCCGGCCGGGCGCCGGGATAGGCGGCCAGCCGGGCGGCGTCGACCGGCGCGAGTCGCCGGTCGAGCTCGGCGTAGACGCTCTCGTCGAGCATCAGCTCACCAGCTCGTAGGCCGGCAGGGTCAGGAAGTCCGGGAAGTCCTCGGCCAGCGCCACCTGCTCGAACAGCCGGCGGGCGTCGTCCAGGTGCGGCAGCTCGCCGATCCCGGCCACCTCCTCGGCCACCACCCGGCGCACCAGCTCCTCGGTGACCGCCTCCCCCGTGTCGAGGACGACGCCGTTGCGCACCCACTGCCACACCTGCGAGCGGCTGATCTCGGCGGTCGCGGCGTCCTCCATGAGCCCGTGGATGCCGACCGCGCCGTTGCCGCCGAGCCACGCCGCCAGGTAGCGGATCGCCACCTCGACGTTGCCCCGCAGCCCGGCCATGGTGCGCTCCCCAGGCACCCCGGCCACGTCGAGCAGTTGCTCGGCGGTCACCGACACCTCCGGCCGCTGCCGGTCCAGCTGGTTGGGCCGGTCGCCGAGGACGGCGTCGAAGGCCTTCCGGCACACCGGCACCAGGTCGGGGTGGGCCACCCACGAGCCGTCGAAGCCGTCGCCGGCCTCGCGGGTCTTGTCCTCGGTGACCTTGGCCAGCGCCCTGGCGTTGGCCTCGGCGTCCTTGCGGCTGGGGATCGCCGCGGCCATGCCGCCGATCGCCATGGCCCCGCGGCGGTGGCAGACGGCGACCAGCTGGTCGGTGTAGGCCCGCATCATCGGCGCGGTCATCGTCACCGCGGCGCGGTCGGGGAGCACGAACTCCGGCCCGGCGTCGCGGAAGACCTTGATGACGCTGAACAGGTAGTCCCACCGCCCGGCGTTCAGGCCGGTCGCGTGGCTGCCCAGCGCGTGCAGCATCTCCTCCATCTCGAACGCCGCCGGGATGGTCTCGATCAGCATCGTGGCGCGGATCGAGCCGGCCGGGAGCCCCAGCACCTGCTCGGCGTGGTCGAACACCAGCCGCCACAGCGCCGCCTCGAGGTGGCCCTCCATCTTGGGCAGGTAGAAGTACGGCCCGCTGCCGCGGGCCAGCTGCTCGGCGGCGTTGTGGAACAGGTACAGCCCGGCGTCGACCAGGGCGCCGACCGCGGGCTGCCCGTCCACCAGCAGGTGCCGCTCGGGCAGGTGCCAGCCGCGGGGGCGGGGCACGATCGTGGGCAGCTCGCCGTCCTCGCGCAGCCGGTACTCCCGGCCCTCGGGCGAGGTGAACGACAGCGTCCGGCGGACGGCGTCGCGCAGCACCACCTGCCCGGTGACCACGTTGCGCCAGTGGGGGGTGTTGGCGTCCTCGAGGTCGGCCAGCCAGACGTCGGCGCCGCAGTTGAGCGCGTTGACCGCCATCTTCGGCTCGGTCGGCCCGGTGATCTCCACCCGCCGGTCGACCAGCCCGGGCGGCGGCGGGGGCACCCGCCAGTCGCCGTCGCGGACGTCGGCGGTCTCCGGGCGGAAGTCCAGCCACCGGGCGGCGGCGATCTCGGCCCGGCGGGTGGCCCGGGCGGCCAGCAGCGCGTCGCGCTGCGCGCCGAACCGCACCTGCAGGTCGGCGACGAAGGCCAGGGCCTCCGGGGTCAGGACCTCCTCGGCCCGCTCGACGGCCGGTCCCTCCACACGCACCTCAGGCATGACTGCCCCTCTCCTCCAGCGGCGGGCTGGCATCCTCGCACCGTGTCCCGCCTCGACGACTTCAACGACCGGCCCGCCGACTCTGCCGTCCAGGTGTTGCGGGCGTGCAACGCCGCACCCCGCTTCGCCGCCGAGCTCGTGGCCGGCCGGCCGTACGCCGACGTCGACACGCTGGTGCGCCGGGCCGAGGAGGTGGCCCGCTCCCTGCCGTGGGACGAGGTGTCGATGGCGCTGGCCACGCACCCGAGGATCGGCGACCGCGTGGAGGGCTCCTCGGAGGAGGCGGAGTCCTCCCGGCGCGAGCAGGCGTCGATGGGCGGGGCGGACGACGAGACCCGGGCGGCGCTGCTGCAGGGCAACCGCGAGTACGAGGAGCGCTTCGGGCACGTCTTCCTCATCCGCGCCGCGGGCCGCTCGCCGGAGGAGATGCTGGCCGAGCTGCGCCGCCGGCTGGGCAACGACGAGGCGGCCGAGCGGGCCGAGGCCACCGAGCAGCTGGCGCAGATCACCGCGCTGCGGGTGCGGGAGCTCGTGGCATGAGCGTCTCCACGCACGTCCTGGACGCCGTCGCGGGGCGGCCGGCCGCGGGGATCGCCGTCCGGCTGTACGCCGGCGAGGACCTGCTGGCCGAGGGGGTCACCGACGCCGACGGCCGCTGCCGGCTGACCGAGGAGGCGACCGCCGCCGGCACCCACCGGCTGGTCTTCGCCGTCGGCGAGTGGTTCGACGGCCGCGGGGTGGCCGCGTTCTGGCCGGAGGTCACGCTGACCTTCACCGTCGCCGAGCCCGCGCAGCACCACCACGTGCCGCTGCTGCTCTCGCCGTTCGCGTACTCGACCTACCGCGGCTCCTGACCGGAGTGCGAGAGGCGAGGTTTCCTCGCCTCTCGCACTCCGGTTCCACGTGCAACATCCGCGAAACCGGCACAGGAGAGGGTGCGGCCATGGCGATCGTCCTCGGAGCGAACCAGTACGGGAAGGCGGAGGTCCGCGTGGTCGCGGTCGACCGCAGCAGCCCCCGCCACACGCTGGTCGACCTCAACGTCTCCTCCAGCCTGCGCGGGGACTTCGCCGCCGCGCACACGGCCGGCGACAACGCGCACATCCTGACCACCGACGCGCAGAAGAACACCGTCTTCGCCTTCGCCCGCGACGGCGTCGGCTCGCCGGAGGCGTTCGGGCTGCGGCTGGCGCGGCACTTCGCCGGGTCCTACGCGTGGATCCGCGGCGCGCGGGTGGCGGTGGAGTCCTACGGCTGGGAGCGGATCGGAGTGGGCGGGCAGGAGCACGACCACGCGTTCCGGCGTCCCGGCGGCGAGGTGCGGACGGCGGTCGTCACCGTCGACGGGGACGACGCGCACGTGCTGGCCGGGCTGACCGACCTCGTCGTCCTCAAGACCACCGGCTCGGAGTTCTGGGGCTTCCCGCGCGACCGGTACACGACGCTGGCCGAGACCCGCGACCGGATCCTCGCCACCGCCGTCACCGCCCGCTGGCGGTACACCACCACCGAGCTGGACTTCGACGCCGTCTTCGCCGGCGTGCGCAGCACGCTGCTGGAGGCCTTCGCCGCCACCCACTCCCTCGCGCTGCAGCAGACGCTGTACCGGATGGGCGAGGCGGTGCTCGAGACGTTCCCCGAGGTGGCCGAGGTGCGGCTGTCGATGCCGAACAAGCACCACTTCCTGCAGGACCTGTCGGCCTACGGGCTGGACAACCCCGACGTCGTCTACCACGCCGACGACCGCCCCTACGGGCTGATCGAGGGCGCCGTGCTGCGCGACGACGTGCCGCCGGCGGAGATCGCCTGGCAGGGCACGCCCGGCTTCTGCTGAGCCCGGTCAGCCGGCCTCGACGCCGACCCCGGCGAACGCGGTGCGCACGTGCAGGCGCAGGTCCGCACCGCGCTCGTCGGCGGTGACCGAGACGCCCGGGTCGGCGCCCACCCCGCCGATGCCGGAGAACTCCCACCAGACCTTCCAGTCCGGCCGCACCCGGACGGCGAGCCCGGCCATGAGCGCGCCGACGGTGACGTCGACGCCGCCGGGCACCGGGTCGAGGGCGGTGAGGTCGAGCTCGCCGCCGGCCATGGCGAGGTCGATCCGCACCCGGGCCAGCTGCGGGTTCTGCGGGCGCAGCTCGAAGCCGGTGTGCGTGCGGGTGCGGCGGATGCCCGCGGTCGACTCGTCGCCCTCGTCGGTCCGGTGAGCCCGCACGCGGCCGATCACGGCCACGCCGGCGTGCAGGCCGGCCCAGCCGGCGATCCACGGCAGCAGCTTGCGGACGGCGGGAGGCAGCGTCATGCGCCCAGCCTGCCCGACGACCGCCCGCCGGGCCCAGACCCGGCCGCCCTGGCAGCATCGGCGGCCGTGAGCGACGAGCGGGAGACCCTGACCTACGAGCTGTTCGGCACCGCCAGCCGCGAGCTGGCCGAGCAGGTCGCCGCCGACGGGTTCGAGCCGGACCTGATCCTGTCCATCGCCCGCGGCGGGCTGTTCCTCGGCGGCGCGCTGGGCTACGCGCTGGACGTGAAGAACCTCTTCGTGATGAACGTGGAGTTCTACACCGGCGTCGACGAGCGGCTGGACCTCCCCGTCGTCCTCCCGCCGACGCTGGACCAGGTCGACATCACCGGCGCGAACGTCCTGGTCGCCGACGACGTCGCCGACACCGGGAAGACCCTGGAGCTGGTGCGCGACTTCTGCACCGGTTACGTCGCCGAGGTGCGGACGGCGGTCGTCTACGAGAAGCCCCGCTCGGTGGTGACCTGCGACTACGTGTGGAAGCGCACCGACCGGTGGATCGACTTCCCGTGGTCGACCCTGCCGCCGGTGCGGTCGCGGAAGGGCCGCCCCGGGCACTGAGGACGGTGGCCCCCCTTCAGGGGCCCGCGCCGAGCGTGCGAGGCGGAGGGGAACGGTGGCGCCCCTTCAGGGGCCCGCGCCGAGCGTGCGAGGCATGGGGGAAAGGTGCCCCCCCTTCAGGGGCCCGCGCCGAGCGTGCGAGGCACTGAGGACGGTGCCCCCTTCAGGGGCCCGCGCCGAGCCTGCGAGGCGGAGGGGGAAGGTGGCCCCTCTTCAGGGGCCCGCGCCGAGCGTGCGAGGCGTGGGGGGAAGGTGGCCCCTCTTCAGGGGCCCGCGCCGAGCGTGCGAGGCGTGGGGGGAAGGTGGCCCCTCTTCAGGGGCCCGCGCCGAGCGTGCGAGGCGTGGGGGGAAGGGGGGTCCTTCTAGTAGCGGAAGTGCGCCACCGACGTGAGCAGCGACGACGCCATGCGCGCCACCTCGTCGATCGCCGTCCGCGCGTCGCCCATCGCCCGCGTGGTCGACGTGCTGGCCGAGGCCACCGCGGTGATGCTCTCCGCGATCTGACCGGCCGAGGCGGCCGCCTCGGCGACGTTGCGGTTCATCTCGGTGGTGGTCGCCGTCTGCTCCTCCACCGCGGCGGCGATGGTGCCCTGCGAGTCGTTGATCCGCGCGATCACCGTGCTGATCTCGCCGATCGCGGTCACCGCGCCGCGGGTGTCGGCCTGGATCGCCTCGACGCGGGCGGTGATGTCCTGGGTGGCGCGGGCAGTCTCCTGCGCCAGCTCCTTGACCTCGTTGGCGACCACCGCGAAGCCCTTGCCCGCCTCGCCGGCCCGGGCCGCCTCGATGGTCGCGTTCAGCGCCAGCAGGTTCGTCTGCTCGGCGATGCTCGTGATCGCCTTGACCACGCCGGCGATCTCCAGCGACGACTCCCCCAGCCGGGCGACGGTCGCGGTGGTCGAGTCGGCCGCCGCCACCGCCTGGGCGGCGACCTGGGAGACCTCGGCGGCGTTCTGCGCGATCTCCCGGATCGAGGCGCCCATCTGCTCGGAGCCGGCGGCCACGGTCTGCACGGTGGTCGACACCTGGCCGGCGGCACCGGCCACGACCTCCGACTGCGCCGCCGACTCGTCGGCCAGCCGGCTCATGCTCTGGGCTGAGGCGGAGAGCTCCTCGGTGGCCGAGGCCAGCGTGCTGGAGCTGTCGCCGATGGCGGTGAGGACGGCGCGCATGTCGCCCATGGCCGACTCCAGCGCGGCGGCCATCCGGCCCACCTCGTCGCGGCTGGTGATGCCGGTCGTGCCGCGCAGGTCGCCGGCGGCCAGGTCGGCCACCAGCGCCCCGACCCGGCGCAGCGGGCGGACCACCGAGCGGGTGATCACCCAGCCCAGGGCGGACAGGACGACGACGCCGGCCACGGCGACGGCGACCGCCAGCGTGATGTCGGTGCGCCGCTCCTCGGCGGTGGCCTGCGCGGCCGCGGTGGCGTGCCCGCCGACCGCCTCGCCGACCGCGGGCAGCGCCTCCTCCAGCTGCCCGAAGGCCTCGCCGAACCGCGGATAGGCCTGGCGGGCCGCGGCCAGGTCCCGGCCGGCGAGGGTGACGATCTGGTCGGCGCTGGTCAGGTAGTCCTCGACCTCGTCGCCGACCCCGTCGATGGCCGCGCTGACGTCGGCGCCCAGCGACTCGGCCTCGACCGCGGCCAGCGTCTCGCGCAGCGTGGCGGAGTGGTCGGCGAGGTCGGCGACGGCCGAGGTGTACTGCTCGCCGGTGCCGCTGAGCAGCGCCTGGAGGACGTCGCCGCGGACGGCGTCGTGCATCATGTCGGCCTCCAGCGCCGACCCGGTGGCCCGGGTGGTGGCCAGCAGGACGTCGACCCGCTCGCCCGTCCGGCCCAGCGCCTGCACCGTGAGGACGGCGAAGGCGGCGAGGGCCAGGGCGCCGGCGGCCACGAGGGCGGCGAGCTTGACGCCGAGCGGGCGGTCGGACCAGAGGGTGCGCGACATGGGGTGCTCCAGGGAGCTTCGGGCGGTGCACGACGTACCGACGCCACCCCTTCGGCCGCTGGCTGGAGCGACTACAGCGGAAACCGTGAAATGTGCAGCACTTTCCCGTTCCGGAACCGGGCTCAATCCTGGTGCAGCCGGTAGAAGCGGAAGAAGTCGTGCTCGACGGGCAGCACCTCGACGCGGGCGAACCCGGCCGCCCGGGCGTAGCCGGCCAGGGTCCCGGGGCGCATCACGGTCCCCGTCGCGGCCGACGGGCTGGTCGAGCGCCCGTCGGGTAGGCAGCAGGTCAGGCTGTAGCCGTACATGAGCCGCTCGACGTCGTCCCCGGGGGCGGTGAAGCGCTCGGCCACCCGCTCGTCGACCACCAGCACGGTGCCCCCCGGAGCGACCAGGCGGCGCATCGCGGCGAGCACGGCCACCGGATCGGCCAGGTCGTGCACGCACTCGAAGGCGGTCACCAGGTCGGCGGTGCCGGCGTCGGCCGCCGATCCGGCGTCCCCGAGCTCGAACCGCACCCGGTCGGCGACCCCGGCCTCCTCGGCGTTCGCCCGCGCCCGCTCGACGGAGGGCTCGTCGACGTCGATGCCCACGACCCGGGCCGCCGGGTAGGCCAGGGCCATCCCGATGGCGGACCAGCCCATCCCGCAGCCGATGTCGGCGATGCGCCCGCCGGCCCGCAGCGCCGCGTCGACGTCGGGGATCGACGGCAGCACCGACCGGCCGAGCGAGCCGAGGAAGAACGGGCGGTTGGCCGCGGCCTGGGCCTCCCGCGCGTCCGGGCCCATCTCCGCCCAGCCCAGCCCGCCGCCGGAGCGGTAGACCTCGGCCAGCCGCTCGACGTTGCGGGTGAACGCCATCGCCGCCCAGGCCAGCGGCACGGCGTAGCGCTCGTCGACCTCGTCGACCAGCACGGGACGGTGGGCCGCCGGCAGCGTGTAGCACCGCTGCTCCGGAGCCGCCGCGGCGTCGTCCACGGTCAGGTAGCCGGCGACCGCCTGCTGCTCCAGCCACTCGCGGGCGTAGCGCTCGTCGGTGCCGGTCCGCGCGGCGAGCTCGCCGGCCGTGGCCGGGCTGCCGTCCAGGGCGCGGTACCAGCCGAGCCGGCGGCCCAGCTCGACGGCGGCGACCTCCAGGGTGCCGATGACCGAGGCCACCAGATGCTCGGCGAGTTCCTCGGGAGTGCGTTCGGTCGTGGTCATGGCCCCCGACCGTGGCCCGGCCGGCCGGCGCCCGACAGGGCAGTCCGGCCCTGTCCGGCGATCAGCGCCGGGTGGACGCCGTGACCGTGAACCGCGGCCCCGCGCCGGCCACCCGGGTCGGCCCGACCAGCCGGCGCAGCGCCGCCCGGTGCGGCAGGCCGTTGTTGTAGACCGCCCACAGCTCGCCGCCCGGCCGCAGCACCCGCGCCGCGGCGGCGAACAGCCGGTCGGCGGCGCCGGTCACGACCGCGCCGCCGAGGTGGAACGGCGGATTGCAGACGACCAGGTCGACGCTGGCGTCCGGCACGCTCGCGGCGGCGTCGTCCCGGAGCACCGCCACGCGGCCGGCCAGGCCGTTGGCCCGCACCGTCGCGGTCGCCGAGGCGACGGCGGCCGCCGACTGGTCGGAGGCGAGCACGGTCAGCTGCGGCCGGGCGGTGGCCAGCGCCGCGGCGAGCACGCCGGTGCCGCACCCGAGGTCGAGCGCGGTGCCGGCGTCCGGCGCCATCTCGGGCAGGTGCGCCAGCAGCGCCCGCGTGCCGAGGTCCACCTTGGTGCCGGCGAAGGCCGCGCCGTGCGCGCAGACGGTCAGGCCGAGGTCGGCGTGCACCTGCCGGCGGGGGAACGACGGCGCTCCCGCCGGCCGCGGCCCGCGGGCGGTGAGCAGCCGGGACTTCTGCCGCGCCAGCGACGCCGAGACGTCGCTGAACGAGTCGCCGAGGACGTCGTTCATCGCGTGGGTCAGGTACTTGACCCGCCCGCCCACCAGCAGCGTGACGTCGGGGTCCGCGGCGGCCGCGACCAGCTCGGTGAGCTCGCGCAGCGCGTCGAGCGCCTTCGGCGCCCGGGCGAGCACCAGGAGGGCGCCGGCGAACGTGGCGCCGTCCAGGGGCAGCGAGCGGTAGGTGCCGGCCAGCCCGGTCCGCTCGGCGTTGCGGGCCAGCGCCAGCTCGCCGACGAGCGCGTCCTGGGTGACGCGGACGTCCCGCGCCCCGAGGGCCACCGCGCCGAGGGTGAGCGCGCCGTGGCCGTCGTCCACCACGACGACGTCCCCCGGCGCGGACGACGCGACCGCCGGCGCCGCGGTGTCCAGCAGCAGCCGGTCGGTGGCGTCGACGGCGACGAGGTCGGGGGCCTCGACGTCGGGCTCCCGCCGCAGCGCGGCGAGGACCTCGGGGAGCTCAGGCCCCGAGCCCGGTTCGTGCACAGAACGTGGTCCCGGGTCACCCATGACCACGAAGAGTGCACGAACCGGCGTCACCGGCTCCGCGCGGGCGCCGCATCAGACCCCCGGCAGGCCCACCGGGCACGAGACGCCGGTCGAGTGGATCGGGCAGTACCCGTTCGGCACCTTGTAGAGGTACTGCTGGTGGTAGTCCTCGGCGTAGTAGAAGTCTCCGAGCGGGGCGATCTCGGTGGTGATGTCGCCGTAGCCGGCGGCCCGCAGCCGCTCCTGGAACTGGTCGCGGCTGGCCCGCGCCGCCGCCTCCTGCTCCGGGGAGGCGTAGTAGATCGCCGAGCGGTACTGGGTGCCGACGTCGTTGCCCTGGCGCATGCCCTGCGTCGGGTCGTGGTCCTCCCAGAACACCTTGAGCAGCTGCTCGTAGGAGATGACCGCGGGGTCGAAGACGACGAGCACGACCTCGGTGTGACCGGTCTGCGCCGAGCAGACCTCCTCGTAGGTCGGGTTGGGGGTGTGACCGCCGGCGTAGCCCGCGGCGGTCGAGTAGACGCCCGGCGTCTGCCAGAAGACCTTCTCCACGCCCCAGAAGCAGCCGGCGCCGAAGACGGCGGTCTGCATCCCCTCGGGGAACGGCGGTCGGATGCGGTTGCCGTTGACCGCGTGCAGCTCGGGCACGAAGTACAGCGGGTCGGGACGGCCGGGCAGGGCGTTCTCGGGAGCCACCGGCTGGGTCTTGTACCGGGAGAACAACATGCCCCGAGCGTAGGTGAAGGACCCCCCTGCCCCCACTGCTCGCAAGCTCGCAGCGGGACCCTGCAGCGGGGCCACCGCCGGCGGGGGAGGATCCGTCCGTGACCGTCAACACCCGCGAGTGGCTGCTGGCCGCCCGCCCGCACGGCGAGCCGACGCCGGCGGACTTCGAGCTGGTCGAGGTCGAGCGGCCCGACCCCACCGAGGGCCAGGTCGTCGTCCGCATGATCGCGATGTCGGTCGACCCCTACATGCGTGGGCGGATGCGCCTGGGCCCCTCCTACGCCGCTCCCTGGGAGGTCGGCGAGGTGATGCGGGGCGGCGCGGTGGGCCGGGTGGTCGAGTCCCGCGCCCCCGACGTCCCCGAGGGCGCGCTGGTGCTCACCGACGCCGCCTGGCGGGACGTCGCCGTGCTGGACGCCGCCGCGGTGCGGCAGCTGCCCGCGCTGGGCGACGTCCCCCTCACCCACCACCTCGGCATCCTCGGGATGCCCGGGCTGACCGCCTACGCCGGCCTGTTCCGGGTCGCCGCGTTCCGGGCCGGCGACGCCGTGTTCGTCTCGGGCGCCGCCGGGGCCGTGGGCAGCGCCGTCGGCCAGTTCGCCAGGCTGCGCGGTGCCGCGGCCGTCATCGGCAGCGCCGGCACCCCGGAGAAGGTGGCCTGGCTGCGGGAGCTCGGCTTCACCGCGGCCTTCGACTACCACGACGGGCCGGTGCGCGACCTGCTGTCGGCCGCGGCGCCCGACGGCATCGACGTCTACTTCGACAACGTCGGCGGCGACCACCTCGACGCGGCGATGGGGTCGCTGCGGGTGCACGGGCGGGCCGCGCTGTGCGGCTCGATCTCCGGCTACAACGCGACCGAGCCGGTGCCGGGCCCGCGCGGGTTCAGCGCGCTCATGGTGAGCAAGCGGCTGCAGCTCGCCGGCTTCCTCGTCGGCGACCACGCCGACCTGCGACCGGAGTTCGAGGCGACGGTGTCGGAGTGGATCCGGTCGGGGCAGCTCGTCGTCCGCGAGACGGTCTACGAGGGCCTGGAGAACGCCGTCCCCGCCTTCCTCGACCTCCTGAGGGGCGCGAACACCGGCAAGATGGTCGTCCGGCTGGCCCCGGACCCCGACTGAGCGGGACGGACGGGGCGGATGGGACGACACCGGTAACGACCGGCCCCGACCGGACATGTGGGGACGTGATCGCGACGGAGGGGCAGCCACCGCCCCCGACTGACCACCTGCCCGGCTCCGCCGACGCACGCTTCGAGGCCGCTTACCACGCCTCCGGCGCGGCCGTCCTCGGCTACGCGCTGCGGCGGTCGGCCACCCGCGAGGACGCCCTCGACGTCGTCGCCGAGACCTTCGCCGTCGCCTGGCGCCGGCGGGCCGACCTCCCGGTGGACCCGGACCAGGCGCGGCCGTGGCTGTTCGGCATCGCCCGGCTATGCCTGGCCAACGCCGTGCGCAGCAGCACCCGCGCCGACCGCCTGGGCGCCCGGCTGGCCGAGGCGTTCGCCGACACCGTGGTGCCCGACCCGTCCGCCGCCTCCGAGCGCCGCGCCGAGAACCGGCTGGTGCGCGCGGCGCTCGGCCGGCTGTCCGCCGAGGACCGGGAGCTCCTGACGCTGGTCGCCTGGGAGGGCCTGACCCCGGCCCAGGCCGCCGAGGCGCTCGGCCTGGCCCCGGGCACCGCCCGGGTGCGGCTGCACCGAGCGCGCACCCGGCTGCGCGCCGCCCTCTCCCCCGCCGACGCCCCGGAGGCCGACCGTGATCTCTGACCGCGAGCTCGACGCCCGCCTGACCGCCGCCCGCGGCGTCGACGACGCCGGCCTGCCGGCGCTGCCGCCGTCCTTCCTCGACGTCCTGCGCGCCGAGGAGCCGGCGTCGGTGATCGCCGCCCGGCAGCTGGTGGACGACGCCCGCACCGCCCCCCGGACCCGCCGCCGGCGGGCGGCCGTGCGCCTCGGCGTGGCCGCGGTCGCGCTGGCCGCGGCCTGGACGACGGCCGTCGTCGTCGCTCCCGCCGACCGGGCTCCGGCACCCGACCGCCCGGCCCCGTCGGCACCCGCCCCCGGCATCGAGCTGGTCGCGGCCGAGGAGGTGACCTTCCCGTTCTCCCTCGACCCCGCGCCCCCCGGCCTGACCCCCGCCTTCAGCATGCGCGGCGGCATGGCCGCCCACGGCGGGGGGCCGGTGGTCTACGTCGGCGACTGGTCCTCCGACGACGGGCGGGTGCTCGCCGACCTGTTCCCCGCCGACCCCAGGACGCTGCCGGAGCAGGGCTGGTCGGAGCTCGGCGACCCGGCCGGGACGGTGACCGTCGACGGCGTGCCCGCCGAGGTCCGGACCGACGACGGGCTGGTCACCCTGCTGTGGGAGCGCCCCGACGGCCGGTGGATGTGGCTGCTCGGCGAGGGCTCCTACGGCGAGCTCGCGGCACTGACCGCGGTGGCGGAGTCGGTGGTCGACCGGCCGCAGCCGGTGGGGCTGCAGTTCGGCCTCGCCCCGGCCGGCTGGTCGGTGGGCGGCTACGAGGCGAGCCGCAGCCTGGACCTGGTGAACGACGCCGATCCGATGCAGACGCTGCGGGTCAGCCTGTACGGCGGCCCCGGCTACCCCGCGACCATCGACAGCCACCACGAGGGGACGCCCCTCGCCTCCCCGGTGGAGCCGGTGACCATCCAGGGCCGGCCCGGCCGGCTGGCGCTCGCGGACGGCGGCGGGTCGGCGCCCGATTCCTGGTTCGTGACCGGCGAGCTGCCCGGCGGGGTGTACTTCCTGCTCCTCGCGCCGCAGGTGCTGACCCGCGACCAGGTGCTGCAGATCGCCGAGCAGGTCACCGCCACCCCCTGACCGGCACCGACCCGGCGGCCCGGGCAGGCTGGGGCCGGTGACCACCTCCTCCGGCCCGGCACTCGAGCACCACCCCCCACCGGGGCCGGTGCGTGCCGTCGCGGTGTTCTGCCACGGCGGCACGGTCGCCAGCGTGCAGCCGCCGCGCGAGCGGGCGCTGTCGCTGCTGCGGATGCGCGCGATCGAGGAGTTCGTCCGCCGGTCGGCCGGCGACCGGGGGCTGGCCACCTGCCTCGTGCGCTACCGGGTGGCCGGCTGGAACGGCGAGGCCGCCGACGCCTTCGCCGACGTGCGGTGGGCGCTGGACCGGATGCGCGAGGAGCGCGGCTCCGGCGTGCCGGTCGCGCTGGTCGGCCACTCGATGGGCGGCCGGGCGGTGCTGCGGGCCGGCGGCGATCCGCAGGTGGGCGCGATCTGCGCGCTCGCGCCGTGGACGCCGCCGGGCGAGCCGGTCGGCCACCTGCGCGGCCGCACCGTGGCGGTGCTGCACGGCGCCGGCGACCGGTGGGTGCCGGCCCGGCTCTCGGCCGACTTCGCGCTGCGGGCCCGGCGGGCCGGGGCGCGGATCGGCCGGTTCACCATCCCGGGCGGGCACAGCATGCTGCGCCGGTCCGGGGCCTGGCACGCCTTCGCCCGCGACGTCGTCCTGGCCGGCACGGGGCTGGCACCGCTGCGGGCGGACCTGGCCGCGGCGATGGACGCGCCGGGGACCGAGGGGCTCGCCGTCCCCCTGTGAGGCGGTTGCCGGTGCGGACGCCGTCCCGCTAGCGTGCCCGCCCGTGACCACCGGGACGGCCATCGGCCACGAGCAGGAGCAGCGCCCGGCGCTGCGGTGACGCACTCCGGTCGGGGAGCCCGCGTGCGGGCCCTCGGCGACGAACTCCGGCGCATCCACGACACCCTCCGCGCCGATCTGCGCGCCCTGCAGAAGGCGGTTCGCTCCGGCGACCCGCCCGAGCGCCGCCGGCCCCTGGCCACGCACTGCGCGGCCTTCTGCGCGGCGCTGACCCGCCACCACACCGGGGAGGACGCCGGCGCCTTCCCCGCGCTGGCGCAGCGGTTCCCCGAGCTGGTCCCGCTGCTGCTCACGATGGC
This sequence comes from Blastococcus sp. SYSU D00820, assembly GCF_054050695.1. NCBI lineage: Bacteria > Bacillati > Actinomycetota > Actinomycetes > Geodermatophilales > Geodermatophilaceae > Blastococcus > Blastococcus sp. SYSU D00820. Next base: position 24,256 of record NZ_JBJGZW010000039.1, read on the forward strand.
CGAGGACCACGCGATGATCAGCGGGATCGTGGCCCGGGTGGAGGAGCTGGCCGGCCGGCTGGCCGCGGGCGCCCCGGCCGGGCGGCTGGCCGGCGAGCTGGACGGGCTGGCCGCCGTCCTGGAGTCGCACTTCTCGTTCGAGGAGCGGCGGATCCAGCGGGCCCTCGACGCGTTGCCGCCCGACCCCGCACTGCTGGGAGCGGAGTGAGAGGGACGCACTTTCCGCGCCCTCCCACTCCGCTCACTCGACGATCCACACCTGGTCCTCGTCGTCGGCGACCGCGTCGCACTGACCGATCGCCACCAGCCGGTCGGCGGCCGGCGCGAGCGCCGCGGCCGAGAAGATCCCGCCGCCGGAGCACACCTCCACGACGGTCGGAGCGGCGGCCGTGCCCCCGAGCTCGATCGTGGTGACCGTCAGCGCCGACGGCGACGAGCCGTTGACCAGGCCGCCGAGGTAGGCGTACCGGCCGGCGGGGTCGACGGCCAGCGAGCGGACGTAGGTGAGTCCGGGGAAGCCGGCCACCTCGGTGGGCGAGGAGGCACCGGCCGGGACGGCGAGGACGGCGAGCACCGGCTCGGCCGCGGACACCCCGCCCTGGAGCAGCGCGACGTAGGCGGTGCCCGCCGCGTCGGCGGTGACCGGGCCGACGTTCGAGACGTCGTCGGTCAGCGGAACCTCGCCGGCCGGTGCGAGGCCGGCGCCGAAGCGCTGCAGCACCGACCGCTGCCGCGTACCGGAGGCATCGGTCTCCACGTCGGCGGTCAGGAGCACCTGCTCGCCGTCCGGCGTGACCGCGACCGAGGCGACGTGGGCCCCCAGGCTCCCGAGGGAGAGCTCCTGCTCGCCGGTCACCTCGGCGGCGGCGACGTCGAGGGCCAGCAGCGTCCACGCGCCGTCCCGGTCCTGGGCGGCGAGCCACGCGGTCGACCCGTCCGGCCCCAGGGCCCAGCGGACGTCGGCGTACTCCGCCGGCGCGGCGACCTCCTCGCTGCCGACCTCGTCGTCGGCCCCGACCGTGGTCAGCTGCAGGCCGCCCCCGCCGGTCACGGTCAGCAGCACCGCGGTGCCGTCGGGGCCCACGGCCAGCCCGGTGTCGCCGGCGTCCACGGCGGACAGGCCGGGCAGCGCGGTGGTCGCCCAGCCCTCGTCGTCCTCGCGGGCGAGCAGCAGCGGGCCGTCGGCCGGCTCGACCAGCAGCACGCCCCGGCCGTCCGGGCCGGCGGCGACGGCGGCCAGCTCGGCGCCGTCCCCGCCGATCTCCGACGCCGGCGCGCTGCCGGCCACCTCGTCCAGCGGACCGGCCGCCGCCGGCGGGGACGCCGGCGCCGACGTGGCCGACGGCGAGGCGACGCCCTCGACGCTGCCCGAGCAGGCGGCCAGCGGGAGGACGGCGAGGACGGCGGCCACGGTCAGCCGGGTGGTGCGGTGCATGGTGCGCGGGCTCCTGTCCGACCCGGCAGCACCCTCGGCTGCCCGGGCCGCGGGCACCCTAGGGCCTCGGCGGAGTGGGAGGGCGCGGATTCCGCGTCCCTCCCACTCCGGTCAGGAGAACAGGGCGCTGTACCCGTTGAGCGCCGGCTGCCCGCCCAGGTGCGCGTAGAGGACGGTCGACGAGCGGTCGATCTCGCCGCGGCCGACCAGGTCGATGGTCGCGGCCATCGACTTCCCCTCGTAGACCGGGTCGGTGACCATGCCCTCGGTGCGCGCGGCGGTCTCCATCGCGCGGATCGTCGCCTCGTCGGGGATGCCGTAGACGCCGCCGTGGTAGCGCTCGTCGAGCTCGACGTCGTCGAGGGTCAGCTCCCGCTGCACGCCGATGGCCCGCGCCGTGCGCTGCGCGATGCGCAGCACCTGGTCGCGGGTCTCGGCCGGCTTGGCCGAGGCGTCGACACCGAGCACCCGGCGCGGCCGGGCGCCCTGCTCCTCGAGCTGCGCGAACCCGGCCACCATGCCGGCCTGCGTGGAGCCGGTCACCGAGCAGACGACGACGGTGTCGAAGAAGACGCCGAGCTCGGCCTCCTGCGCGGCCACCTCGTGCGCCCAGCCGGCGAAGCCCAGGCCGCCCAGCGGGTGGTCCGAGGCGCCGGCCGGGATGGCGTAGGGCCTGCCGCCGGCGGCCTCGATCTCGGCGAGCGCGGCCTCCCAGCTCTCCTTGAACCCGATGCCGAACCCGGCCTTCACGAGGCGCACGTCGGCGCCGGCCAGCCGGCTGATCAGGATGTTGCCGACCTTGTCGTAGACCGCGTCTGGCCAGTCGACCCAGCTCTCCTGCACCAGCACGCAGCGCAGCCCGGCGCGGGCGGCGACGGCGGCGACCTGGCGGGTGTGGTTGCTCTGCACCCCGCCGATGGAGACCAGGGTGTCGCAGCCCTGCGCCAGCGCGTCGGCGACCAGGTACTCCAGCTTCCGGGTCTTGTTGCCGCCGAAGGCGATGCCGGAGTTCACGTCCTCCCGCTTGGCCCAGATCGCCGCGCCGCCGAGGTGCTCGGTGAGCCGGTCCAGCCGGTGCACCGGCGACGGGCCGAACAGCAGCGGGTAGCGGGGGAAGTCAGCGAGCCCCATCGGGGTCCTCCAGTTCGGACAGCAGCGCCGTCCAGATCTCGGTGGTGGTGGCGACGGCGTCCTCGACGTCGGGAGCCGCGCAGGCGGCGATCAGGCGGTCGTGCAGGGCGACCGACCGGCGGGCGTCGACGGCGCGGAACCGCTGCCGCTCCAGCCGGCGGATGGCCGGGGTGAAGCGCTCGATGGTGGCGGTGACCGCACCGTTGGCCGCGCGGCGGACCAGCACCCCGTGCAGGTCGTCGTCGGCGGCGAGGGCGGCGTCGACGTCGCCGGCGTCGACCGCGGCGGCGAACCGGCCGTTGGCCGCGCGCATGGCGGCCAGGTCGTCGGCGGTCACGCCCGGCACGGCCTCGCGGACGGCGAGCTCGTGCATCGCCCGGACGACGACCGCGGCGTCGCGGACCGGGCCCACCGCCAGCGGCGTCACCCGGGTGTGGCTCTGCGGCTTGGCCTCGACCAGGCCCTCGTCGGCGAGCCGGGCCAGGGCGGCGCGCACCGGCGCCACCGACAGACCGAGCCGGGCGGCGAGCTCGGCGTCCTTGACCACCGCGCCGGGGGCGAGGTCGCCGCTCACGATGGCCTCGCGCAGCCGCTCCAGGGCGACGTCGCGCAGCAGCACGCGGCCGACGGGAGCGAGGGGCACAACTGACATCTCAGATGTCAGACGAGCCGACGTCAAGCCCCCCGGCCATTCGCGCGCGAGAGGCGGAGGGGGTCGGCGCCGTTCGCGCGCGAAAGGCGGAGGGGTCGGCGCCGTTCGCGCGCGAAAGGCGATCTGGCCGGAATCCTGCGGACGGCGGCAGCCCGGCTCCTGTCTCGACCGCGAGGGGCCGGGCAGCATCGACCGCGTGATCGACGCCTGGACGACCGACCCCGCCGACGCCGCCGCGCACTTCGCCCGCCGCCTGGCGGTGGAGACCGACGTCAGCGACGTGCACGCCGCCCTGGAGTCGGGTGCGCCCGGGTTCGTGCTCGTCGACACCCGCAGCGCGCAGGCCTGGGCCGCCGGTCGCGTGCCCGGCGCCCGGCACCTGCCCGGCCGCGAGCTGGCGGAGCGGGCACCGGCCGAGCTGGACCGGTCCGTCCCGGTCGTCACCTACTGCTGGGGGCCGGGCTGCAACGGCGCCACCCGCGCCGCGCTCACGCTGTCGCTGCTGGGCTACCGGGTGCGGGAGATGCTCGGCGGCTTCGAGTACTGGGCCCGCGAGGGGCTGCCGGTGGCCACCGACGCCGGGACGACGCAGCGCGCCGCCGATCCGCTCACCGCTCCGCCGGCGGTCGCCTGCGGCTGCTGACCCGGGATCAGGCGGGGACGGAGACCCCCACGCCCCCGCGGGTCTGCGCACCCCAGCGGGCGATCTCGCCCTCCAGGTCCAGCGGGGCGGTCATCTGCGCGCCCTCGAACAGGTCGGGGGTGATCAGATCGGCCGGGAGCAGCCAGGAGACCTCGAACTCCAGGCCGTCGGGATCCTCGGCGTAGAGCGCCTTGGTGGTCACGTGGTCCGAGGCGCCGACGAGCGCACCGGCCTCGGTCAGCGCCGTCCGCAGCCGGGCCAGCTCGGCGAGCGTGTCGACCTCCCACGCCAGGTGGTAGAGCCCGACGGTGCGCCGGCCGGCCTCGGAGGCGCCGGCGCCGCGCCCGAGGGCGAACAGCCCGAGGTCGTGGTCGTTGGTCGACCCCTCGGCCTGGAGGAACACCGCGCGGCCGGGGATCTCGAGCTTGACGCGGAAGCCGAGGACGTCGCGGTAGAAGGCGAGGCTCCGGTCGACGTCGCGCACGTACAGGACGGCGTGGTTGAGGCGCTGGACGGGCACGGCGGGCTCCCTCTCGTCACTGAGGCGCCCAGTCAACCGCACTCTTGTTGAGACTTCAAGCATCGAGCCGGCTCGCCGGGGTACCGACCCCCGGTGGACGACGGGACGGTGACGGTCGCGGTCGCCGGGCCGCTGCGCCTCTTCCTCCCCGCCCGCTGCCGCGCCGCCGGCCGCCGCGCCCTGCCGTTCGACCCCGACGCCACCGCCGGTCACCTGGTCTCCGCCGCCGGGGTGCCGCCGACCGAGGCCGGCGCTCTGCGGCTGGACGGCGTCGCGATCGGGCGCACCGCCCGCGCCACCCCGGGCGCGGTTCTCGAGGTGGACGCCGTCCGCCGTCCCGAGCCGGTGCCGGCCGGCGGCCTGCTGCTCGACGTCGGCCTCGGCGCGCTGGCCCGCCGGCTCCGGCTGCTCGGCGTGGACGCCGCGTGGTCGCCCGAGGCCCGGCCGGCCGACGCCGACGACGCCGACCTGGTGGCGGCCGCGGCCGCCGCGGACCGGCTGCTGCTCACCCAGGACCGCGGGCTGCTCATGCGCCGGGCACTGCCCCGGGGCGCCTTCGTGTACGGCAGCGACCCCGACGACCAGCTCGCCGACGTGCTCGACCGGTTCGCCCTCCCCCTGGCCCCGCTGACCCGGTGCACCGCGTGCGGCGCGGCGCTGCGGCCGGTGCCGAAGGCCGACGTCGCCCATCTGCTGGAACCGGGCACCCGCCGCAGCTACGACGACTTCTCCCGCTGCCCGGCCTGCGGGCGGCTGTACTGGCGCGGCGCGCACGCCGCCCGGATCGAGGCGCTGGTGCGGCGGGTCACCGGCGGCTGAGGCCGGCACTCCTCAGGACAGGCTCACCTCGGCCCGCGGGGGCCACCACATGGCCCGGGGGTGACACCCCCACCGGGCAGGACAGGAGCGCCAGCCCACCCGATCGCTCCCCCCGCGAGGCCGCCGTGTACCTCTCCAAGACCGAGGCCGCCGTCCTGCCGACGACGCTCGTCGGCACGCCCAAGCCCACGCCGCCCGCGAACGCCGGCCGCCGCCGCATCTGGCCGCTGCTCGGCCCGGCGTTCGTCGCCGCCGTCGCCTACGTCGACCCGGGCAACTTCGCCACCAACTTCTCCGGCGGCGCCTCGTTCGGCTACACGCTGCTGTGGGTGATCGTCGCGGCGAACCTCATGGCGATGCTGATCCAGTCGCTGACCGCCAAGCTCGGGCTCGCGACCGGCCGCGACCTGGCGACCCTGTGCCGGGAGAAGCTGCCGCGGCCGGTCACCTGGGGTCTGTGGGTGCAGGCCGAGGCGGTCGCGATCGCGACCGACCTGGCCGAGATCGTCGGCGGCGCGGTGGCGCTCAACCTGCTGTTCGGGGTGCCGCTGCCGATCGGCGGGATCATCACCGCCGTCGTCGCCTTCGTGCTGCTGGGGGCGCAGTCGCGCGGGCACCGGCCGTTCGAGCGGGTCATCACCGGGCTGCTGCTGGTCATCGGCGGCGGGTTCGTCTACACGCTGGTCGGCTCGGGCGTGGACGTCGGCGGGATGGCCGGGGGCATGGTGCCCTCCTTCGACGGCCCGGAGAGCCTGGTGCTGGCCACCGGCATCCTCGGCGCGACGGTCATGCCGCACGTCATCTACGTGCACTCGGCACTGACGCCGGGCCGGTACGGCGACGTCGTCACCGCCGGTCGCACCGCCGAGGGCCGCAACCGGCTGCTGAAGGCCCAGCGGCTCGACGTCCTGCTGGCCATGGGGCTGGCCGGCCTGGTCAACGCCGCGATGCTGGTCATCGCCGCCCAGCTGTTCACGGGGAACAGCGAGCAGGCCACCACGCTCGAGGGCGTGCACGCCGGCCTCGGCGACCAGCTCGGCACCGGCGCCGCGATCGCCTTCGCCCTCGCCCTGCTGGCGTCGGGGTTCGCCTCCTCCTCGGTCGGCACGCACGCCGGGCAGGTGGTCATGGCCGGCTTCCTGCGCAGGCACATCCCGGTGCTGGCCCGCCGGCTGATCACCCTGGCCCCCGCGCTCGCCGTCCTGGTGCTCGGCGGCGACCCGACCACCGCGCTGGTGTGGTCGCAGGTGGTGCTCAGCTTCGGCATCCCGTTCGCCCTGGTGCCGCTGCTGTGGCTGACCAGCCGGCGCGACCTCATGGGCGGCTGGGTGAACCGGCGGGTCACCACGATCGCCGGGTCGGTGGTGGCGGCGCTGATCATCGCGCTCAACGCCCACCTGCTGATCGGTTTCGTCACCGGCTGAGGACGGACCTCGGTGTTCCGCCGTTCGCGCGCGAACGG
>NZ_JBJGZW010000040.1:0-21090 GCF_054050695.1 Blastococcus sp. SYSU D00820
CCGCCCGCCGCCCCCCCCCCCCCCCCCCCCCCCCCCCCCCCCCCCCCCCCCCCCCCCCCCCCCCCCCCCCCCCCCCCCCCCCCCCCCCCCCCCCCCCCCCCCCCGCCGCCCCCCGGGGGGACGGCAGCCGGATCAGGCCGGCGCCCCCGACAGGACCGCACCCTCCTCGCGGGCGACCGCCAGCAGCGGCGCCAGCACGTCGGGCACCTGCTCCCACGCCTCCGGGGAGTCCATGTCGTCGGCGAAGCTGGTGTCGACGATCAGCTGCTCGGCGCCGGCCGCGATGGCCGTGCGCAGGTCCTCGACGACACCGTCGAGCCCCTGTCCCCCGCCGCCCACCGGATCGGTGGGCCGCTGGGTGTACGAGCGGAGGAACAGCCGCAGCGGCGCCCGGCCTTCCGGCCGCATCGCCGCCATCGCCGCCATCTGCTCGAGCAGCTGGTCGGCCGTGCCGCGGCTGGGGTTCCAGATGTCGAAGTACCGCGCCGTGCGCCGCAGCCCGGCCTCCGACCGGAGGCCGGACAGCAGCGGCGGGTGCGGCCGCTGCACCGGCTTGGGCCGCTGCACCGCCTCGGGGATCTCGAAGAACTCCCCGGAGAAGCGGACCGGGTCCTCGCCCCAGCAGACCAGCAGCGCCTCGACGAGCTCGTCCATCCGCCGGCCGCGGGTGCGCGGGTCGACGTCCATCTGGGCGTGCTCCTCGTCCGACCAGCCCGCGGCGATGCCGGCCACCAGCCGCCCGCCGGAGAGCAGGTCCAGCGTGGCCAGCCGCTGGGCCAGCTCCACCGGGCGGTGGTAGCCGGCGACCAGCACGCTCGAGCCGATCATCGCCCGCTCGGTGCACGCCGCCACGAAGGCCAGCAGCTCGGTCGTGCCCAGGATGTCCCGGTAGGCCGGGTGCACGCTGGTGCTGGTGCGCCCGGCGTACCCGGAGCTGTTGGCCAGCGGGTAGAAGAGGTGCTCCTGCGCCCACAGGCTCGCGTAGCCGAGCTCCTCGGCGCGGCGGCAGAACCGCTGCACCGTTCCGCGGGTCACGTGCGGGCCCAGCTGGGGCAGGCCCAGCCCGATCCCGATCGTCACAGCACGGTCACCGTGCCGGCGGTACCGTCCACCTCGACCATCGCGCCGTCCGGGATGCGCAGGGTCGCGTCCTGCACCGACACCGCGCACGGCAGCCCCAGCTCCCGGCAGACGATCACCGCGTGGGTGATCGTGGCGCCGACGTTGACGACCACGGCCGCCGCGGGCACGAACAGCGGCGTCCACGCCGGGTCGGTCTGCGGGGCGATGAGGACGTCGCCGGGCTGGTAGTCGCCCACGTCGTAGGGGTCGGTGATGATCCGCGCCCGCCCCCGCGCGGTGCCCGGGCTGCCGCCGACGCCGGTCAGGACGGCGCCGGGCAGCGCCTGCTCGACCCGGCGGCCGGTGCGGCGCGGCCACTCCGACAGCGGCTTGTTCTCCGTGAGGAAGAACGGCGGGTCGAGGTCGAACAGCAGCTGGTAGTTCCGCGCCCGGGTGGCCAGCTCCTCGCGGAAGCTCTCCGGGTCGGCGACGAAGGCGTCGAGCTCCTCCTCGCGCAGCATCGTGATGTCGTGGTGGTCGGCCAGGACGCCGCGCTCCACCATCCGCCGGCCCAGCTCGTACATGGCGACCCGGATCTCGTTCATCGACCGCACGCACGAGGTCTTGGTGCGCTCGCGCCACGGCATGAACCGGGTGATGGAGGAGCAGGCGGCGAGGAAGGACTGGCGGGCCTCCTCGGTCGGCATCCGGTCGGCGAGCTCGGCGGTCAGCTTCTCCCGCTTGATCCGGTTCTCGTCGCGCACCCGGGCGGGGTCGGCGCTCTCGTCGCTGCGCCGCATGCCGTCGATGGCGACGAGCAGCAGCACCGGCTGGGTCTCCCAGCTGTCGGAGCGCAGGTCCCACTCGTTGGGGGCCCGGGAGCCGTACTCGAACACCAGGCCGTCGAAGAGCTGGACGAACCGCTGCGCGTCGGGGTCGTCACTGGCCCGGAGCCGGTCCAGCAGCCCGGACATCCCCTCGTCGAACAGGGCGGTCAGGGTCGCGGAGCCGCGCACGAGGCGGCCGAGGTCCCACATCACGAACGAGGGGGCGGCCGAATCGACGTCGCCCAGACCGCTCATGAGCGCGCCGAGCTGGTCGGCCTCGCCGATCTCGGCGAGCAGCTGGCCGGCCACGGCCGGGCCGACCGTGGACAGCGTGGTGGTCGGCACGTGGTAGCTGTAGCCGTAGACCAGGTCGTCGACGAGCTCGCGGCTGCGCGCGACGAGCTCCGCGTCGCTCAGGGCGGACAGGTCCGGCCGGCTCTCCCGCGCCCGCCGGGCGCGGCGCTTGGTCTCCTCGACCTCGGGGAAGGTCGTGGTGCTCAGCGCCCAGGCCGACTTCTGCGCCAGGTTCTCGGTCAGCGACTCGACCTGGTCGCCCGGCTTCTCCACGTACTCGGGGAGGTCGGGGTGCGTGCCCACCCACAGGCTGTTCCAGATCGGCACGGTCATGCCGGGGAGCCGGGCGCCGATCAGTTCGGTGATGGAGAAGTTCGTGTAGTGGTACCCGGCGAAGTTGCCGATCGTCTCCGGCATCGTCTCGTCGAGTTCCTCGGGCAGGTGCGTGCCGAGGGTGCGGGTGTACCCCTCGCGCCAGCCGATGTTGAGGCCCTTGTTCCAGACCATCGTGACGTTCAGCGGGCTGGACGGGTCGGGCAGCACCTCGCCGGCGTTGGCCCGGGTATAGACCGGATAGCGCTTGCTGACCTCCCAGTCGGTGATCCAGTGCTCCATGTCCAGCTGGTCGTCAGCCATGTGTCCTCGCTCGGATGTGGTGCAGCTAACAGGGGTTGAGATATAAAAACATGGCTCGAAACCCCGAGCAATGGTCTTCGGCCCCTGGGCCGGGACCGCGCCGCCCACCCATCCGGAGGTCCCCTGTGCGAGCAACCCCGATCGGCGACCGCGCCGCCTCCGACCCGGCCGGTCGGGCGCTGGCGACGCCCACCGAGGAGCTCACCTGGTCCGCCCTCGCCGAGACCGTCGACCGCGCGGCCCGGGGGCTGGCGGCGCTCCCGCTGGGGCCGGCCCGGCGGGTGGCGATCATGGCCGCCAACAGCGTCCCGACGGTGCTCGCCCACCTCGCGGCCATGCACGCCGGCCTGTCGGTCGTGCCGATCAGCTACCACCTGACCGCGCGCGAGGTGGCCTACGTCCTCGGCGACAGCGCCGCCGGCGCGCTGCTGTGCGACGCGGGCTCGGCCGCCGTCGCGGAGGAGGCCGCGCGCACCGCCGGCGGCGTCGCGGTCATCGCGTGGGACGGCACCCCGGACAGCCGGTGGGCGCGGCTGCTCGAGGACGGCGCCGCCGCGCCCGCCGTCGACCTGGACCGCGCGCCGCGGCCCAACCTGCTCTACACCTCGGGCACCACGGGCTTCCCGAAGGGCGTCGAGCGGCCGGCCACCCTGCCGGCGAGCATCGCCGCGTTCCTCGAGGAGCAGCGCGAGCCGGCCGACGCGGGGCCCTTCCTGGGCGTCGGCCCGCTGTACCACACCGGGCCCATGCGGGCGGTCCGCCGGCTGGCCGGAGGGCGCCCGCTGGTCGTCCTGCCGCACTTCGACGCCGAGACGGTGCTGGCGACCATCGACCGGGAACGGGTCACCGGAACCCTCATGGTCCCCACCCACTTCGCCCGCCTGCTGGCCCTGCCGGAGGAGGTGCGCGCCCGCTACGACGTCTCCAGCCTGCGGTCGGTCGAGCACACCGGCGCCGCGTGCCCCGTGCCGGTCAAGCGGGCGATGATCGAGTGGTTCGGCCCGGTGCTGGTCGAGAAGTACGGCGGCACCGAGTCCGGCACCGTCACCTCGATCACCTCGGCCGAGTGGCTGGCCCACCCCGGCTCGGTGGGGCGCGCGGTGCCGCCGTTCGAGGCCGTCGTCGTCGACGGCGCCGACCAGCCGGTACCCCCGGGCACCGAGGGGCGGCTGTACTTCCGCGACACCACCGGCCGCGGCATCACCTTCCACGGCGACCCGGAGAAGACCGCCGCCGCCCACATCGCCCCGAACGTGTTCACCGTCGGCGACATCGGGGTGGTCGACGAGGACGGCTACGTCTACATCACCGGCCGGCACTCGGACATGGTCGTGTCGGGCGGGGTCAACCTGTACCCCGCCGAGTCCGAGCACGTGCTGGCCGAGCACCCCGCGGTGGCCGACGTGGCGGTGATCGGCGTTCCGCACGACACGATGGGCGAGGAGCTCAAGGCCCTGGTCGTCCGGTCGGGCGAGGTCTCCGAGGCCGAGCTCGTCGCGTGGTGCCGGGAGCGGCTGGCCCACCCCAAGTGCCCGCGCAGCGTGGACTTCGTCGACGACCTGGGTCGCAGCCCGATGGGCAAGCTCGACAAGCGGAGGCTGCGGGCGCCCTACTGGGCCCGCGAGACCGCGACCGTCGCCGGGCGCTGACGGTATCTGGACGACGGGTACAGGAACTCGCAGGTTCCCGGGCGGCCGGGACGGTCCGGCGCGGCGACGCGCCGGACCGCTCCCGGGAACTGGAGTTGCTGTCGCGTTACCGGCTGCGTGCCGTCAGGGCATGACCTTGCCGCCGTTGAGCATGAACGTCATGCCGGTGAGGTAGTCCGAGCCCCGGCCGGCGAGGAAGACCGCCAGCGGGCCGGCGTCGCGGTCGGGGTCGCCCAGCCGGCGCATCGGCAGCGACTCGCGCAGCGCGCGGACGAACTCCGGCCGGTCGCGCTCCCACGCCTCGAAGGCGTCGGTGCGCAGCGTGGGGCTGATGACGTTGACGGTGATGCCGTACTGGCCCCACTCGTTGGCCGCCGTGCGGGACAGCGCGCGGACGGCTTCCTTGGTCATGTTGTACGGCGCGTTGCCGGTCGTGCCGAGCATCCCCGAGGTCGACGAGAAGTTGAGGACCCGGCCCCAGCCGGCCGCCCTCATGTATGGGAAAACCGCCTGCATGCCCCACAGGGTGGCCATGGCACCGGTGGTGAAGCTGTAGTCGACGACGTCGGACTCGACGTCCTCGACGCCGGTGTAGGTCGTGGACGTGGCCGGCTCGCGCGCCGTGCCGAACCCCTGGGCGTTGTTCACCAGCACCGACACGGTGCCGTACTCCTCCACCGCCCGCGCCACCGCGGCCTGGATGTCGGGCCGCCGGCTCACGTCGCAGCCGACCGCCAGCGCCGTGCCGCCCTCGGCGGTGATGTCCGCCGCCACCGCCTCGACCGTCGCGAGGGTGCGCGAGGCGAGGACCACCCGGGCGCCCTCGCGGGCGTAGGCGCGCGCGATCGCCCGGCCGATCCCCCGGCCGGCTCCGGTGACGAGGGCGACCAGCCCGTCGAGCTGGCCGGGCGGTGCGGTCACGAGGCGGCTCCCGGGGTGGACGCGGGGACCGGGCCGCCGCGCAGCAGGTCCGCGCCGGCCCGGAAGGCCGCCGCGGCACGGTCGGGGTCGGGCAGGGCGGCCAGCTCGCGGACCGGGGTCTCGATGCAGACCGGGATGCCCGGCGGCAGGGCGTCCAGCAGCGGCCGCAGGGGCAGCTCGCCGTCCCCGGGGAGCAGCCGGGCGGTCACCGCCTCGTCCCGGATCTCGGCCACGCCGCCGCGCGGCGGCCGCCGCGGCGCGTCGCACAGCTGCACGTACGGGAAGAGCTCCGGGCACTCGTCGGCCACCGCCGCGACCTGCTGCGGCGTGCCGCCCGAGCGGGCGAGGTGGAGGGCGTCGACCAGCGGCGCCACCTCCGTGGCACCCCCGCGCCGGGCCTGCTGCACCAGCCGCAGGGCCTGCTCGAACGACGCGCACTCGGAGAAGCGCATGAACTCCAGCACCGGCACCAGGCCCCGGGCGGCGCACCGGTCGGCGAGCGCGGCGAGGGTGACCAGGAAGCGCTCCTCGTCCGGGTCCTCGTCGACGGTCAGCAGGTGACGGGCACCCAGCTCGGCCGCGGCGTCCAGGGCCGGCTCGAGGTCGTCGACGACGGTTCCCGGGCGGAGCCGGACCACCTCGACGTCCAGCAGCCCGATGCCGGCGTCGTCCATCCGGGACCGGAGGGCCCGGCGGGCCCGGGCGTCGCGGACGAGGTGGTCGTGGTCACCGGCCCGCGGCTCGAGCAGCCGCAGGGTGATCGAGTCGAACCCCGCCGCGGCGGCCGCGTCGACGATTGCCTCGGCCGGCCGGCCGCGCAGGTTCAGCACGGCCATCGCCAGTTCCCGGCCGGCGATCACGGCGGGTCAGCGCTCGGTGCCGATGCCCAGCCAGCGGTCCAGGAGGAAGTGCCAGTGGCGGATCTTGCTCTCCTGGTACAGGGAGAACGGCAGGCCCGTCATCGGCGCGGACTTCAGCCCGACCTGGATGCTGGCGATGTTGCTCGAGTCCTGGTCGAGGATCCGGGCGGTGATGCCGAGCACCGGGGCCTCGGTCCAGGAGCCGTCCTCGGAGATCCACTGCATCTCCGCCGGGGGCGGCTTCTCCCCCTCGTACGGCGAGAGCAGGAAGACCTCCATCACCGAGGACTCGTGGTCGTCGCCGTAGGGACGGAACCGGTACACCACCCGCTGGTAGGCCGCCCACGGGTGGAAGTTCGGGAAGATCGTGTAGTCGATGGCGTCCACGATCTCGGCGTCGGAGATGGTGTCGGCCCGGTCGCCGATCGCGCCCCGCAGGGAGTCCCGGCCCAGGTCGCCGCCGAGATCGCGCAGGGTGCGCCCGTCGGGCATGAGCACCTGCGGGTCCTCGTCCTCGCGGGTGTCGAGCATCCAGTCGAGCATCTCCTGCTCGGTGGGCTGCCACTTCAGCGAGGGGCTGGGCGTGCCGCTGGCGTGCATGCTGCGGCTGAAGTTCTCGTACGTGTCGTAGCGGCTGTTGGTGTCCCCCAGCCGCGGCAGCTGCTGCGGGTGCGTGGAGGCGACGTGGAAGGCCTCCATGAAGGCCTCCTGCACGACCTTCCAGTTCGCGCGGTACACCTTGGCCACGTGACCCTGCACGTAGCGGTCGGTGAGGTCCCACTCGGCGAAGTGCTCCTGCACCGCGCCGAGGAAGTCCTCCAGCGGCTCGCAGTCCGGGTCGGGGTTGACGAAGACGAACCCCTGCCAGGTGCCCACCCGCAGCTGGCCGAGGGCGAGCTTGGCGTCCTCGATCTGCGGGAAGTCCCAGCGGGCGGGCACGAACGCCAGCGACCCGTCCAGGTTCCAGGCGAACCCGTGGAAGGGGCAGCGCAGCACGTCGACCCGGGCCGGCTCGGTGCACAGCTGGCGACCGCGGTGGCGGCAGACGTTCCAGAACGCGCGGATCTCCTCCGGCGCGCTGCGCACGATGATGATCGACTTGCCGCAGATCTCGTAGACGTAGGTGTCGCCGACCTCGGGGACGTGGTCCTCCCGGCAGGCGAACTGCCAGACCCGGCTCCACAGCCCGGACTTCTCCAGCTCGTGGAACTCGCGCGTGGTGTACCGCGCGATGTCGATGTCGCCGTCGCCGAACCAGCCCGGGGACTCCTCGAGCATGTGCTGCGGAACCGTCCGCGAGTCCTTCTGCAGGATCTCGGTGTAGGACGGGCCCGGGCCCCGGCGGGTGGTCGGTTCGTCGCGCTGGACCGTCACAGCGTCTTCTCCTTGCTCACGAGGGAGCGGAAGCGGCGGTTCTTCGACACGTCCTCGGGCTCGGTGGGGCCGTTGCCCACCCACTCGCACATGTGGATGTCGACCGGGATCTTGTCGCCGGAGAGCCAGCGGCCCGAGGGGGTGAAGACCCCGACCCGGCCGTCCGGGGTGGTCACCTGCACGCCCCCCTCGCAGAGCTCGTACACCGCCCGCGAGAGCGGGTGCGTCAGACCTCGCATGTCCCGTTCGTCTCCCGTTCCACTGCCCCGACCCCAGGTGGGGTCGATCTCAAGTAACTTCGTCCACTGAACCGGAGCCCCGCCGCCATGTCAAGGGAGCGCGGGGTGTCGGGCCGCGGGCCCGGCTCAGCCGGTGGGCAGGTCGAGCACCGCGGGGTTGCCGACCGTCCAGCGGCGCTCCAGCCGCAGCTCCGAGATCAGCCAGCGGTCGCCGTGCCGCTGCAGGACGTCGTGGTACTCCCCGCCGATGGTGCACCAGTCGGCGGCGCCCCCGACCTCGGCGACGTGCCAGGCCTCGACGTACATCCGGCAGCGGGCGACGTCGCCGTCCACCACCACCCGCGGGTTGGTCATCGAGTGCTGGGTGGCCTGCATCGTCTCGAAGCGCCGGCGCCGGGCGGCGACCCAGTCGACCGCGGTGGTGCGGCCGCCGGAGCCGGGGCGGTGGGACGTGTAGTCGTAGTCGAACTCGGCGGTGAACACCGACTCCAGCAGCGCCCAGTCACGGGTGTCGATCCCCTGGGCGAACTCGTAGAGCGTCCGCACCACGGCGCCCGTGTCGGTCATCCCCGCACCACCTCGTCGTAGTCGCAGTTTCTTGACTCGGTTCCGACAATAGGGCGGTACGGCTCCCCGGACGACGGGAGCGGTCGCGACCCGCTGCCCCGCCGGCCGGCCGGGCACGACGGGCGGGCCGCCCCGCGCGGTCGTAGCGTCCCGGCCGTGACCGAGCTGACCAGCCCCGACTTCTACGCGGTGGAGGAGCTCCTCGAGCCGGAGGAGATCGCGATCCGCGACAAGGTGCGCGCCTTCTGCGCGAAGGAGGTGACGCCGCGGATCAACGACTACTGGGAGCGCGCGGAGTTCCCGTTCGAGCTGGTGCCGGCCCTGGCCGAGCTCGGCATCTCCGGCGGCACCATCGAGGGCTACGGCTCCCCCGGCATGAGCGCCGTCTCCGCGGGGCTGGTCGCCGCCGAGCTGGCCCGCGCCGACGGCAGCGTGGGCACCTTCAACGGGGTGCACAGCTTCCTGGCCATGCAGTCGATCGCCCTGCTGGGCTCGGAGGAGCAGCGCGAGCGGTTCCTCCCGGCGATGGCCCGGCTGGAGAAGATCGGCGCGTTCGGGCTGACCGAGCCCGGTCACGGCAGCGACGCCGTCGCCCTGGAGACCAGCGCCCGGCGGGACGGCGACGCCTACGTCCTGGACGGGCGCAAGAAGTGGATCGGCAACGGCTCGATCGGCGACTACGTGCTCATCTGGGCCCGCGGGGAGGACGGCCAGGTCGGCGGCTACGTCGTCGAGAAGGGCACCCCCGGCTTCACCGCGACGGTGATGACCGGCAAGACGGCGCTGCGGGCGGTCTGGCAGGCCGAGATCACCCTCGACGGCGCGCGCGTGCCCGCGGAGAACAAGCTGGCGAACTGCCGGTCGTTCAAGGACGTCTCCGCCATCCTCGACCGCACCCGGTACACGGTGGCCTGGCGCGCGCTGGGCGTGGCGACGGCGGCCTACGAGCTGGCGCTGGCGCACGCGCTGCGCCGCGAGCAGTTCGGGCAGCCGATCGCCGGCTACCAGCTGGTGCAGGAGAAGCTCGCCCGGATGCTGGCCGGGATCACCACCATGCAGCTGATGTGCTGGCGGCTGTCGAAGCTGGCCGACACCGGGCGGATGACCGCGGCGATGGCGTCGCTGGCCAAGCGGCACTGCTGCGCCACGGCCCGGCAGATCGTGGCCGACTCCCGGGACCTCTTCGGCGGCGACGGCATCCTGCTCGAGCACCACATCGCCCGCCACCACGCCGACATCGAGGCCATCTACACCTTCGAGGGCACCGACCACGTGCAGGCGCTGATCGTCGGCCGGGAGATCACCGGCCTGTCGGCGATCTCCGGGCGGCGGCCCGACCGACGCTGAACGCACGAGCGCCGCCGTCCCGGGGCGGGACGGCGGCGCTCGTGCGCCGGGGCGGGCTCAGCCGGTCGGGGAGAGCGTCGGCGCCGAGGCCCCGGCGGTCATCTGCACGCACGTGGGGCAGGCGGTCCGGCCGGCGCCCACCCGCTGCCACCGCTGCGACCCCCAGATCTGCACGATCGCTCCGCAGATCGCGAGCTCGATCTCGCCGTCCAGCTCCGACGGCGGGCGGTGCACCTCCACGGCGTGCCAGGGGCGGTCCGGCGCGTCGGGGTTGAGCGCGGACCAGCGGTCGGGTCGGGCGAAGCCGACTGCGTAGGACTCCACGTCCATCTCTGTGCTCGCCCTCACACCGCGCCAAACCTCCCCGTCCGGGTGAACGGGACGAATCCGTCCTGGCCGGTGTGACGGGCCGGCTGCGCGGGAACCCCTCCTGTCCCGCCCGGAGGAGGAGGAGGAAGGACACCCCCATGACCGCAGCCCCCGAGCAGGACGTCGTCGACCTGCTCAGCGCCGACCACCGCGAGTTCGACCGGATCTTCGGCGAGCTGGAGCAGCTGCGCGGCGCTGCCGACGCCGACAGCCTGGAGCGCAAGCGCCGGCTGGTCGACGAGGTGACCATCGGCCTGGTGAAGCACTCGGTGGCCGAGGAGACGCGGGTCTACCCCAAGGTGCTGGCCGAGGTCGACCGCGAGGAGGCGCAGCACTCCAAGGAGGAGCACGCCGAGGCCGAGGAGACGATGAAGCGGCTGGAGCGCATGGAGCCCGCCGACCCCGGATTCGACGACGCCGTCGCCGAGCTGATCCGCGAGATCCGCCACCACGTCGAGCACGAGGAGGGGCGGATGTTCACCGAGCTGCGCCGCGCCTTCTCCCGCGAGCAGCTGGTGCAGATGGCCCAGGAGGTCGAGGCGGTCAAGAAGCTGGCGCCCACGCGCCCGCACCCCATGACGCCGAACGAGGGCACCGTGCGCACCGTGCTCGGCCCGGTCGCCTCGCTGCTGGACCACCTCCGCGACGCGGTGAGCGGCCGGGGGAAGAGCACCGGCTGATCCCGGCGGGCACCCCGCCCGCCGCGGCGGCGTTACCGTCGAGGCGGAGCGAGGAGGAACGCGCGGTGGACCCTGTGAGCCTGCTGGTCGGCGCCGGCCTGCTCGCCCTCGGTTTCGGCGCCGGGCTGCTGTCCCGGCGCCGGCCGGTACCGCCGCCGGCGCCGCCCGCCCCGCTGTGCGGCTGCGGGCACACCCTGAGCCAGCACGACCCCGAGACCAACACCTGCTACGCCGAGCTGCGCCGGGACACCTACGACAAGCGCGGCCGGTGGTCGGGTCACGCCTGGGTGCCGTGCACCTGCCGGCGGTACATCGGCCCGCGGCCGATCGACGAGGTCTTCCAGCCCCGGCTGCTGCCGCCGAGCGAGCCGTGACCGACCGGTCCCGCGGCCGGCGCCGCGCGGCGCTGCTGGCCGCCACCGAACCGGCGCGTGCCCTGGCCAGCGCCGGGGCGTTCGCCGCCACGCTGCCGCTGGTGCGGCTGGCCCCCCGCGGCGAGCCGCACCCGGTGCTCGTGCTGCCGGGGCTGCTGGCGTCGGACCTGTCGACGGCCACCCTGCGCCGCTGGCTGCGGTGGCTCGGGCACCCGGTCGTCGGCTGGGAGCTCGGCCGCAACCGCGGCCCCACCCGCGAGGTGGTGGAGCAGCTGCCGGGCCTGCTCGCCCGGCTGCACGAGCGGCACGGCAGCCCGGTCAGCATCGTCGGGCAGAGCCTGGGCGGCGTCTTCGCCCGCCGGCTGGCCCTGCGCGCGCCCCGGCAGGTGCGGCAGGTGATCACCCTGGGCTCGCCGTTCGGCCTGGTGTCGCGGCGGATGGACAGCAGCCCCGGCGCCCGCGCCTACCAGCGCTTCGCGCACCTGCACGCCGCCGACGCGCTGTCGACCAGCCGGACGCCGTCCCGCCGTCCGCTGCCGGTGCCGAGCACCGCCGTCTACTCCCGGTGGGACGGCGTCGTCGACTGGCGGGCGTGCCTGCAGGAGCCCGGCCCGCGCAGCGAGAACGTGGGGGTGCACGCCAGTCACCTCGGCATGGGCCACGATCCGGCCGTGCTGTGGGTGGTGGCCGACCGGCTCGCCCAGCCGCGCGGCGAGTGGCGGCCGTTCACCCCGCCGGCCGGCCTCGGCCTGCTCTTCCCGCGGGACGACGACTGAGCTACCCGACCGCCACGACCACCTTCCCGGTGGCGCGGCCCTCGACCAGGTGGCGCACCGCGGCGCCGGCCTCCTCGAGCGGGAACACCCGGTCGACCAGCGGCACGACCTCGCCCCGCTCGGCCATCCCGGCGAGGACGGCGAGGTCCGCGGAGTTCTCGGACGACACGAACATGCCCAGCGTCTGGCGGACGAACGGCGAGAGCAGCGCGGCGCCGAGCTGGCGCTGGAACCCGCCCAGCCAGCGGCCGCCGTTCTCGCCGCCGACCACGACCAGCCGGCCCCGCGGCGTCAGCAACCGGCGCAGCGCGGCGATCGGACGCCGTCCGCCGGTGTCGACGACGACGTCGTAGCGGCCGGCCGGCAGCTCCGCGGCGGCGTCGACCACCGTGGTCGCCCCGAGGGCCCGGACGGCGTCGACCTTGGCCGGTGTCCGGCACACGCCGGTGACCTCCGCGCCCGCGGCGAGCGCGATCTGGACGGCGAGGCTGCCCACCCCGCCGGCCGCGCCGGTGACCAGCACCTGCTGGCCCGGCCCGACCCGCCCGTGGTCCCGCACCGCCTGCAGCGCGGTCAGGCCGGAGACCGGCAGCGCGGCGGCCTGCACCGGCGTCAGGCCGGTGGGCGCCGCCGCCAGACGCGCCGGATCGGCGACGGCGTACTCGGCGAGTGCGGCGGTACCGGTGCCGTAGACCGCGTCGCCGACCGCGAAGCCGGGAACCCCCGGCCCCACCGCGGCCACCGTGCCGGCCAGGCTGCGCCCGGGGTTCAGCGCGCGCGGGCGGCGCAGCCCGAAGCCGGCGCGGACCGGGAGCGGCCGCCCCGCCAGGACGTGCCAGGTGCCGTAGTCGACGCTGGCCGCCGCGACGCGCACCAGCACCTCCCCCGGGCCGGGGGCCGGCCGTTCGACCACCCGGGCGTCCAGCACCGCCTCCGGGTCGGTGCCGTAGCGCTCGTGCACGACGGCACGCATCTGCGTGCCTGCTGCGAGCGACGCGTTCTCGTCGACGGACTGCATCCCGACCACCCCTTACGGTGTAAGTACGACGGGCGAACAGTGCCCTTACGGCGTAAGGTCTGTCAAGCCGCCGAGCGGAGGAGGAGTCGCGTGAGCCCGACCGAGAGGTCCCGTCCCGCGCTGAGCCGCGCCCGCGTGCTGGCCGCGGCGGTGGCGCTCGCCGACCGGTCGGGACTGGAGTCGCTGAGCATGCGCCGGCTGGGCGAGGGCCTGGGCGTGGAGGCGATGTCGCTCTACCACCACGTGGCCAACAAGGACGACCTGCTCGACGGCATGGTCGACGTCGTCTTCGGGGAGCTGACCCTGCCGGCAGCGGGCGACGACTGGCGGACGGCGCTGCGCGACCGGGCGCACTCGGCCCGGGCCGCCCTGAACCGCCACCGCTGGGCGATCGGGCTGCTGGAGTCCCGGGCCACGCCGGGGCACACCACGCTCCAGCAGCACGACGCGGTGCTGGGCTGCCTGCGCGCGGCGGGCTTCTCCTGGCTGCTGGCCGGGCACGCCTTCTCCGCCGTCGACAGCTACGTCTACGGCTTCGCCCTCCAGGAGCGGGGCCTGCCCTTCGAGACCCCGGAGCAGGCCGCGGAGCTCGCCCCGCGGATGCTGGCGCAGTTCCCCGACGGCGCGTTCCCGCACCTGGTGGCGTTCATGACCGAGCGGGTGCTGGTGCCCGACTACGCCTACGGCGACGAGTTCGCCTTCGGCCTGGACCTGCTGCTCGACGGGCTCGCCCGGGCGCTGGCCGACGAGGCTCAGGCGTAGCGCGCGACGAAGTTGCCGAGCATGCGGCCGGGCTCGGTGACCACCGCCTGCCGCAGCCGGACGACGAGCTCCTCCAGCTCCGCCGGCGGGAAGTAGCCCGCGTGCTGGTAGACCCGGGCCCGCGTGACGATCCCCTCGACGTCGAGCTCGGGGTGGAACTGGGTGGCGTAGAGGTTCTGCTTCATCCGGAACATCTGCACCGGGCAGGCCCACGAGGTGGCCAGCAGCACCGCGCCGGGCGGCAGCACCCGGCAGGCCTCCTTGTGCCCGACCAGCGCCGAGAAGGTGTCGGGCACCCCGGCCAGCACCGGATCGGTCCGGCCGGCGGGGGTCAGCTCGATCGGCACGCAGCCGACCGGCTCGCCGTAGCTGCGGTCGACGACGCCGCCCTGGTGCACGCCGAGGGTGCCGATGCCGTAGCAGGCACCGAAGAAGGGGAAGTCGCGGGCGACGACCTCGTCGAGGAGGACGCGCAGCTCGGCCTCGACCCGCAGCTGCACCGGGGACTTGGCGTCCTCCGGGTCGCTGGAGTTGAACGGCCCGCCGCCGACGAAGACGCCGGAGTAGCGGTCCAGGTCGATCGGCGGCAGCGGACCGGCCTCCATCCGCACCCGGTGCAGCTGGTCGGCCTCGAGCCGGGTGAGGCGCAGGAACGCGGCGTACTCGTCGTCGGCGGCGACGTCCTCCGCGCGGGAGGCCAGGAGCAGGAAGGGCCGCACGCGCCGATGGTAGGGGCGCCCGGCGGCGCCGGACACGCGGCGGCCGTCAGCTCCAGAGCGCCCGGACGGCGTCGGCCTCGGCCTCGGCCTGCGCGCGGCCGGCGCGGGCCGAGGGGGCCCGGGTGACGACGTCGAGCGGGTTGGTGCCGAACGCTTGCAGCGCCGCGGCGTCGGCGGTGACGAGGTGGGCCTGCGCCTCGCGGCGGAGCAGCTCCAGTTCCTGGTCCAGGGAGGGGCCGAGCGGGCTCTCCGGGAATCCGCGCATCGGGGCGACCACCAGCACCCGGTCGTGGCCGGTGGCCAGGTCGGCGTTGGTGACCGAGCGCAGGCCGCCGTCCATGTAGCGGCGGCCGCGGATGGTGATCGGCGGCCAGACGCCGGGCACCGCGCAACTGGCCGCGACCGCGTCCAGCAGCGGCACCCCGGACCCGGCCTCGAATGCGGCGAAGGCGCCGTCGCCGGTGTCGACGGCGGTGACCACGAGCCGGCGCTCCGGCCAGCCGGCCCCGCCGATCCGGCCGGCGATGATCGCCCGCCGCTCCGCCTCGGGCACCGTCGGCGTCCGCAGGGCGATCGCGCCGATCCGGGCGCGGGCCTCCTCCGGACCGGTCGCCCCGGCCACCGCGGCGCCCATGGCGGTCATCATCCGGTTCGCGTCGAACTGCACGCCCGCGGGCTCCGAGGGCGGCACCGGCGCGAGCTGTTCCCGGTACAGCTCCTCCAGGTCGCGCCCGCCGCGCAGCAGCGCGCCCACGACCGATCCGGCGGAGGTGCCGACGACGAGGTCGGCGTCGCGCACGTCGACGCCCGCCGCGGCGAGCCCGGCGAGCAGGCCGATCTCCCAGGCGATGCCGGCGACGCCGCCACCACCGAGCACGAGCGCGCGGGTCGTCATGGTCGGTCCTCCCGGGTCCGGCGGCGGAGCCGCGGTCACGCTAGGAGCCTGCGTGCACCGGGTGCAAGCCCCTAGGGTCGCGGCCATGACCGAGACGGCGCGGCAGGCCCAGCGCCTGGCCACGTGGCGCGGCATCCAGGCGACCGCGATCCGGCTGGTCGGCGAGCGCGGGTTCGCCGCGGTCACCGTCGACGACGTGGCGGCGGCCGCGGGCACCTCCCGGCGGACGTTCTTCAACTACTTCCCCACCAAGGCCGCCGCGCTGTTCGACCCCGACCCGGAGCTGGCCGGGCACCTGCAGGAGCTCATCGGCCGGGCGCCGGTCACCGGCGACCCGTGGGCGGACCTGCGCTGGATCTGCACCTCCTTCGTCGCCGCCGGGCAGGACGACGTGCTCGCCGTCCGCCGGCGGCTGGTGGCCGAGTTCCCCGAGCTCGGCGAGTACCAGGCCTCGGTGCACCGGCACGTCGAGACGGCGCTGGCCGGCTGGGCGCGGCAGCGGCTGCCCGGCGATCCGCTGACCGCACGGCTGCTGGCCTCGGTGGCCGCGGCGGCGCTCGGGGCGGCGTTCGCCACCTGGGACCCGGCGACCGCGCCGGCCGAGTTCGTGCGCCTGGCCGACCGCGCGCTCACCCTGGCGCGGGTCGAGTGCCCGGTGCACGTCGACCGCTGACCGTCGCGGCTGACGTACTGTGCGTAGGCACCCCAGGCCGGGGGGACCCACCGAGCGGAACGGAGCCGAGGTGAGTCCAGCGACCCCCGCAGAGCCGCCCTGGCCCGTCCCGGTGCTCGACCACCTCACCGGCGGGGTCCTCCTGCTGGCCCCCGACGGCACGGTCACCGCGGTCAACGCGGCCGGCGCCCACCTGCTGGCCGGCCAGCCCGGGGGGCTCACCGGGCGGGACCTGTGGACGGCGCTCCCCCACCTGCGCGGCAGCGTCTTCCACTCCTTCCTGCTGCACGCCCGCACGGCCGGCTCCCCGGTCACCTGGCAGGGCTTCTCCCCCTCGACCGGCCGCTGGCTCACCGCGACCGCGCAGGTCGTCGGCGACCTCCTGCTGGTGGAGCTGCGCGACGCGGGCACCGACGACGGGGAGGCCGAGCGCGAGCGGCTGCGGTTCCTCGCCGAGGTCTTCGAGTCGGTGACCACGCTCGACGTGGAGGAGTCCGCCGAGCAGCTCGCCCGCCTCGTCGTCCCGCGGCTGGCCGACTGGGCGACGGTGACCGTGCTCGGGGCCGACGGCACCCCCGACCGGGCGGCGCGGGCGCACCGCGACCCCGACCGGCTGCCCGACGTCGACCGCTACCTGGCCGAGCGGGTGCACGCGCCGCGCGACCAGTCCTCGCTCAACGAGGCCATGCGGTCGGGCGAGCCGGTGCAGTTCCTCGAGGTGACCCCCGGCCTGGCGCCCCGCGACTCGTCGGACGAGGCGCTCCAGGAGGCGTGGCGGCGGCTCGACCCGACCTCGGTGCTGTTCGTGCCGCTGCACGCCCGCGGCGAGCCGATCGGCGTCCTCTCCCTCATCCGCTGCGGAGCGGCTCCGCCGCACGACGAGGCCGAGATCGCCACCGCGGTCGAGGTGGCCCGCCGGGCGTCGCTGGCGCTGGACAACGCGCGGCTGCACGGCCGCCGGGTGCAGGTGGCCGAGACCCTGCAGCACAGCCTGCTCACCTCGCCGCCGCGGCTGCCCGGGCTCGACCTGGCCGTGCGCTACCGGCCGGCCGGCACCGACGCGCTGGTGGGCGGCGACTGGTACGACGCGTTCGCCCTGACCGACGGCGGCACGGCACTGGTGATCGGGGACGTGGTCGGCCACAACGTCGAGGCGGCCGCGGCGATGGCACAGCTGCGCAGCGCCGTCCGCACGCTGGCCTACGACCGGCCCGACAGCCCGGCCCGCACGCTGGACCGGGTCGACCGGGTGCTCACCGGCCTGGACGTCGGCTCGATGGCGACCGCGCTCATCGCCCGGCTGGACCGGCCGCGCGCCGGCGGCCGGCGGCGGCTGCGGTGGTCGTCGGCCGGCCACCCGCCGCCGGTACTGGTCCGGGCCGACGGCACGGTGCAGGTGCTGGACAGCCCTCCGGAACTGCTCCTGGGCACCGGCGACCCCGGCCGGCACACCGACCACGAGCTGCCGCTGTCGCCCGGCGACACCGTCGTGATGGTGACCGACGGGCTGGTCGAGGCCGGCCGCACCGGCATCGACGCGGGGATGGCCCGGCTGGCCGAGGCGCTCGGCGAGCTGGCCGGGCTGGCCGCCGACGCGCTCTGCGACCGGCTGCTCGGCCGGATCGTGCCCGAGCGCGCGGAGGACGACGTCGCCGTCCTGGCGCTGCGGGTACTGCCCGCCTGACCCCTGCTACGGTCGGTTGGACAACCGAACCGATGGAGGCGGGGAGCACATGGCGGAGATCGCGGAGGCCTTCTACCTGCCCGTGGGCGAGGGCCGCTACGAGGCGACGAGGGCCACCGAGAGCCCGTGGGACCGCACCGCCCAGCACGGCGGCCCGCCCTCGGCGCTGCTGGCCACCCTCGCCGTCGCCGGCAACCCGCCGGGCCTGCGCGCGGGGCGGGTGTCGGTGGACTTCCTCGGCCCCATCCCCCGCGGCGAGGTGACGGTGGAGGTCGCGCCGCTGCGGCCGGGCCGGCTGGTCGCGCTGACCGAGGCGCGGATGCTGGCCGGCGGGCGCCCGGTCGCCGTCGCCCGGGTGTGGTCGCTGGCCACCGGCCCGCAGCCGCCGGTCACCACACCGGTCACGGTGCCCGCCGCGCTCCCGGGGTCGGACGCCGACGCCTCGATCTTCCCGGGCCTGGACGACTGGGGGTACGGGCGGGCGCTGGACTGGCGCTACACCGCCGGCTCCCCCGAGACCCGCGGCCCGGCCGACGTGTGGACGCGGGTGCGGGTGCCGCTCCTGCCGGGCCAGGAGCTGACCGGCCTGCAGCGGGCGCTGATCGCCGGCGACGCGGCCAACGGCCTGTCCGCCGAGCTCCCCATCGACGAGTGGCTGTCGATCCCGCCGGGGATGGCCGCCACCCTGCTGCGCGAGCCCGAGGGCGAGTGGGTGCACCTGGCCTGCCGCACCGACCTGTCCGGCGACGGGCTCGGGCTCTCCCGGGCCACGGTCTCCGACGAGCGGGGTGCGGTGGGCGAGGTGACCCAGCCGCTGCTGGTCCGGCGGCGCTGAGCCCGGGGCGCCGGGGCCGCCGCGCCGCTCGCTAGCGTCGGCGGCGTGGAGGACCCGATCCGGCTCGCGGTCGGGCTCCTGCTCCTGCTGGCCGTGGCCGTCGCCGTGCTCACGGTCGCCCGGATCGGCCAGCGGCGCGCGGTGCTGACCGCCGCCGGCCGCGCGGTGGTCCAGCTGACCGTCGTCGCGCTGGCCCTGCGCGGGGTCTTCGCCGCGCCGGCGCTCGTGGTCCTGGTGCTGCTGCTCATGTTCGGGGTCGCGACGTGGACGGCGTCCCGGCGGCTGTCCGGCTTCCCCGGGGCCGGCCGCGCCGTGGTGCTCGCCTGCGGCGCCGGCGCGGTGGTGACCGTCGGCATCATCTGGGGCCTGCCCCTGCTCGACCGGTCGGTGCGCACGCTCGTGGCGGTCACCGGTGTGGTGGTCGGCGGCACGATGACCGCCGCGACCCTGACCGGCCGCCGGCTGCTGGAGGGCCTGCGCCGGCGGCGCGACGAGGTGGAGGGCTGGCTGGCCCTCGGCGCCACCCCGCGGCGCGCGGTGTCGGCGATCGCCCGCGACGCCGCCGGCGAGGCGCTGGTCCCGGCGCTGGACCAGACCCGCACGGTCGGGCTGGTGACGCTGCCGGGCGCCTTCATCGGCGCCCTCCTCGGCGGGGCCGACGCCGCCGACGCCGCCCGGTTCCAGCTCGTCGTCCTGGTCGGGCTGCTGTGCGCCGAGGCGGTCACCGCCGTCACGCTGGCCCACCTGCTCGGCGCCCCGCGGACGCTGCCCGCGCCCGATCCGGAGTCCGCCCGGCGCTGAATGCCGCCTTCGAGGCGGACTCACAGCTCGGTCACAGCTGGCGGCGGCAGACTGCTTCCCCCCGTCCGTCTCCCGAGGAGGAGCTGGCCATGACCTCGCCGGCCGAGACCGCGGCACCCGCCGCGCCGACCACCCCCGCCCCCTCGCGGCTGCGCGCCTCCGACGCCGACCGCGCCGCCACCGTGGGCCTCCTCCAGGAGGCGGTCGGCCGCGGGCAGCTGACCCCCGACGAGGGCAGCGAGCGGATGGCCGCGGCCTTCGCCGCCGTGCACCTGTCCGACCTGCCGGCGCTGACCGCCGACCTGCCGGGCCCCTCCCCCGCGCCGACCCCGCCCGGCTGGCGGGTGCTGGCGCACCTGGCGGTCGCCCAGCTGCGGGCGACGCTGGCCGACCCGGCCACCGGCCGGCCCGACCGGGCGCGGGTGGCCGCGGCGGTCGTGCTCGCGGTGCTGCTCGTCGTGGCGTTCGGCGCGGTGGTCGCCGAGCTGTTCACCGCCGACGTCGGCCGGGGCCGCTTCGACCGCTGACCGGTGCCGCTGCCCTCCCGGGCCGCTCGCAGGGTTGAATGCGGTCCGGGAGCGGAGCCGTCCACGGCTCCGGAGAGAGGAGCACTCGCGTGGCGTTGCGGTTCGGGTACAAGGCGTCGGCCGAGCAGTTCGGCCCGCGGCAGCTCGTCGAGTACGCGGTGCGTGCCGAGGAGCTCGGGCTGGACTCCGCGACGGTGTCCGACCACTTCCTGCCGTGGCGGCACAACGGCGGGCACGCCCCGTTCGCGCTGAGCTGGCTGGCCGCCGTCGGCGAGCGGACCTCGCGGATCCAGCTGGGCACCAGCGTCCTGACGCCGACCTTCCGCTACAACCCCGCGGTGATCGCCCAGGCGTTCGCCACCACCGCCCTGCTGACCGAGGGCCGGGTCTTCCTCGGCGTCGGCACCGGCGAGGCGCTCAACGAGATCGCGGTCAGCGGCCGGGAGTGGCCGGAGTTCAAGGAGCGCTTCGCCCGGCTGCGCGAGGCCGTCGACCTCATCCGGCAGCTGTGGACCAGCGAGGGCGAGCTCGACTTCTCCGGCGAGTACTACACGCTGGTCGGCGCCAGCATCTACGACCGGCCCGAGCGCCCCGTGCCGGTCTACGTCGCCGCCGGCGGGCCGGTGGTCGCGAAGTACGCCGGCCGGGCCGGCGACGGGTTCATCTGCACCTCGGGCAAGGGCATGGAACTCTACACCGACAAGCTGATGCCGGCCGTCCGCGAGGGCGCGGAGGCCGCCGGCCGCACGGTCGACGACGTCGACCGGATGATCGAGATCAAGCTCTCCTACGACCGCGATCCGGAGCTGGCCCTGGAGAACACCCGGTTCTGGGCACCGCTGTCGCTCTCGCCCGAGCAGAAGCACAGCGTGGGCTCCGCCGCGGAGATGGAGCGGCTGGCCGACGAGCTGCCGATCGAGCAGGTCGCCAAGCGGTGGATCGTGGCCTCCGACCCCGACGAGGCGGTCGCGCAGATCCGCCCCTACGTCGACGCGGGCCTCGACCACCTGGTGTTCCACGGGCCCGGGCACGACCAGGAGCGCTTCCTCACCCAGTTCAGCGAGGACCTGCTCCCGCGCCTGCGCGAGCTGGGCTGAGCCGGCCCGGGGGGGGGGGGGGGGGGGGGGGGGGGGGGGGGGGGGGGGGGGGGGGGGGGGGGGGGGGGGGGGGGGGGGGGGGCGGCCGGCGCCCCCCCCCCCCA
>NZ_JBJGZW010000041.1:0-15225 GCF_054050695.1 Blastococcus sp. SYSU D00820
CCCCCGCCCCCCCCCCCCCCCCCCCCCCCCCCCCCCCCCCCCCCCCCCCCCCCCCCCCCCCCCCCCGCCCCCCCCCCGGGGCGGTCAGCGGGAGCGCAGCGCCCGGAGCGCGGCCTTGCGGGCCTCGCCCTGCAGCCGGTCGAGGAACACCTTGCCGTCGAGGTGGTCGACCTCGTGCTGGAGGCAGCGCCCCATGAGGCCGGTGCCGGCCACCCGCACCGGCTCGCCGTGCACGTCGAAGCCCTCCACCACGGCGCTCATCGCGCGCACGGTGGGGGCCCAGATGCCGGGGATCGACAGGCAGCCCTCGTCGCCGTCCTGGGTCTCCTCGGAGAGCTCGACGATGCGGGGGTTGACCACGTGCCCGATCCGGCCGTCGACGTTGTAGGAGAAGACCCGGGCGCTCACCCCGATCTGCGGCGCGGCCAGCCCGGCCCGGCCGGGGTGGTCGACGGTCTCCTCCAGGTCGCGGACGAGGGCGGCCAGCTCACGGTCGAAGGCCCGCACCTCGTCGGCGGGCGTGCGGAGCACCGGGTCACCGAGCTCGCGGATGGGGCGGATCGTCACGCCAGGCAGTCTGTCAGCCGGGCATCCGGCGGCCGACCAGCACCATCTCGTCGCGGTGCACGACCTCCCGCCGGTACTCCGGGTCCAGCTCGCCGGTCTTGCGGCCGAACAGCGCCGGCAGCTCGCGCGCGTCGTAGGCGACCAGGCCGCGGGCGACGACGGCGCCGTCCGGGCCGACCAGCTCGACGGGGTCGTCGGCCAGGAAGTCGCCGGTCAGCCCGGTGATGCCGGCGGCCAGCAGCGAGGCGTGCCGCTCGCGCACCGCCCGGACGGCGCCGTCGTCGAGCAGCAGCCGGCCGCGCGGGCGGCTGGCGTAGCGCAGCCAGAACTGGCGGGCGCTGGGCCGGCGGCCCGACGGGGTGAACAGCGTGCCCACCCGCTCCCCCGCCAGCGCGGCCGCGGCCCGGGTCGTCGAGGTGACCACGCAGGGCACGCCGGCGGAGGCGGCGATCTGGGCGGCCTCGACCTTGGTGGCCATGCCGCCGGTGCCCACGCCGTTGCGGGTGGCCGAGCCGAGGGTGACCGCGGCGAGGTCGCCGGGCTCGCGGACGGTGTCGATCAGCTGCGCGGGGCCGGTGCGCGGATCGCCGTCGTAGACGCCGTCGACGTCGGAGAGCAGCAGGAGCGCGTCGGCCTGGGCCACGTGCGCCACGAGCGCGGCGAGCCGGTCGTTGTCGCCGAAGCGGATCTCCTCGGTGGCGACCGTGTCGTTCTCGTTCACGATCGGCAGCACGCCGAGGGTGAGCAGCCGGTCGACCGTGCGGTGGGCGTTGCGGTAGTGGCTGCGCCGGGTGAGGTCGTCGGCGGTCAGCAGCACCTGGCCGACGGTGACCGCGTGCTGCGCGAACGCGTCGGCGTAGGTCTGCACCAGCCGCGCCTGCCCGACGCTGGCCGCGGCCTGCGCCGTGGCCAGGTCGCGCGGGCGGCCCTCGACGCCCAGCGGCGCCAGGCCGGCAGCGATCGCGCCGGAGGAGACCAGCACGACCTCCCGGCCCTCGGCGCGCACCGCGCCGAGGACGTCGACCAGCGCACCGAGCTTGGCGACGTCCAGCCCGCCGGGCATGGTCGTCAGCGACGACGACCCCACCTTGACCACCACACGGGAGGCGCCGGCGATCTCGGGGCGGGCGGTCACGGCTGCCCGTCCTGGTCCGGGAGGTCCTCCTCGGTCCACGTCTCGGTCATCTCGTAGGGCACCCGGCGGGCCTTCTTCGCCGCCAGCCGCTCGGCCGCGCGCACGCGGTGCGGGGCGTCGATCCGGCTGTCGGTGCCGCGGCCGCCGAGCCCGGCGGTCTCCTCGACGGTGAGGGTGCCGGCGGGCAGGGTGGGCGCGAAGTCGAAGACGACGTCGCCGATGGTGATCGCGTCGCCCTCGACGGCGCCGGCCTCGGCCAGCGCGTCCTCCACACCGAGCCGGTTGAGCCGGTCGGCGAGGAAGCCCACGGCCTCGTCGTTGGTGAAGTCGGTCTGGCGCACCCAGCGCTCGGGCTTCACGCCGCGGACGACGAAGCCGCCCTCGTCGTCGCGCTCGACGGTGAACCCGGAGTCGTCGACCGCCCGCGGGGTCAGCGTGACCCGCACCGGCTCCGGCGGCGGCAGCGTGGCCCGGTGCTGCTCGACGGCGGCGGCGAGGGCGAAGCCGAGCTCGGCCAGCCCCTCCCCGGTGGCCGCGGACACCGCGAACACCTGCAGGCCTCGCTGCTCCAGCGAGGTGCGCACCAGGTCGACCAGGTCGCGGGCGTCCGGCACGTCGATCTTGTTGAGGACGGCGATCCGCAGCCGCTCGACCAGGTCGTCGCGGTACTCGGCCAGCTCGTGCTCGAGGGCCTCGATGTCGCTCTCCGGGTCGCGGCCGGACTCCATGGTCGCCATGTCGACCACGTGCACGAGGACCGCGCAGCGCTCGATGTGGCGGAGGAACTCCAGGCCCAGGCCCTTGCCCTCGGAGGCGCCGGGGATGAGCCCGGGCACGTCGGCCATGGTGAAGGCGACGTCGCCGGCGCGGACGACGCCGAGGTTGGGCACCAGGGTGGTGAACGGGTAGTCGGCGATCTTCGGGCGGGCCGCGGACATCGCCGCGATCAGCGAGGACTTGCCCGCCGACGGGAAGCCGACCAGGCCGACGTCGGCGATGCTCTTGAGCTCGATCACCGCGTCGAAGGCCTCACCGGGCTCCCCGAGCAGCGCGAAGCCGGGCGCCTTGCGGCGGGAGTTGGCCAGCGCGGCGTTGCCGAGCCCACCCCGGCCGCCGGCGGCCAGCACGATGCGGGTACCGGCACCGACCAGGTCGGCGATCACCCGGCCGTCGGGCGTGCTGACCACGGTGCCGGCGGGGACCCGCAGCACGCGGTCCTCACCGCGGGCACCGTTGCGGTGGCCGCCCTCCCCCGGGCGGCCGTTGCCGGCCTTCTGGTGCGGGCGGTGGTGGAAGTCCAGCAACGTGTGCACGTTGGGGTCGACCTCGAGCACGACGTCACCGCCGTTGCCCCCGTTGCCGCCGTCGGGCCCGCCGAGGGGCTTGAACTTCTCACGGTGGATCGACGCGACCCCGTGCCCGCCGTTGCCGGCGGCCACGTGGACGACGACCCGGTCGACGAATGCGGCCATGTCCTCCGGGCGGCCTGGACCGCCCTCGCTCCTACCTGCTCAACGCCGACGAGCGCACGGGCCGGTCGGCCCGTGCGCTCGTCGACATGGTGTGTGGCCCTACGAGAGGGTCCTGTGTCTCAGGCCTCGACGGCGGTGATGGAGACGGTCTTGCGTCCCCGCCGCGTGCCGAAGGTCACCGCGCCGGGCTCGAGCGCGAACAGCGTGTCGTCGCCGCCGCGGCCGACGCCGAGACCCGGGTGGAAGTGCGTGCCGCGCTGCCGGACGATGATCTCGCCCGCCTTCACGACCTGGCCGCCGAAGCGCTTGACGCCGAGGCGCTGCGCGTTCGAGTCACGACCGTTGCGGGAGGACGAGGCGCCCTTCTTGTGTGCCATGTCGTCGTCAGCCCTTCGTGATGTCGCGGACCACGACGTCGGTGAGGGGCTGACGGTGCCCCTGCCGCTTGTGGTACCCGGTCTTGTTCTTGAACTTGTGGATGCGGATCTTCGGGCCCTTGCCGTGGCCGACGATCTCGCCGGTCACGGTGACGCCGGCGAGGGCGCCCGGGTCGCTGGTGACGGTGTCCCCGTCGACCAGCAGCAGGGCCGGGAGGGTGACGGAGTCGCCCGCCTCACCCGCGAGACGGTTGACCGTGAACCGGTCGCCCACGGCCACCTTGTGCTGCCGGCCACCGGCCTTCACGACTGCGTACACCACTGACTCCTCGATCGCTTGCTCGTGTCCTGTCCTGGGCGCACCGTGACGACGGGCGCCTGATGCGGGACGGGCTGCGCTGCCTCGCAGGCGACACCGGTAGGTGTCCGGCCCGGGGCGGTGCAACCCGACCAGCGTACCCGAGCCCCCGGCACCGGGTCGAACGCGGTGCCGGGGGCCCGGGTGGGGCTCAGCTGGCCGGCGGGCCGGCCGGGCGGCTGGCGGCGCGGCGCCGGCGCGGGCGGGCGGCGCCGACCGCCGCACCGCTGCCGTCGTCGGCCACGGGGGTCTGGGAACCGGCCGCCGGGGCGGGCTCGACGGCCGGCACGCCCTCGTCGTCGGGCCCGGCGCCGGGCGGGACGTCCTCGTCCTCGTCGGCGACCGGCGCCTCGGCGGCCGCCTCCTGCGGGGCGGCCTCCTGCTCCAGGGCGACCTCGGTGTCGGGACCGGTCTCGACGGCCACGACCGCCGGCGCGGTGCCCTCGTCGCCGGTCTCGGTCACCGGCGCGGAGCCGACCTCGACGACGTCGGTCCCGGGGGCCTCGGTCACCGGCGCCTCGGCCACCGGCGCCTCGGCCACGGGGGCCTCGACCTCGGGGGCCTCCGTCTCCGACACGTCGGTCGCCTCGGCGTCCTCCGCCCCGCCCCCGGCGGACGCGTCGAGCACGGCGGCGTCCTCGGCCGCCCGCTCCTCGCCGGACTGGCCGCGGTTGCGCCGGCCACGGTTGCGGCGGCCGCCGGAGCGGCTGCCCTCGCCGGGCTCCTGCGCCGCCGGGACGGTGGCCTCGGCGGCCGCCGGCTCCTCGGTGGGCTCGGCCGGGATGTCCTTGCGCTCCTCGCGCCGGTCCCGCCCCTGCTCGGAGCGGCCCTGCTCGGAGCGGCCCTGCTCGGAGCGGCCCTGGTCGCGGCGCCCGCCGCCGGAGCCGGAGCCCCCGGAGCCGGAGCCGCCGCCGTTGCCGTTCCCGCCGCGGCGCTTGTCGTCCACCGGGTCGAGGTGCACCAGCACGCCGCGCCCGCGGCAGTGCTCGCACGGCTCGGAGAAGACCTCCAGCAGGCCCTGGCCGACCCGCTTGCGGGTCATCTGCACCAGGCCCAGCGAGGTCACCTCGGCGACCTGGTGCTTGGTGCGGTCCCGGCCCAGGCACTCGGTGAGCCGGCGCAGGACGAGGTCCCGGTTGCTCTCCAGCACCATGTCGATGAAGTCGATGACGATGATGCCGCCGATGTCGCGCAGCCGGAGCTGGCGGACGATCTCCTCGGCCGCCTCCATGTTGTTGCGCGTGACGGTCTGCTCGAGGTTGCCGCCGGAGCCGGTGAACTTCCCGGTGTTGACGTCGACCACGGTCATGGCCTCGGTGCGGTCGATGACCAGCGAGCCACCCGAGGGCAGCCACACCTTGCGGTCCAGTGCCTTGGCCAGCTGCTCGTCGATGCGCAGGTCGCGGAAGACGTCGCCCTCGCCGGTGAACCGGGTCAGCCGGCCGGTCAGCTCCGGGGAGACGTGCGCGACGTAGGCCTCGACGGTGTCCCACGCGTCGTCGCCCTGGACGACGAGCTCCTTGAAGTCCTCGTTGAAGACGTCGCGGATGACCCGGATGGCCAGGTCGGGCTCGCCGTAGAGCAGCGTCGGCGCGCTCGAGGTGGTCTCGGCCTTCTTCTGGATGACGTCCCACTGCGCCTGCAGCCGGGCGACGTCGCGGGTGAGCTCCTCCTCCGAGGCGCCCTCCGCGGCGGTCCGGATGATGACGCCGGCGTCCTCGGGGACGATCTTCTTGAGGATGTCCTTGAGCCGCTGCCGCTCGGTGTCGGGCAGCTTGCGGCTGATGCCGGTCATCGACCCGCCGGGCACGTAGACCAGGAACCGGCCCGGCAGGTTGATCTGCTGGGTCAGCCGGGCGCCCTTGTGGCCGATCGGGTCCTTGGTGACCTGCACGAGCACCTTGTCGCCGGACTTCAGCGCGGTCTCGATGGAGCGCTGCTTGCCCGACAGGCCCGCGGCGTCCCAGTTGACCTCGCCGGCGTAGAGGACGGCGTTGCGGCCCTTGCCGATGTCGACGAACGCCGCCTCCATGCTGGGCAGCACGTTCTGCACCCGGCCGAGGTAGACGTTGCCGGCGAACGAGGTCGCCGAGGCCTGGGTGACGTAGTGCTCGACCAGCACGTCGTCCTCGAGGACGGCGATCTGGGTGCGCTCGCCGCGCTGGCGGATGACCATCTTGCGGTCGACGGCCTCGCGGCGGGCCAGGAACTCGGCCTCGGTGAGGATCGGGGCACGGCGCCGGCCGGTGTCGCGGCCGTCGCGGCGGCGCTGGCGCTTGGCCTCGAGCCGGGTCGAGCCGGCGACGCCCTTGACGTCGTCGTCGCTGGTGGTGCGGCCGTTGCGGCCGGCCCGCTCGGGGCGGTCGTCGTCGTCGGGGGCGGAGTCGGTGCTCCCCTCGCTCCCGCGGCGGCGGCGGCGCCGGCGCCGGCGGGTGCTGGAGCCGCCCTCGGCCTCGTCGGTGTCGCCCTCGTCGGAGTCGGTGTCCTCGCCCTCGGGGGACTCGTCGTCCTCGTCGGCGGCGGCACGCTCGCCGCGGTCGGCGTCGTCGCCGGTGCCCTCGGTGTCGTCGCCGTCGTCGGCGTCGCCGTCGTCGCCGGTGCGGCCACGGCCGCGGCCACGGCGGCCGCGCCGCCGGCGCCGGCTGCCGCCGCCGGACTCGTCGCGGTCAGCGCGCTCGTCGCCGTCGGCGTCGGAGTCGGCGTCGTCCTGGTCGGTGTCGTCCCGGTCCTCGTCCTCGGCCTCGGGCGCGGCCGGCTCCCCGTCGGCCGGCGCACCACGGCGGCGGGAGCGGCTGCGCCGCGAGCGCGGTGCGGGCGCGTCCTCGTCGGCGTCGTCGCCGGCCGGTGACTCCTCCGGCTCCTCGAGCGCGGGCGACTCTGCCTCGGTGCGCCGGCTGCGCCGCCGCGGCGGCGGGGCGATGTCGGCCTCGCTGGGCGCGACGAAGCTGACGAAGGCCGGCACGAACGGCGCCGCGGGCGGCGGCGGGGTGTAGGCCTCCGGATCGGCGGCGGCCACCGGGCGGGTGGCCCGTCGGCGCGGGCGGGCGACGACCGCGGTCGGCTCGGGCGAGCTGAACTGGGCGCCGAAGCGGGGGCCGGGCTCGTGCTCGGGTTCCGGCTCGGGCTCGGGGTCGGCCGGGACCTCGGTGGAGCCGGGCGCGACCGCCTCGGTCTCCGGCTCCTCGGCGGCCTCGTCCTCGGTCTCGGTCGGCTCCTCGTCGGCCGGGGCGCCGACCGAGGTGCCGGCGGGATCCGCGGGCGCGGGGCCGGTCTGCTCGGCCGGCTCCCCGGTCGTGGTGGGAGTGCTGTCGTCGGTCTGGTCGGCCACGAGGGCTCGCCTCCTGTGCGGTGCTCCCGGGCGCCGATCGAACTCGACTGGCGGCCGCGCAGGAGCACGGGTTGGGCGGGCCGGGCGTCCGCACGGGTTGCGGCGGGAGAGCCCGGCCTGCGAAGTCTGGGTGCCGGTTCCCGCGCGACGGTTGCCGCGGCCGGGAGCCGGGTGGAGCAGGTGCGGTGGTGCAGGTCTGCGGTGGTGCGGTCCGGGGTGCGTCACGTCTGGCAGCCGTGGCGCGCGACGGCGCGGGGTCCGCGGTCAGACCGTGGCGTGCTCCCCCTGGCAGCGGGCCGCACGGTCAGGACCGAGCGGGTCGGCCACGGAGCCGGTGTCGTCGAGCCGGCCCTGCGCCTCACGCACGGCCCGTGGGGGCGACGGCGGGCGCAGGTCGGCGACGGCAGCCAGTGCAGCCAACACGTCGTCGGGTCGAACGGCGGGCGTCACCTGCCGGACGACCACGGTCAGTATGGCACAACCCGCTACGCCGGACGCCGACGCGCGGGCAATCGCGGCGCGGGCGTCGATGTCGCGCGGGCCGTTCTTGGTGCGCTTGGAGACGACCACCTCGTCGCGGGCCAGCAGCTCGGCCACGGCCGCGGCGAGCTCCTCCGGCTCGACGCCGGGCAGCTCCAGGCGCCAGCGGGCGGCGTCGATCCGGTCGGCCAGCGAGCCGCCGCCCTCGGCGGCCTCCACGCACTCCAGGACGTCGATGCCGGCCGGCAGCGCGGCGTCCAGGGCGGCGCGCACCTGCTCGGGGTCGCGCGGCTCGGCCAGGCCGATCTCCAGGTACTCCGCCTCGCTGGCCGCCCCGGTCGGCGCCGCGCCCACGTAGGAGATCTTGGGGTGCGGGGTGAAACCCGCGGAGAACGCCATCGGCACACGGGCCCGGCGCAGCGCGCGCTCGAGCGCGCGGGCCAGGTCGCGGTGCGAGGCGAACCGCAGCGGGCCGCGCTTGGCGTAGCGCAGCCGCAGCTTCTGCACGGTCGGCGGCGGAGGCGGGCCCTCCGGGGAGCGGGCCACCGGTCAGCGACCGACGACGGTCAGCGGGAGCAGGCTGCGCCCGGTCGGCCCGATCTGGATCTCGGTGCCGTTGGTCGGGCAGACGCCGCAGTCGTAGCAGGGGGTCCACCGGCAGTCGGCGACCTCCTGCTCGGCGAGGGCCTCCTGCCAGTCCTCCCAGAGCCACTCCTTGTCCAGCCCGGAGTCCAGGTGGTCCCAGGGCAGCACCTCGTGCTCGGTGCGCTCGCGCGTGGTGAACCAGTCCAGGTCGACGCCGAAGGGCGCCAGCTCCTCGGCGGCGGCGGTGGTCCACCGCTCGTAGGAGAAGTGCTCGCTCCAGCCGTCGAACCGGCCGCCGTCCCGCCAGACGCGCTCGATGACCCGGCCGACCCGGCGGTCGCCGCGGGACAGCAGTCCCTCGATCACCCCGGGCTTGCCGTCGTGGTAGCGCATGCCGATCGACCGGCCGATCTTCCGGTCGGCGTTGATCGCCTGGCGCAGCACCCGCAGCCGGTGGTCGATGGTCTCGGCGCTGGCCTGCCCCGCCCACTGGAACGGCGTGTGCGGCTTGGGCACGAAACCGCCGATCGAGACCGTGCAGCGGATGTCCTTGCGGCCGCTGGCCTCGCGGCCGGCGCGGATGACCTCGGTGGCGAGCTCGGCGATCTCCAGGACGTCCTCGTCGGTCTCCGTGGGGAGCCCGCACATGAAGTAGAGCTTCACCTGCTGCCAGCCGTTGGCGTAGGCGGTGGTGACGGTCTTGACCAGGTCGTCCTTGGAGACGGTCTTGTTGATGACCCGGCGGATCCGCTCGCTGCCGCCCTCGGGGGCGAAGGTGAGCCCGGAGCGGCGGCCGTTGCGGGAGAGCTCGTTGGCCAGGGTGACGTTGAAGGCGTCCACCCGGGTCGAGGGCAGCGACAGGCCGGTGTTGGTGCCCTCGTAGCGGTCGGCGAGCTCCTTGGCCACCTGGCCGATCTCGGAGTGGTCGGCGCTGGACAGCGACAGCAGCCCGACCTCCTCGTAGCCGGTGGCGCGCAACCCCTGGTCGACCATCGAGCCGATGCCGGTGATCGTCCGCTCGCGCACCGGGCGGGTGATCATGCCCGCCTGGCAGAAGCGGCAGCCGCGGGTGCAGCCGCGGAAGATCTCCACACTCATCCGCTCGTGCACGCTCTCGGCCAGCGGCACCAGCGGCGTCTTGGGATAGGGCCACTCGTCGAGGTCCATCACCGTGCGCTTGCCGATCCGCGCCGGGACGTCGTCCCGGGTGCGGGTGACCGCGGCGATCGCGCCGTCGGGGCCATAGCTCACCGCGTAGAAGCGCGGCACGTAGACGCCGTCGACCCGGGCCAGCCGGGCCAGTAGCTCCTCGCGGCCACCGGGGCGGCCCTGCGCCTTCCACGCGGCGACGACGTCGGTGATGTCGCCGACGGCCTGCTCGCCGTCGCCCAGGACGGCGCAGTCGACGAAGTCGGCGATCGGCTCGGGGTTGAACGCCGCGTGCCCGCCGGCGACGACCACGGGGTGGGTCTCGTCGCGGTCGACCGCGTGCAGCGGGACGCCGGCGAGGTCCAGCGCCTCGAGGAGGTTGGTGTAGCCGAGCTCGGTGGCGAAGCTGACGCCGAGCAGGTCGAAGTCGCGCACCGGGCGGTGCGCGTCGACGGTGAACTGCGGGACGCCGTGCTCGCGCATCAGCGCGGCCAGGTCGGGCCAGACGGCGTAGGTGCGCTCGGCCAGGGCGTCGGGGCGCTCGTTGAGCACCTCGTACAGGATCATCAGGCCCTGGTTGGGCAGGCCGACCTCGTAGGCGTCGGGGTACATGAGCGCCCAGTGGACGGCGACGTCGTCCCAGGCCTTGACCTGCTGGTTGAGCTCACCGCCGACGTACTGGATCGGCTTCTGGACCTGGGCCAGCAGGGGCTCGAGGACGGGGTACAGCGTCTGACCGTTCATGACGCGTCCAGGGTAGACGGCGCCGCGCGGGTCTCTCCCGGTGCGAGGCATAGGAGGCTTTGCGCACGCTCCGGCGGCCGGGGCGTGCGCAAAGCCTCCGATGCCTCAGGGGACTCAGCCCAGGTCGGGGAAGAACAGCCCGATCTCCCGCGCGGCCGACTCCGGCGAGTCCGACCCGTGGACGATGTTGTTCTGCACCTCGAGGGCGAAGTCGCCGCGGATGGTGCCGGGGGCGGCCTTGACCGGGTCGGTCGCGCCGGCCAGCGCGCGGAAGGCCTCGATGGCCCGCGGGCCCTCGACGACCAGCGCCAGCAGCGGGCCGCCGGTGATGAACTCGACCAGCGAGCCGAAGAACGGCTTCTCGCGGTGCTCGCCGTAGTGCTCCTCGGCGGTCTCGCGGGGCAGGGTGCGCAGCTCGGCGGCGACCAGGCGCAGGCCCTTGGCCTCCAGCCGGCTGATCACCTCGCCGACCAGTCCACGGGCGACGCCGTCGGGCTTGACGAGGACGAGAGTGCGTTCGGTCACGGGGCGGCAGCCTACGGCGTGTCGCCGCCGGGCCGGTCGGCGTCCTCCTCCGGAGGGGCCGGCGGCTCCCCGAAGACGGTGCCCAGCAGCTCCTTGCGCACCTGCAGCAGGTACAGCCAGATGAGCACGAAGATGCCGCCGACGATCCACATCACGCTGTTCATCAGGCCGGTGAGCAGCACCGGCCCCTGCAGCACGGTGCCGATCAGCAGCCCCTGCGGACGCCGCTGCACGCCGCTGGCCAGGATCAGCAGGACGGCGAGCACCAGGAGCACGGTGAGCCGGAAGCCGGTGAGCCCCGA
Source organism: Blastococcus sp. SYSU D00820 (assembly GCF_054050695.1). Taxonomy (NCBI): domain Bacteria; kingdom Bacillati; phylum Actinomycetota; class Actinomycetes; order Geodermatophilales; family Geodermatophilaceae; genus Blastococcus; species Blastococcus sp. SYSU D00820. The sequence continues at coordinate 11,023 of NZ_JBJGZW010000041.1, forward strand.
CCCGCTCTGGGCGATCCCCCGCGGCACGAAGAGGACGGCGGTCCCCTCCAGCAGCAGGACCGCGGCCGCCGAGCCGCGCAGCGCCCGCCCGGCCCGCACCGGGTCCGGCGCGGTCACGAGCGCCCGGCCAGCAGCGTGCGGGCCTCGCCGGCGGTGATGACGCTGCCGGTGACCAGCACGCCGGAGCCGCCGAGGGCGTCGTCCGGACCGGCCTCGGCGAGCTCGATCGCCGACTCCAGCGCCTCGGGCAGCAGCGGGTGCACGCTCACCCGGTCGGCACCGAAGACGTCGACGGCGAGGGCGCCGAGCTCGTCGGCCGGCATCGCCCGCGGCGAGCTGTGCTGGGTGACGACCAGCTCGGCGCAGACCTCCTCGAGCGCGGCGAGCATGCCGGCGACGTCCTTGCCGCGCACGCAGCCGACCACGCCGACCAGCCGGGTGAAGTCGAAGGACTCCCGCACCGCCTCGACGGTGGCGGCCATGCCGGCGGGGTTGTGCGCGGCGTCGACCAGCACCGTCGGCGAGGTGCGCACCCGCTCCAGCCGCCCCGGCGAGCGGACGGCGGCGAACGCGCCCCGCACCGTCTCGACGTCGATCGGCCCGGTGGCCGCCCCGGCGCCGAGGAACGCCTCGACCGCGGCGAGCGCGGTGGCCGCGTTCTGCGCCTGGTGGGCGCCGAACAGCGGCAGGAAGACCTCCTCGTACTCGCCGCCCAGGCCCTGCAGCCGCAGCTGCTGGCCGCCGACGGCGACCTTGCGGTCGAGCACGCCGAACTCGGTGCCCTCCCGGGCCACGACCGCCTCGACCTCGACCGCGCGACGCACCAGCGCGTCGAGGGCGGCCGGCTCCTGGTGGGCGAGGACGGCGATCGCGTCGGCCTTGATGATCCCGGCCTTCTCCCCCGCGATGGTGCCGACGTCGGGCCCCAGGTACTCGGCGTGGTCCATCGCCACCGGCGTCACGACGGCGACGCGGGCGTCGACCACGTTGGTCGCGTCCCACCGGCCGCCCATGCCGACCTCGATGACGGCGACGTCGACCGGGGCGTCGGCGAACAGCGCGTAGGCCAGCCCGACCATCACCTCGAAGAACGACATGGGGTGCTCGCCGGCGGCGTCGACCATCTGCACGTAGGGCGCGATGTCGTCGTAGGTCTCGACGAACCGCTGGGCGCTCACCGGCTCGCCGTCGAGCACCACGCGCTCGCGCATCGTCTGCAGGTGCGGGCTGGTGAACCGGCCGACCCGCAGGCCGAAGCCGCGCAGCAGCTCGTCGACCATGCGGGCGGTGGTGGTCTTGCCGTTGGTGCCGGCCACCTGGATGACCGGGAAGGCCCGGTGCGGCGAGCCGAGCAGGTCGACCAGCGCGGTGATGCGGGCCAGCGAGGGCTCGAGGCGGGTCTCTGGCCAGCGCGCGAGCAGGGCGGCCTCGACGCGGGCGAGCTCGGGATCTGCGGGGGAACGCCCGTCCGGACCGGGATTGCTCATCCGTCCCAGGATGCCAGCCGCGGACTTCCTAGGATGTCGGGCATGGTCCCCGACACCCTGACCCCGGACGCCGCTGCCCCGGGAGCCGCCGTCGGCGTACCGGACAAGCCCTCCCTCGACGGCCTCGAGGAGAAGTGGACCGCCCGCTGGGCGGCCGAGGACACCTACGCCTTCGACCGGGCCGCGGCCCTGGCCGCTCCGCGGGAGCAGATCTACTCGATCGACACCCCGCCGCCGACGGCCAGCGGCTCCCTGCACGTGGGCCACGTCTTCAGCTACACCCACACCGACATCGTCGCCCGCTACCAGCGGATGACCGGCAAGCACGTCTTCTACCCGATGGGCTGGGACGACAACGGGCTGCCGACCGAGCGGCGGGTGCAGAACTACTACGGCGTCCGCTGCGACCCGGCGCTGCCCTACGACCCGTCGTTCGAGCCGCCGACCAAGCCCGGCAAGGACCAGCAGCCGATCTCCCGGCGCAACTTCGTCGAGCTGTGCGAGCGGCTGACGGAGGAGGACGAGCGGGCCTTCGAGCAGCTGTGGCGCCGGGTGGGCCTGTCGGTCGACTGGTCGATCGTCTACCGCACGATCTCCGAGACCTCCCGGGCCACCGCGCAGCGGATGTTCCTGCACAACCTGGCGCGCGGCGAGGCCTACGCCCAGGAGGCGCCGACCCTCTGGGACGTCACCTTCCGCACCGCCGTCGCCCAGGCCGAGCTGGAGGACCGGGAGCGCCCCGGCGCCTACCACCGGATCTCCTTCTCCGGTCCCGAGGGGCCGGTCTTCATCGAGACCACCCGCCCCGAGCTGCTGCCCGCCTGCGTCGCGCTGGTCGCCCACCCCGACGACGAGCGCTACCAGCCGCTGTTCGGGACGACGGTGCGCACGCCGCTGTTCGGCGTCGAGGTGCCGGTGGTCGCCCACCGCCTGGCCGAGCCGGACAAGGGCTCGGGCATCGCGATGATCTGCACCTTCGGCGACCTCAACGACGTCACCTGGTGGCGCGAGCTGCAGCTGCCCACCCGCGCGGTCATCGGCTGGGACGGCCGGTTCGTGCCCGACGCCCCCGCCGGGGTGCCGGCCGCCGTCTACGCCGAGCTGGCCGGCAAGACGCCGTTCAGCGCCCAGCAGCGGATCGTGGAGCTGCTGCGCGAGTCCGGCGACCTGCAGGGCGAGCCCAAGGCGATCACCCACCCGGTGAAGTTCTTCGAGAAGGGCGAGCGCCCGCTGGAGATCGTCACCACGCGGCAGTGGTACATCCGCAACGGCGGGCGGGACGCCGACCTGCGGGAGGCCCTGGTCGCGCGCGGCCGGGAGATCCAGTGGGTGCCCGAGCACATGCGGCACCGCTACGAGAACTGGGTCGAGGGCCTCAACGGCGACTGGCTGATCAGCCGGCAGCGGTTCTTCGGCGTCCCCTTCCCGGTCTGGTACCGGCTGGACGAGAACGGCGAGCCCGACTACCGGGAGCCGCTTCTGGCGCCGGAGTCGGCGCTGCCGGTCGACCCGAGCTCCGACGTCCCCGAGGGCTACACCGAGGAGCAGCGCGGCGTGCCCGGCGGCTTCATGGCCGACCCCGACGTCATGGACACCTGGGCGACCTCGTCGCTGTCGCCGCAGGTGGCCTCGGGCTGGGACACCGACCCGGAGCTGTTCGCCGCGGTCTTCCCGATGGACCTGCGGCCGCAGGCGCACGACATCATCCGCACCTGGCTGTTCTCCACCGTGGTGCGCTCGCACTACGAGCACGGCACGGTGCCGTGGACGCACGCGGCGATCTCCGGGTTCGTCGTCGACCCCGACCGCAAGAAGATGTCGAAGTCCAAGGGCAACGTGGTCACCCCGGTCGACGTGCTCGAGCGCTACGGCACCGACGCGGTGCGCTGGCGTGCCGCCGGCGCCCGGCCGGGTGCGGACTCGCCGTTCGACGAGGCGCAGATGAAGGTCGGCCGCCGGCTGGCCATCAAGATCCTCAACGTCGGCAAGTTCGTGCTGGGCCTGGGCGCCTCGGCGTCGCTGACCGCCGAGCAGGTCACCGAGCCGATCGACCGGGCGCTGCTGGCCGGCCTGGCGTCGGTCGTCGAGGAGGCCACCGCGGCGCTGGAGGCCTACAACTACACCCGCGCGCTCGAGGTCGCCGAGGCGTTCTTCTGGACGTTCTGCGACGACTACGTGGAGCTGGTGAAGTCCCGCGCCTACGGCACGGGCGCGGCCGCGGAATCCGCGCAGGCGGCGCTGGCGGTGGCGCTGTCGGTGCAGCTGCGGCTGTTCGCCCCGGTGCTGCCGTTCGTCACCGAGGAGGTCTGGTCCTGGTGGCAGGCCGGCTCGGTGCACCGCGCGACCTGGCCGGCGACCGGTGAGCTGCCGGGCGGTGGCGAGCCGGCGGTGCTGACCGTGGCGGCCGAGGCGCTGGCCGCGGTGCGCAAGGCGAAGTCCGAGGCCAAGCAGTCGATGCGGGCCGACGTCGAGTCCGCGACGGTCACCGCGCCGGCCGAGCAGGTGGCGCTGGTCGAGGCGGCCCGCGCCGACCTCACCGACGCCGGGCGGATCGCCGAGCTGTCGGTCGTGGCCGGCGAGGGCCCGCTGACCGTCGACGTCGTCCTCGCGCCGCCGGCCGAGGGCTGATCCGCTCCCCGGGGGGGCGCCCGGGGGGGGGCCCGGGGGGGGGGTGGGGTCCAGGGGGGGGGGGGGGGGCCAGTTACGGGGCGGCAGC
>NZ_JBJGZW010000042.1:0-7384 GCF_054050695.1 Blastococcus sp. SYSU D00820
GGTCGACGTCGACCCCGAACCGCTCCAGCAGCGCTCCCACCCGCTGGCGCTCGTGCCGCCAGTTGATCCGCCACATGCGGCCGGTCGGGAACCCGTTGGACAGCGCGCAGTTCTCCACCGCGGACATGGTCTCGACCAGGCCGAGGTTCTGGTGGATGAAGCGCATGCCCAGCCGGTCGGCCTCGGTGGCGGAGCCGAGGGCGAACGGCTCCCCGGCCATCGTCGCCCGCTCGACCGAGCCCGGGGCGTGGTAGCCGGCCAGCAGCTTGATGACCGTCGACTTGCCGGAGCCGTTCTGCCCCATCAGCGCGTGCACCTCACCGGCCCGCACCTCGAGGTCGGCGCCGGCGAGCGCCACCTGCCCGGGGAAGGTCTTCACCACCCCGGACAGGTGGAGCAGCCCGTCGTGCGTGCCCACGTCAGCTGCCGACCTGCCACAGCGCGGCGAACTGGTCGGCGTAGCCCTCCGGGCCCTTCCAGAGGTCGTTCGGGTCGCCGATCGTGTCGCGGGTCTGGATCCAGATCGGGAGCAGGTTCTCGCGGTCGGCGTCGAGGCTGTCGCCGTTGAAGTGGCGGGCCAGGACGTCCAGGGCCTTGTAGGCCATCTGCCCGACACCCTGCGGGATCGTCGCGACCTGGCCGGTGCCCTCGGCGATGCTCTGCGCGGCGGTCTGGTTGCTGGCCTGGCCGATGATCGTCACCTGCTGGTCCAGCCCCGCGGCCCGCAGCGCCTCGATGACGCCGGTGCCCATGTCGTCGAAGGACAGCACGATGTAGTTGACCTCGGGGTGGGTCTGCAGGTGGCTGACGATCGCCGAGGGGACGCGGGTGCCGATGTCGGTGGCCGGGAAGTCCAGCGTCTCGGTGGTGCAGGTGTCCGGGCAGACCTCCTCCAGCTGGGCGGTGTAGGCCTCCTCCTCGGCCACCAGCGTCGGGAAGTCGGGCACCTGGATGAAGATGGAGTTCAGGTCGCCGTCGGTCTGCACCGCGGCGTAGTCGGCCAGCAGCCGGCCCCGGGTCTCGTTGTCCTCGACCGGGTTGATGTCGAAGATGATCCCGGGCGTGCCGGGCTCGTTGGCCGAGGCCCAGTCGACCACCGGGATGCCCGCCTCGCGGGCCTGGTCCAGCTGCCGCTGGAAGACCACCGACGGGACGCCGGAGGTGAGGATGGCGTCGGGCCGCGGGTCGGCGGTCAGCGCCCGGTCCCAGGCGGCGACGATCTGCTCGGGCGTGGTGCCCTGGTCGACGTAGGTCATGTTCCAGCCGAGCAGCGCGGCGGCGTCGTCGAGCTCGTCGCCGATCTGCTGGCAGACGCCGACGCCGCACTGCAGGAACGTGATGTTCTTGCCCTCGTCGGGCGTGCGGCTCAGCGGCTCGGTGACGCCCACCTCGGTGGGCTCCTCGAGGGCGGCCTCGACGCGCTCGGCGGCCTCCTGGAGCGCGGGGGTGCTGAGGTCCCCGGAGGCCACGGCGGCACCTCCGCCGTCCCCGCCTCCGGCGTCCCGGGTGTTGCTGCAGCCGGCCAGGACCACCAGTGAGGCGGCGGCCAGGCAGGCGATGCGTGAGTTCACGGAGATCTCCCTGATCGGAGCGGCGACGTTGCCGTCGTAAGCGGTGGAATGGGCACTCCGCGAGCGCTCCGAGCGGTCGTCCGGATGACCGGCCGGAGGGTTGGAGCCCGCGCTGTAACTCAGATCACGCTGCAGCGGCGATAATGTAGGAGCCCTCTAGATACAGCGTCAACAGCCCCCGCGGGATCTGGACGAAAAAGTTGGACGTCCACGCATAATGGGGGCCTGCGACGCGGGGAACCAGGCGTTTCTCCGGTCGCCGGCCCCCTGGGAGGTCCCGTGCAGGTCGTCGCCTTCACCGGCGGACACTCGTTCGACCGAGACGCGTTCGCCGCGTTACTTGATTCGTTGCCTTGTACAGCCACCTGGGTGGAGCACCCGGACGCCGTGGACTTCGTCGCCTCCGGCGGGCTCGAGGACGCCGACGCGTCGCTGCACTACGACATGCCCGGGGTGCGCCCCGAGGCCACGCCCCCGCCACCGGCCTACGAGCGGGCGCTGCTGGCCCGCACCCGGGCCGGACAGGGGTTCGTCGTCCTCCACCACGCGATCGCGTCGTGGCCGGCCTGGCCGGTGTGGGCCGAGCTCGTCGGGGGGCGCTACCTCTACCGCCGGGGCGAGCTGCGCGGGGTGGCGTGGCCGGACTCCGGCTACCGCATGGCGGTGCCCCAGGAGATCCGCGCCGTCGCCCCGGGGCACCCGGTGCTCGACGGCCTCGGCGCGGGCCTGCGCGTGGTGGACGAGACCTACCTGTGCCCGGTGTTCGAGGACGAGGTCACCCCGCTGCTGCGCACCGACGCCCCGATCGACGACCGCGTGCACTTCTCGACCGAGGAGGCGCTGGCCGGGCGGCTGGGCAGCCGCGGCGACTGGCGGCACGCGCCGGGCTCGCCGCTGGCGGCCTGGACGCGGACCTTCGAGCGCAGCCGGGTCGTCTACGTCCAGCCCGGCGACACCGCGGCGACCCTCACCGACCCCGCCTACCAGCGACTGGTGGCCAACGCGCTCGCCTACGTCGCCGGCGCCGGGGCCGGGGCGGCGAGCTGACCGCACCCCGGCGGTCAGGCTCCCCCGGCCCGCTCCGCCGACAGCGCCGCACCCAGCCGGGTGGACAGCCCCTGGGGGTCGTCCAGCACGGCGGGATCCCCGCTCGCCACTGCGTCCCGGGCCAGCTCGGCCAGCCGGTCGGGGAAGACCGACGTCCGGCCGGCCTGCCACGCGTCCAGCGAGCGCTCGGCCACCGACCGGGGCGAGGCCTTGGGCACCGTCGCCCCGGCGGTCATGTCGGTGTCGACGTAGCCGGGGTAGACGTTCGTGACCGTGACGCCGTCGGCGGCGAGCTCGGCGCGGACGCCCTGCGCCACCATCATCGCCGCCGCCTTGCTGGCGCTGTAGAGCGGCGCGCTGCGCGAGGTCAGCAGCGCGGCCAGGGAGAGCACGGTGAGCACCCCGCCGCGACGGGTCCGCAGCTGCGGGGCCAGCCCGCGCACGAGGGACAGCGGGCCCAGGACGTTGACCTCGAGCAGCTCCCGCAGCGCCGCGTCGCCGGCGTCGGCGAGCACGGGGCCGGGGTGGGAGCGGCCGGCGTTGGACACCAGCAGGTCGACCTCCGGGCAGGCGGCCACCGCCGCGGCGACGTCGTCCGGGCGGGTCACGTCCAGCCGGACCGGCGCCACCCGCGGACCGTGCCGTGCCACGAGGCCGGCCAGCGCGGCCGGGTCGCGCGCGCCGGCGTGCACGACCGCCACCCCGCGCGCCAGCAGCGCCTCGACGAAGTGCGCGCCGATGCCGCGGTTCGCGCCGGTCACCAGCGCCTGCCGGCCCCTCAGTTCCACGGGTGGACCTCCGTCCGCTCGTCCCCCGACCAGCACCCAGGAGGCCCACCGTGGGCGACGCCGTCCAGGACATCACCGCCGTCCAGGAGATCACCGACCTGCTGTACCGGTACGCCGAGCTGTTCGACACTGGGCGGTTCGACGAGTTCGCCGCGCTGTTCGAGCACGGCACGTGGCACAAGGCGGAGCCCGGCGCGGCCGGCGCCCGGCGCTGGATCGAGGACAACGTGCTCCTCTACGACGGCCTGACGCGGACCAAGCACGTCACCACGAACGTGTCCGTGGCCGTCGACGAGGAGGCCGGCACCGCGACCGCCCGGGCCTACGTCACGATCTTCCAGGCGCTGCCGGACTTCCCGCTGCAGCCCATCTACACCGGCACCTACCGCGACCGGCTGACCCGGCGCGACGGCGTCTGGGAGTTCACCGAGCGCCGGGCCACCGGTGACCTGTACGGCGACATGTCCCGTCACGTCCGCTCCGCGCGGCCTGCCGGGCCGGCCTGAGCGCCCGGCGCGCCGGCGAACCGCGGCGGCCGCCCCTCGAGGAACGCCGCCACCCCCTCGGCGTGCTCGGCGGACCGGAAGCACTCCAGCAGCTGGGCGCGGCTGTCGGCCTGGTGCTCGGCCACGCCCCGGGCCAGCCCGGCGTAGACGAGCCGCTTGGTGCGCGCCACCGCCTCCGGACCCCCGCGCAGCCAGCGGGCCGCCTCGGCGCGGGCCGCGGGCAGCAGGTCGCCGGGCTCGACCACCGCGGACACGAATCCGCAGGCGAGCGCGTCGGGGGCGGTCAGCGAGTCGCCGGAGTACAGCAGCCGCAGCGCGGCGGGGACCCCGATCAGCCGGGGCAGCAGCCAGGACCCCGCCCCGGTGTCGGGCACCAGCCCGCGGTGCACGAAGTTCCAGGCGAACCGCGCCCGCGGAGTCGCGATGCGGACGTCGGCCATGGTGGCCCACTCCGCGCCCATCCCGACCGCGGCGCCGTCCACGGCGGCGATGACCGGCTTCGGGCAGGCGACGACGTTCCACCAGCCCTCGTCGTCGTGCAGCCGGCCGGGGTAGCCCCGCTCCTCCGGCGGGATCGTCTCCAGGTACCGCAGGTCGGTGCCCGCGCAGAAGGTGCCTCCGGCACCGGTGAGGACGACGACCCGGCAGGCGGGGTCGGCACCGGCGTGCTCGAGATGGCCGAACAGCTCGGCCATCATCGGGTAGGTGGCGGCGTTGCGCCGCGCCGGGGAGTCGAGGGTCACCACCGCCACCCCGTCGTCCCCGAGCTCGTAGCGGACCCGGCCGCCGGCGTCGCTCACCGGCCGGTGAAGCGGGGCGGCCGCTTCTCCCCCAGCGCGGCCACGCCCTCGGCGAAGTCGGCGCTGCGCAGGCTGGCGACCTCCCAGGCCAGGGCCGTCTCGAAGACCCCGGCGAACTGCGCCTTGACCCAGGCGTTGACCGCGACCTTGGTGCCGCGCACCGCCAGGGGCGGCCGGCGCAGGATCTCCGCGGTGACCGCGTGCGCCCGCGCGAGGGCCTGGCCGGGCTCGCACACCTCGGTGGCGATGCCCAGCGCCGCGATTTCGTCGGCGTCGATCTCGCGGCCGCGCAGGAGCAGGTCGCGGGCGCGGTGCGGGCCGGCCAGCACCGTCCAGACGGCCGCGCCGCCGTCCCCCGGCACCAGGCCGAGGTCGACGTGCGCGTCGCTGAACCGCGCGCCCCGCGCCGTGACGACGAGGTCGCACAGCAGCGCGATCGTGGCGCCGAGGCCGAACGCGCGGCCCTCCACCGCCGCCACCACCGGCTTCTCGAGGTCGAGCAGGCCGTAGACCAGCCGGCGGGCCCGCGCGATCGAGATGCCCGACCCCTCCCCCGGGTGCTCGGCGGCGAAGGCGAGCATGTCCTTGACGTCGCCCCCGGCGGAGAAGACCCCGCCCGCGCCGGTGAGGACCACCGCGGCGACGTCGTCGCGCTCCTGCAGGTCGGGCCAGAGCCGTTCCATCTCCTCGTGCGCAGCGGAGTCGAGGGTGTTGAGCCGGTGCGGCCGGTCGATCGTCACCTCCGCGACGCCGTCGGCGACCTCGATCCGCAGATGCCGGTAGGAACCCACGCTGCCTCCCTCGAGGGGCTTGGTGCGGCCGGGAGCGACTGCTAGCGTTTGTGTAGCAGATCACCAGTTACTCGGTGTACCCGCGACGACGGACGAGGTGGATCGTGCGCCAGATCGAGCATCCGATGAGCCGAGCGATCTACGAACTGGACGAGGACTACAACGTCCGGGTCACCACGCGCGACGGCCGGGTGGGCACCTTCGACCCCGAGGGGCGCTACCTGCACGGCGAGGTCCGCGCGGCCGATCCAGAGCTCGCCCGCTGGGTGGGCCTGGGCCCGCGGGTCCGCGGCGACCTCACCCAGAACCGCCGGTTCATGGACGCCGGGGAGATCCTGCGGCGGCGCAGCGAGCAGATCACCGCCGCGCGCCTGGCGAACGGAGCCGCGCTGTGACCGACCTCCGCGCCGACCCCCCCGCCGGCACGTCCCCCGACGCTCCGGGAACCACCGGGGCGATGCCCGAGCCGCCGCCGTTCGCCCGCTCCCCCGGCATCGGCTACCAGCAGCTGCTGGACACCGACACCCACCCGGTGCCGTCGATCCTGCGCGAGGAGAGCCCCGGCATCTTCGACGAGGTCAGCGAGGTGCCGGTCACCCGGTACACCAGCCGGGCCTACCACGAGCTGGAGAAGAGCCGGCTGTGGAACCGGGTGTGGCAGATGGCCTGCCGCGAGGAGGAGATCGCCACCGCGGGCGACACCTACGTCTACGACATCTGCGACACGAGCATCCTCGTCGTCCGGGGCCGGGACATGGTCGTCCGCGCCTTCTACAACGCCTGCCTGCACCGGGGGCGGCTGCTGCGCCACGAGAGCGGGCCGGCGGACCGCGAGCTGCGCTGCCCGTTCCACGGCTTCTGCTGGGAGCTCGACGGATCGCTGAAGTCGATCACCTGCGAGTGGGACTTCCCGCACGTCGACCGGTCCGCCATGGACCTGCCGCAGGTGCGGGTCGGCACCTGGGGCGGGTTCGTGTTCGTCAACATGGACCCCGACTGCGAGCCGCTCGAGGACTTCCTCGGCGACCTGGACCGGCATTTCGAGAAGTGGCCGCTGGACCGCCGCTACGTGCAGGCGCACGTCGCCAAGGTCATCGACTGCAACTGGAAGGTGGCCCAGGAGGCCTTCTCCGAGGCGCTGCACGTGGTCACCACCCACCCGCAGCGGGTCGCCGGCATGGGCGACACGAACAGCCAGTACGACGTGTGGGGGAACATCGACCGCGGCATCTCGGCCAACGGGGTGCCCAGCCCGCACCTGACGTGGACGCCGACCGAGCAGCAGATGTTCGACTCGATGGTCGACGCGCGGATCGACGAGCCGCCGCTGCTGGAGGTGCCCGAGGGCATGACCGCCCGGGAGCTGTCCGGGATGATCGCCCGCGAGTCGCTGCGGCCGATCATCGGCGACGAGGCCGCCGACCTGGTGAGCGACGCCGAGTCGCTGGACAGCATCTACTACACGGTCTTCCCGAACTTCCACCCGTGGGGCGCCTACCAGCGGATCGCCTACCGCTTCCGGCCGTACCAGGACCAGCACGAGGTCTGCCTCATGGACGTCTACCTCCTGGCGCCCTTCACCGGGGAACGGCCGCCGCCGGCGCGGACGCAGTGGCTCGGCGTCGACCAGCCCTGGACCGAGGCCACCGTCCTCGGCAGCTCCGGCCGGGTGTTCGACCAGGACTCGTTCAACATGCCGCGGGTGCAGCGCGGGCTGCACACCACGCGGCGCCGGACCGTCGTCTTCTCGCGGTACCAGGAGAGCAAGATCCGGCACTTCCACGCGCTGCTCCAGCAGTGGATCGGGGAGGACGTCGAGGCCTGAGCCGCCGCCACCCCGCACGACGAGGGGCCGGGCCGCGGCGCTGCGTCCCGGCCCCC
>NZ_JBJGZW010000043.1:0-5264 GCF_054050695.1 Blastococcus sp. SYSU D00820
GATCATCCCCAATTTAACTAATCACGCAACCCCCACCACCCACGCCCCCCCCGCCGCGCGGCGCGCCGCCCCCCCCCCCGCGGACGCCGGGAGGCTACCGACCGGACGGGGGCCGGTCGGACCTTCACGCGGCGGTGGCGGCCTCGAGGATGTGCTCGCGGACCGCATCGGTCGCCAGCCCGTGGGTGTCGATCCAGCGGCTCACCCGCCCGCCGGAGATCACCCCGACCCGGTCGCAGCACTCGGCCAGCTCGTCGGGGTCGACCGACACGACGACGACCGACGCGCCGTTGGCGGTCGCCTCGGTGAGCAGCTGGCGCACCTGCTGCCGGGCCCGTACGTCGAGCCCGCGGGTGGGCTCGTGGAGGATGACGACGTCGTCCTCGGCCGAGGCCATCCAGCGCGCCAGCGCGAGCTTGTGCTGGTCGCCGCCGGACAGCGCCCCGAACACCGTGCGGATGCTCAGGGTCTTCACGTCGAGGCTGTGCACGGTGCGGATGACGCCGCGCAGCTGCGCGATCTCCGTGCGCAGGTCGGTCAGGGCGCCCCAGGGCTCGTCGGTGAGCGTGCGGGCGATCGTCTCGCCGGGGTCGACCCCGTAGGCGTCCTCGTCGGGGCTGTAGGCCGGCAGGCGCAGGATCGGCGCCGGTTCCTCGGGCGCGGTGGCCCGGGGCTCGCCGTGCAGCACCACCTCGTCGCTGATCGCCGGCAGCTCCCCGGACAGGGCCTCGGCGATCTCCCGGACGCCGGAGGAGCGGTGCCCGGTGAGCCCGATGATCTCGCCGCGGCGCAGCTCGAGGTCGACGCCTTCCACGTGGCCGGGGACCCGCAGGTTGCGCACCTGCAGCACGACCTCGCCGTCGCCGAGGTCGGGGCGCGGCACGGCGTCCTCGGGGCCGGAGCCGGTGGTCCGCGGCTCCGCGCGGGGCACGGGCAGCGGCGTCCCCTCGATGGTGGCCGCTGCCAGGCGCACCGGGTCGAGCGACGCGCTCGGGGCGTCGAGGGCGATCCGGCCCTCGCGGAGCACGAGCACCCGGTCGACGACCTCGAGCATCTCGGGCAGGCGGTGGCTGATGTAGAGCACGCCGCGGCCCTGCCGGCGCAGCCGGTCGGCGACGGCGTGCAGGCCGGTCACCTCGGCCGGGAGCAGCGCGGCCGACACCTCGTCGAGGACCACCAGCCTGGTGTCCTCGGCGAGCATGCGGGCGATCTCGACCAGGCCGTAGACGAAGGAGGGCAGCGCGCCCACCAGGGTGTCGGGGTCGATGTCGAGGGTCACCTCCGACAGCAGCACCTGGGCCTGCCGGCGCAGCTCCGCCTGCGGCCGTCCCGCCTTCGGGGTGCCGCGGAAGACGGCCTGGGCGACGGTCAGCTCGGGGTCGATCCGGATCAGCTGCTCGACCACCCCCACGCCCAGGTGCCGGGCGTCCTCCGCCGACAGCGGGGCGTAGGCGTGGCCCATCAGGGTCATCAGCCCGGAGTCGGGAGCGGTGATCCCGGCAAGGATGTCGCCGAGGGTCGACTTGCCGGCACCGTTGGCGCCGACCAGGCCCACGATCTCGCCCTCGGCGATGCTGAAGGAGACGTCCCGCAGGACGCGGCGTGCCCCGAAGGACCTGGTCAGGCCCTCGACCTGCAGCAGCGTCATGTGGAGGCGGCCTCCCCGGGACAGGCCCCGGCCAGGGGCCGGAAGACCGTGGATCGAGCGTCCCCCGTGACGCATCGTTACCCCCCGGATTCTATCCGCGCGGCCGATCCGCGCCCGTCGACCGGCGAGTCGCGGCCGACCAGCCGTCGGACAGCCGGCGCCCCCTGGCTCAGGCCGTCAGCCAGGCCGCGGTGTCGGCGGGGAGGACGCCGTCGGCCAGGTCCCCGCTGGCCAGCAGCACCTCGCCCGCGGGCAGCGGCACCGGCGCGGCCGACAGGTTGACCAGGCAGACCAGCCCGCCGGGGCGGCGGAAGGCCAGGCAGCCGTCGGGTGCCGGCAGCCACTCCAGGCCGTCGCCGGCGAACGCCGGAGAGCTCGCCCGCAGCGCGAGCGCGCGTCGGTACAGCGACAGCATCGAACCGGCGTCCGCGGCCTGGGCCTCGGCGGTCAGCGCCGCCCACCCCTCCGGCATCGGCAGCCACGTGTCGGGCGTCGTCGAGAAACCGTAGGGCGGCTCGCTGCCCGACCACGGCACCGGGATGCGGCAGGCGTCGCGGCCCCGCTCGGTGTGCCCGGAGCGCTCCCAGATCGGGTCCTGCAGCGCCTCGTCGGGGAGGTCGACGTCGGGCATGCCGAGCTCGTCGCCGTTGTAGAGGTAGGCGACGCCGGGCAGGGCCAGCTGCAGCAGCGCGGCGGCCCGGGCGCGGGTGGTGCCGACGGTGCCGTCGCCGTAGCGCGTGACGTGCCGCGGCCGGTCGTGGTTGGACAGCACCCAGCAGGCCGGCGCGGGCGTGCCCTCGACGGTGGCCAGCGAGTGGGTGATGGCGGCGCGCAGCTCGTCGCAGTCCCAGTCGGCGGTCAGCAGCTTGAAGTTGAACGCCAGCTGCAGCTCGTCGGGGCGCAGGTACTGGGCCAGCCGGTCGTCGTCGGAGACCCAGACCTCGCCGACGGCCATGCGGTCGGGATACCGGTCGAGCACCGCGCGGATGTGCCGGTGCACCTCGTGCACGCCGTCCTGGTCGAACCGGTGGTCGCCGGGGCCGTGGTCGTCCAGGAGGCCGGTGTCCTCCATCGGCAGCATGTCGGGCAGCCCGTCGGGCTTGGCCATGCCGTGGGCCACGTCGATGCGGAAGCCGTCGACGCCGCGGTCGAGCCAGAAGCGCATCGTCTCCTCGAGGTCGGCGATCACCTCGGGGTTGCTGAAGTCGAGATCCGGCTGCTCAGGAGCGAACAGGTGCAGGTACCACTGCCCGTCGGGCACCCGCGACCACGCCGGGCCGCCGAAGACCGACGGCCAGTTGTTCGGCGGCTCGCTGCCGTCGGGCCCGCGGCCGTCGCGGAACAGGTAGCGGGCGCGCTCCGGCGAGCCGGGCGCGGCCGCGAGGGCGGCCTCGAACCACTCGTGGGCGTGCGAGCTGTGGTTGGGAACGAGGTCGACGGTCACCCGCAGCCCCAGCGCGTGCGCCTCGGCCAGCAGCCGGTCGAACTCGGCGAGGTCGCCGAAGGCCGGCTCGACGTCGCGGGGGTCGGCGACGTCGTACCCGTGGTCGGCCATCGGCGAGGGGTAGAACGGCGTGATCCACAGCGCGTCGACACCGAGGTCGACCAGGTGCGGCAGCCGGGCGCGGATGCCGGCGAGGTCGCCGACGCCGTCGCCGTTCCCGTCGGCGAAGCTGCGGATGTAGACCTGGTAGAAGACGGCGTCGCGCCACCAGTCGGGTCCGGACGTGCGGAACGGGCTCACGGAGCTCCTCGTGTTCACGGGCGTTCACGGCCACCCTCCAGGGGCCCGCGCCGAGCCTGCGAGGCGTGGGGAGGAGGGTGGCCCTTCAGCGGTTCTGCATGCTGTGCGCGGCCATCTCCAGATAACCCCAGAGCGTGGCGTCCTGCTCGGGGGAGAGCTCCAGGGAGTCGACGGCGTCGCGCATGTGCGCCAGCCAGGCGTCGCGCTCGGCCGGGCCGATGGCGAAGGGGGCGTGGCGCATCCGCAGCCGCGGGTGGCCGCGCTGCTCGGAGTAGGTGGTCGGGCCGCCCCAGTACTGCTCGAGGAACCCGCGCAGGCGGATCTCGGCGCCCTCCCAGTCGTCCTGGGGGTAGAGCGGGGCGAGCACGGGGTCGGTCCGGACGCCGGCGTAGAAGCAGGCGACCAGCTTCTCGAACACCGGCGCGCCGCCGACCTCGTCGTAGAAGGTGCGGGCGGAGGGCAGGGACCGGCTCACGGGGTGCTCGCTGCGGAGTCCTGGGTGCGCACGTAGGACAGCAGCGGCGCGACGACCGCGACCATTCCCAACCCGCCGGCGAGAGCCACCACAGCGCCGGCCGACAGCCCCTCGGCGGCCAGGCCGGCGGCGAGCGCGCCGACCCCCTGGACGCCGTAGAGCCCGCTCACCGCGACACCGAAGGCGCGCCCGCGGTAGGCCGGGGGCACCGCCTGCACGAACGAGACGTTGAGCGGGATCACCCACGCCCCGCCCAGGCCGGCGACGAACATGAGGGCCACCACCAGCGCGTACGCGCCGCGGCCGGGTCCACCGAGGGTGACGACCAGCCCGGCCAGCAGCACCGGGGCCAGCGACAGCATCACCAGCGCCGGCACCAGTCGCTCGCGCCGGTCGGGGGCGACGAACCGGGCCAGCACCAGCCCACCGATCGTGGAGCCCAGCGGCGCCGCGCCCAGCAGCAGGCCGGCCTGCGCGGCCCCCTCGCCCAGCTCGAACACCAGCGGCGTGGCGATGCCCTCGGCGGCGTTGCCGAACAGCGTGCCGACCCAGACGAGGACGACGATGCCGAGCAGCCGCGGCGTGTGGCGGATCAGCCGCAGCCCCTCGCCGGTCTCCCGCCACAGCGACCGGCCCCGGTGCCCGTCGGCCGGTTGGCTCGGGGCGGGCCGCCGCTGCAGCCGGGCCCACAGCCACAGCGCCGAGAGCGCGAAGGTGCCGGCGTCGAGCAGCAGCACCACCGACGGCGACAGGACGGCGATCAGCGTGCCGGCGAGCACGAAGCCGACCACCTGGGACACCTGCAGGCTGATGTTGGTCAGCGAGGTGGCGACGGCGTAGCGGTCGCCCTCCAGGACGTCGGCCATGAGCGCCGAGCGGGCCGACTCGAACGGCGGCGAGCCCAGCGCGACGAGCAGCAGCAGGGCCAGCAGCACCGGCAGCGGCGTGCCCGGGATCGCCATGCCGGCGACCAGGAGCGCGCGCAGCGCGTCGGTGACCACGAGCACCCGGTGCCGCGGGAAGCGGTCGGCGAGGGCGGAGAGCACCGGACCGCCGAGCAGCCAGGGCAGGTAGCTCAGGGCGAAGGTGAACGCCGACAGCAGCGGCGAGTCGGTGCGCTGGTAGACGAGGACGGTGAGGGCGACGCGGGCCAGCTCGTCGCCGATGGTGGACAGCGCGAAGCTGCCGAACAGCGGGCGGAACTCGCGGACGGCGAAGACCTCGCGGAACGTCGCCGGCCGCTCGCGCACGCGGTCCCGGGGCACCGTGCCGGTCACCGTTGCCCGGCGCCGGGGGGGGGGGGCGGGGGCGGGGGGGGGGGGGGGGGGGGGGGGGGGGGGGGGGGGGGGGGGGGGGGGGGGGGGGGGGGGGGGGGGGGGGGGGGGGGGGGGGGGGGG
>NZ_JBJGZW010000044.1:0-3490 GCF_054050695.1 Blastococcus sp. SYSU D00820
GGGGAACGGGGTCGGGCAGGGGTTCGGGGGTCGTAGGCACGCTGTTGGGTCCTGAGGGATCGGGCGATTGGGTCCGGTGACTCTCCGATGCCGGGGCCTCCTGGATCTCATACCGCCGCATGTCGCCCGTTGGGTGGGGTGCGGGGCTGGTGGGGTCGGTGGTGGAGGTGACTGGTTGTTGTTTGAGAACTGCACAGTGGACGCGAGCATCTTTCTTCTAGGTCTGTGTGACAGATCTGGTTTGTAGGCCCGCCCGTCGATACGCGCTGGTATGCCTTTCGGGGTGTGCGGTGTGTGGTTGGTGGGTGGGATTTTTGTGTGGCCAAGTTGTTAAGGGCACACGGTGGATGCCTTGGCACCAGGAGCCGATGAAGGACGTAGGAGGCTGCGATAAGCCTCGGGGAGCTGCCAACCGAGCGTTGATCCGAGGATGTCCGAATGGGGGAACCCCGCACCAGTCATGTGGTGTGACCCGCGCCTGAACACATAGGGCGTGTGGAGGGAACGTGGGGAAGTGAAACATCTCAGTACCCACAGGAAGAGAAAACAACCGTGATTCCGTGAGTAGTGGCGAGCGAAAGCGGATGAGGCTAAACCGATCGCATGTGATAGCCGGCAGGCGTTGTGTGGTCGGGGTCGTGGGACAGTTCGAACATCTCTGCCGGGATGTTAGGGAGTCAGAAAGACATGTCGTTAGTGGAAGGCCTGCTGGAACGGGTCGCCGTAGAGGGTGAGAGCCCCGTACACGAAAACGCGTGTCCTCCCGAGCTTGCTCCCAAGTAGCACCGAGCCCGTGAAATTCGGTGTGAATCTGGCGGGACCACCCGCTAAGCCTGAATACTCCCTGGTGACCGATAGCGGACAAGTACCGTGAGGGAAAGGTGAAAAGTACCCCGGGAGGGGAGTGAAATAGTACCTGAAACCGTGTGCCTACAAGCCGTGAGAGCCTGACGTCCTTTCGGGGGCGGGGGTGATTGCGTGCCTTTTGAAGAATGAGCCTGCGAGTTAGCGGTACGTGGCGAGGTTAACCCGTGTGGGGTAGCCGTAGCGAAAGCGAGTCCGAACAGGGCGAGTGAGTCGCGTGCTCTAGACCCGAAGCCGAGTGATCTACCCATGGCCAGGTTGAAGCGCGGGTAAGACCGCGTGGAGGACCGAACCCACCAGGGTTGAAAACCTGGGGGATGAGCTGTGGGTAGGGGTGAAAGGCCAATCAAACTCGGTGATAGCTGGTTCTCCCCGAAATGCATTTAGGTGCAGCGTCACGTGTTTCTTGCCGGAGGTAGAGCACTGGATGGCCGATGGGCCCCACAAGGTTACTGACGTCAACCAAACTCCGAATGCCGGTAAGTGAGAGCGTGGCAGTGAGACTGCGGGCGATAAGGTTCGTAGTCGAGAGGGAAACAGCCCAGATCATCGGCTAAGGCCCCTAAGCGTGTGCTAAGTGGAAAAGGATGTGGGATCGCAGTGACAACCAGGAGGTTGGCTTAGAAGCAGCCACCCTTGAAAGAGTGCGTAATAGCTCACTGGTCAAGTGGTTCCGCGCCGACAATGTAGCGGGGCTCAAGCACACCGCCGAAGCCGTGGCATTCACACAAGTACCCGCTCCGTTCCTTCGTGGATCGGGGCCAGGTGTGTGGATGGGTAGGGGAGCGTCGTGTGGCGGTGGAAGCGGCGGAGGAATCCAGCCGTGGACGCCACGCGAGTGAGAATGCAGGCATGAGTAGCGAGAGGGGAGTGAGAAACTCCCCCGCCGGAAGACCAAGGGTTCCTGGGCCAGGCTAATCCGCCCAGGGTGAGTCGGGACCTAAGGCGAGGCCGACAGGCGTAGTCGATGGACAACGGGTTGATATTCCCGTACCCGCGAAGGAACGCCCATGCTGAACCCTTTGATGCTAACCACCCGAACCGCCGGATCCCTTTGGGGTGATGGTGGGGAGGCTGGGACCCGATCTGGTAGTAGGCAAGCGATGGGGTGACGCAGGAAGGTAGTCCTACCGGTGAGTGGTAGTACCGGTGCAAGGGTGTGGCCCGTCCGATAGGCAAATCCGTCGGACATACAGGGTGAGGCCTGACGCATAGCCGAATGAGGCGAATGGGATGATCCTATGCTGCCGAGAAAAGCCTCTAGCGAGTTCCGAGCGGCCCGTACCCCAAACCAACTCAGGTGGTCAGGTAGAGAATACCGAGGCGATCGAGCGAACTGTGGTTAAGGAACTCGGCAAAATGCCCCCGTAACTTCGGGAGAAGGGGGGCCCTTTACCGTCAACACCCTTGCGGTGGGCAGCGGTGGGGGGTCGCAGAGACCAGTGAGAAGCGACTGTTTACTAAAAACACAGGTCCGTGCGAAGTCGTAAGACGATGTATACGGACTGACGCCTGCCCGGTGCTGGAACGTTAAGGGGACGGGTTAGCTCTTCGGGGCGAAGCTCAGAACTCAAGCGCCAGTAAACGGCGGTGGTAACTATAACCATCCTAAGGTAGCGAAATTCCTTGTCGGGTAAGTTCCGACCTGCACGAATGGCGTAACGACTTCTCAGCTGTCTCAACCACAGGCTCGGCGAAATTGCACTACGAGTAAAGATGCTCGTTACGCGCGGCAGGACGGAAAGACCCCGGGACCTTCACTATAGCTTGATATTGGTGTTCGGTTCGGCTTGTGTAGGATAGGTGGGAGACTGTGAAGCGGGCACGCCAGTGTTCGTGGAGTCGCCGTTGAAATACCACTCTGGTCGAATTGGATGTCTAACCTCGGTCCGTGATCCGGATCAGGAACAGTGTCAGGTGGGTAGTTTAACTGGGGCGGTTGCCTCCCAAAATGTAACGGAGGCGCCCAAAGGTTCCCTCAGCCTGGTTGGCAATCAGGTGTCGAGTGCAAGTGCACAAGGGAGCTTGACTGCGAGACCGACGGGTCGAGCAGGAGCGAAAGCTGGGACTAGTGACCCGGCACCGGCATGTGGAAGCGGTGTCGCTCAACGGATAAAAGGTACCCCGGGGATAACAGGCTGATCTTCCCCAAGAGTCCATATCGACGGGATGGTTTGGCACCTCGATGTCGGCTCGTCGCATCCTGGGGCTGGAGTAGGTCCCAAGGGTTGGGCTGTTCGCCCATTAAAGCGGTACGCGAGCTGGGTTTAGAACGTCGTGAGACAGTTCGGTCCCTATCCGCCGTGCGCGTAAGAGACTTGAGAAGAGCTGTCCCTAGTACGAGAGGACCGGGACGGACGAACCTCTGGTGTGCCAGTTGTACCGCCAGGTGCACTGCTGGTTGGCTACGTTCGGCAGGGATAACCGCTGAAAGCATCTAAGCGGGAAGCTCGCTTCAAGATGAGGTCTCTCACCCAGTCAATGGGGTAAGGCCCCCGCCCAGACCAGCGGGTTGATAGGCCGGAAGTGGAAGCATCGCAAGATGTGGAGCTGACCGGTACTAATAGGCCGAGGGCTTGACCACACACACCCATTCCGGGTCGGTCACCCAAACAGATCCAGAAAA
>NZ_JBJGZW010000046.1:0-1417 GCF_054050695.1 Blastococcus sp. SYSU D00820
ATGATTGGGTTTGTGGGGGGTTACGTGGCGGTGCAATAGCAGGCGGGCCCGGGCCCGAAGCCCGGGGGGCCGGCCCCCCCGGGCGCCGCCCCCGGGCCGGCCGACGGCGTAGCGGCGGCCGGCGAGGAACCACAGCGCCGCGGCGGCCGACCCGCCCAGCACGCCGAGCACCACCGCGAGCGCACCGAGAGCCGGCGCGGTCAGCCGGGCGGCGACCGCCGCGCCGGCTCCGACGGCGAGCGCGGTCCGGCGCCACGCCAGCGCGGTCCGCTCGGGCTGGAGCCCGGGATCGCGCGCGGGCCAGGCGCCGGTCACGCCGTCAGCAGCCCGGCCAGCACCAGGACACCAGCGACGGCGGCGCCGGCGGCCACCAGCGGGGCCAGCGCCGACCCGGGCAGCCGCCGGCCGAGCCGCAGCGCGCGCTCGGTGCTGCCCCACCGGCCCCAGGCCAGCACGGGCACCGCCGCCCCCAGCACGACGAGGACCACCGCGGCCGCCAGCCGCAGCCCCGGCCGGACGTCGAGGTCGAGGGCCTCCAGGGCCACGCCCGCCGCCGACAGCGCCAGGCCGGTGCGGATCCAGGCCAGGAAGGTGCGCTCGTTGGCCAGGCTGAACCGCGGATCGGGTTCCTCGCCCACGTCGTACACCGAACGGGGGAACCGGCGGCCCATGCCGTCCAGCATGGCGGACGCCTTGCCGGCCAATGGCAGCGCCCTGTTCGCCGGTGACCGGCATCACCGATGCTCGGCCGGTCACCGTCGACCCTCCCGGGAGAACGCATGAGCTTCGAGTACCTGATCGACCCCGCGAAGGGTCCGCAGTGGAAGGGCGTGCTCCCCGGGCGCCCGAAGCCCTACGTGCTCAAGCGCGGCCAGGGCGAGCACTCGATGCTCTTCACCGACCTGTTCACCGTGCTGCTCTCCGGTGACGAGACCGGGAACCAGTTCGGGATCATCGTCAGCGAGTCCCCGGCCGGCGACATCATCCCGACCCACTCGCACAACGAGACCCACGAGACGTTCTACGTGCTCGAGGGCAAGGTGCGGCTGTTCTTCGAGGACGAGGGCGGCACCAAGGAGTCCCAGCTGCTGGAGGCCGGCGACTTCGGGTACGTGCCGGCCGGGTTCGCGCACGCCTACAAGATCGAGGAGGCGGCCCGGATGATGGGCACGCTCTCCGGCGGGTTCGAGCGGTTCTTCCAGCACATGGGCACCGCCACCGACCACCCGACCGCGCAGCAGCCGCCGTTCATCCCGGACTTCCCCCGGATGCAGGCCGCCGCCCAGCAGCACAACATGCAGTTCCTGCGCGACTTCGAGTGGCCGGGCGCCGACTCCGCCCACTGATCGCCGCACCACAGCACCACCGCCGGGCGCGGGCCCTCCGGGGGCCGGCCCCGCCCCCTGTGAGGTCACGC